>CACXYH010000048.1 GCA_902771785.1 uncultured Prevotellaceae bacterium
AAGTAACCTCCAGCTCCGCGCCATTATTAATATAATTGTAGTAAATAGTAACGCCATAAGCATTGGCAACTTTGATATCGTAGGCATTGGCCGCCATCGAAAGGAGCGATGCAATCAAAAATGGCAATAGTTTTTTCATAATACTCAGTTATTTCAGTTATAATTGTTTACAAGAATCTAAAAGCGCCTGCGCATCTGTCAATTTTGATGGCAAAGATACAAATTATTTCTGAGAACGCAAAGAATCCATTGAAAAAGTTGCCAAGAAATGCTGAAAGACTCCAGGAGCAAATGGAATAAGCGATAGTAAAGAAATTGCGATTTATGGCAAAACGCTTTCCGTTTTGATTCATTGCAATTTCTGAGCATTTTGTTTGGCGCTTTTCAGAATTTTGAATACCTTTGCGCCTTCGCAATAGAAACTGAATAATATATAAGTAAATAAACAGAATGAACACTATCGTCGACAACAAATCGAATAATTGTGCCAGCGGGAAATACAAGCACACCTACACAGCGACCGCTTCCGACATCACTCCCCTTTACAGGCTCACTCCCAACGCCATGCTCATGTACTTTCAGGACAGCTTTGCACGGCTGATGACCATTCACGGCGTTGCTGCCTTCGACATTGTCAAGCAGCACCGGATGTGGGTCATCACCGAAGTTCAGATTGACATCCAGCCCACCGTCGCCTACTGGTCGGAGGATTTCACGGTCGAGCTGTGGGTGAGCGAACTGACCTCACTCCGCATCTATTGCGACTTCCGCATCGTCCGCAACGACCGCTCGGCTTCGCCGCTTGCATCAGGCAAGAACGAGCAGCTGATAGCCTCCGGCACGAGCCAGTGGAACATTCTCAACCTCGACACCAAACGCCTGGAGCCGACCGATTTCCTTGCCGACAAGCTAACGGTAGTGCCTGAACTCATGACGCCCAGCCACAAGAAAGTAAGGTTTCCCAAGCCCCAGACCGTCGACATGCAGCTGGAGCATCGGGCAACGCGCCTCGACCTCGACTTCAATTTCCATGTCAGCAACCGCAGCTATGTCAGCATCGCCCTGCTCACGATGCCCGACGACGTGCTGGCCTCGCAGATGCTAACGTCGGTCACCGTCCACTGGCTGCACGAAACCTATCTTGACGACACCCTCACCTGCCGCCTGTCGCTCACGCCCGACGGCCGTTACCTCCACACGCTGACCAATGCCGCCGGCCTTACGGTCTGCGAACTCCTGAGCGAATGGTCTCCTCAGCCCGAAGCTCCTGACGTGAGCGAAGTGCTGAACAGAGCGTTGTAAAAAAGAGGAGGGCGCCTTGCTGCGTCAGAACGTGATGTCGACGGCAAAGCGCACACCGTTTTTCTTGGTGTTCATGCCCGGCTGGTCGAGGTAGTTCAGACGGCGCACGTACTGCACGGTGAGGAACTTGAAGATGTTGGCGATGCCCACGGAGAGCTCCATGTAGGGGCGCTGGCCCATGACGAAGGTGGTCTGGCGGCCATTGTCGTCGGGGAATCGCAGCAGGAAGTTGTCGTTGGGCGAGGCATAGGGGTTGTTGCGGTCGGAGAGGTGGCCGTAAAGCATCTTGAAGCCGATGTATTCGCGCAGCTTGAGCTTGCGGATGAGGGGCACGCGGTTCAGCAGTTTGCCGTCGAGGTTCCAATGTGCGAAGAGCGAGACGTAGCGGTCGTTGAGGAACTCCATGTTGTCGAGCATGCAGAACGACCAGTTGTCGAACTGAATGATGTAGCTGAGGTTCGACGAGGGGATGAACAGGTAGTTGAACGGCACCTTGTTCCACTGCACGCCGCCTTTGAGATAGACGTCGAAGTTGCCCATCGACTGGGGCAGCCAGAAGCGCTTGTAGATGGAGGCTTCGGTGATGTTGCTGGTGTAGTCGCTGCCCAGGAATCCTTTTGAGGAGTGCTGGTGCTCGAGGGTGAAGACGGGGGCGTCGTGGTTGATGGGCAGTCGGCGCTGCTTGCTGTTGCCGGTCTCCTCGCCCGGCGCCCATCGCAGTTGCAGGCGTAGCAGCGACTGGTCGATGTGAGGCAGCAGCGTTCCGTCCTGGTTGCGGGCGTAGACCATCTTGCCGGCGGGCGTCAGCCGGCTGTGGGTCAGGCCGAGTTGGGTGAGGAAGTGGCCGTCGGTCTCGTAGTTGAACTGTAGCGTCTGGCTGCGCACGTACATCATGTGTTCTACTTTCGAGGCCTTGACCGAGGTGTACATATTATCTTTGTCGGTGCCTGAGAACTGGTCGACGGGCGACATGTCGTCGTAGAGGTAGGAGGCTACGATGCTTCGGCGGGGAAACTCGTGGGGTGCGTACTTCTTTTTATTGAACGAGTACTCCAGCTCGCATTGGTATTTCCATTTCTTGTCCTTCGTTCCGTAGGCGGCATAGCCTCGCCAGAAGAGGTGAGGGTTGAGGTTGGCGGTGGTCTGTCCGCCCAGTCGGAAGCGCGAACCGTCGACGTAGTTGTTGGAGTAGAGCGTGTTGAGCGGCACGAGGTCGAACTTGCTGGGCTGCGAAGTGAGCTCGATGGAGTTTTCGATGAGTGCCTTGAAGATGATCATCACGATGTCGAAACCGCCCATGTCCTTGGTGTTGGTCATGAGCCGGCCTATGCTGGCTTCGGTCTCGCTGAGGGCAACGGGGCGGTGCTGGCTGATGAATTGCTCGTCGGAGCGCGGCGTCACTTTAGCCGGTTTGGCGCTGGGGTCGTAGGCCAGGTCGATGTTGTTGTAGACCGAAAGGCGCTGTGCGTGGAACTTGATCATGTCCTCGGTGTAGCGCAGCTCCACAATCATGTTGTCCTTGCGCAGGGCATTGATGCCGTTGGGCTGCAGCTCGAAGTCCTGGGTGACGATGAGGTTCTCGATGAAGTTGACGCCCGTGTGCTTGTGGATGTTGAGCACGCAGCGGCGGATGACGGGTTCAGGGTCGACGGTGACGTAGAGGTTGCCCGAGAATCCGAAGTCCTGCACGTTGGCGGGGCGGAACTGAATGCTGACGCATCGCTGGCCTTCGACCATCACGGTGTCGGCAATGAAGTAGTGATAGAAGGCGATGGCCTCGGTCGACGAGACGGGACTGATGAAGGGATGCTGCAGCACACGGCAGTTGTTCTGATAGATGTCGATGTCGGTGAAGATGTCCTTGACGTAGGTGGTGACGAAGTCGCCGATGCTGAAGAGCGTGTTGACACCGTCGGAGTGCTCGCCGGTGACCACCGAGCGTCGTCCTCCGTTGCGACGCGAGTAGTACTCCTCGGAGGTTTTCTCGCTGACGATGAGGGGCACGATGAGCTTACCCGTCTCCGGACACGACTCGGCATGGTCTTTCAGAAAGCTAAAGCGCTTGAGCAGTCCGCGCTGGAAGGTCTTGGGCGTGACGTCGTTGAAGGCGACGACATGCTTCGAGTATTTGTCCATTTTGTAGGCCTCCAGCGTGCTGAGCCCGTTTTTCTCCTTCGTGGCAATGACGCGGCGCATGAGCTCCACGGCGGGGTTGTCTTTGCGGCGGTAGCGCTCGTGGCGCGCCTTCACCACCACCTCGCCAATCATCAGCTCGTCGGCATAGAGCTTCACGGTGGCATTCTGCCGCGCAATGGCGTTATTGACGGTGACCGTCTGCTTCTTGTAGCCGATGCAGGTGAAAGTGAGCTGGTCGAGCCCGGCCTTCATCGGGATGGTCAGCACGCCGTCGGCATCGCAGCGGGCGGCCAGCGTGCTGCCCTCATAGCGAGCGGTGGCGTAGGGAATAGGCTCGCCCGTTTGGGCGTCGACGACGGTGGCCTTGAACTGGGCAAAGGCGCAAATACAGGACAGAAGCATGCCGAAAAGCATGGTGAGGCGGGCTTTGAAAAGCGTGTGTTGAGTCATATCGAGGTTTGTTTTGTTCGTAATTATAGAACAAAGGTAAGGATATTTTTTAGTTTCCCCACTATAATTAACGATTTTTATTCAAAAACAAGCAGATTATTTCATACCTTTGCACCCAAATTCGCATTTTTATGAAAATCTTAGTGACAGGAGCCAGCGGTTTCATCGGCTCGTTTATCGTCGAAGAAGCCCTGCGCAGGGGCTGGGACACGTGGGCTGCCGTGCGCGGCAGCAGTTCGAAGCAGTTTCTGCAGGATGAGCGCATCAACTTCATTGAGCTGAACCTGAGCAGCGAGCAGCAGCTGACGGAGCAGTTGCGGGGCCACGACTTTGACTACGTGGTGCATGCGGCAGGCGTGACGAAATGCCTGGACAAGCGCGACTTCTTCCGCATCAACACCGAGGGCACGAAGAACCTGGTGCGCGCGCTGCTGGCACTCAAGATGCCGCTCAGGCGCTTCGTCTACCTGAGTTCGCTCAGCGTCTTCGGTGCCATTCGCGAGCAGCAGCCCTACGAGGAAATACGCGAGACCGACACTCCGCAGCCCAACACGGCCTACGGGCAGAGCAAGCTCGAGGCCGAACAGTGGCTCGACAGCGCCGAGGCCGCCACGCTGCCCTACGTCATCCTGAGGCCCACGGGGGTCTACGGGCCGCGCGAGCGCGACTATTTCCTCATGGCGAAGAGCATCAAGCAGCACTCCGACTTCGCCGTGGGCTATCGCCGGCAAGACATCACCTTCGTCTACGTAGCCGATGTGGTGCAGGCCGTGTTCCTGGCGTGCGACCACGGGCAGACGGGACGCAAGTACTTCCTCTCTGACGGCAAGGTCTACCAGTCGGCCACGTTCAGCAATCTCATCCGCCAGGAGCTGGGCAATCCCTGGTGGTTGCGCATCACGGCACCTATCTGGGTGCTGCGGGTGGTGACGTTCTTTGGCGACAAGATAGGCCACCTGACGGGCAAGATTTCGGCATTGAACAACGATAAATATCACATTCTGCGCCAGCGCAACTGGCGCTGCGACATCAAACCGGCCGTCGACGAGCTGGGCTACAAGCCCGAATACCCACTGGAGCGCGGCGTGCCGATAACTATCAAATGGTATAAGGATAACAAGTGGCTGTAGAGAGGAGTTGACGGTTTAGACATGAAGTTTCTGAAATATTTGTTTGCAATTGACAAGAAGCCGGTAAAAGGCTTGTTGCTGTTGGAGTGGAGCGTGCTTATCTATCTGGTGTTTACGCTGCTCATCATGCTGTTCACCTACACCCGGGTGCATAATCCCGAGTCGATGCTGTGGGGACGCGTGCAGATAGTGGCCATGACGCTGGCCCTCTGGGGCGTCTATCGGATGGTGCCCTGCCGGCTGACGATGCTTGCCCGAGTGGTGGCACAGCTGTCGTTGCTGGGCTGGTGGTATCCCGATACCTACGAGTTCAACCGCATGTTTCCGAACCTCGACCACATCTTTGCCACGTGGGAGCAGCAGCTCTTCGACTGTCAGCCGGCGCTCACCTTCTCGCAGAACTGGCCGTCGCCGTGGATCAGCGAGCCGCTCAGCCTGGGCTACGTGAGCTACTACCCCATCATAGCAGCCGTCACGGTCTACTACTTCTTCCTGCGCTACGACGAGTTCCTGCGTGCCTCGTTCATCACGCTCACCTCGTTCTTCCTGTTCTACGTCATCTTTATCTTCCTGCCAGTGGCCGGTCCGCAGTTCTATTTTGAGGCCGTCGGGCTCGACCAGATAGCACAAGGCATCTTTCCCAACATAGGACACTACTTCGAAACCCATCAGGAGTGCCTGCCCATACCCGGCTACGAGGGCGGCTTCTTCCACGACCTGAACATCAAGGCCCACGATGCCGGCGAGCGTCCTACGGCGGCCTTCCCCAGCAGTCATGTGGGTGTCACCGTCGTACTGCTGTGGCTGGCCTGGCGAGCACGTTCTCGCTGGCTCTTCTGGACGCTGCTGCCCCTGGCCGTACTCATGTTTTTTGCCACCTTCTACATACAGGCTCACTATGCCATCGACGCCATTGCCGGCATCTTCGTTGGCACGCTGTTCTACTTCCTGCTCGACTACGTCTACAGTCTTTTGCGCCCCGGAAAGGCAGTACATAGAAAATAAGAAAGGTCAAGAGATTACGCCTTTGGCGAAAAAAAATGGCTGAAGACTTCGATAATCGCGAGGATTTTCGTATCTTTGCACCCTCAAACAACCAAGCGACACTAAATCATGGGCGGCTTTTTTGGAACCATCTCCACACAGGAGTGCGTAAACGACTTGTTTTACGGCACCGATTACAACTCACACCTCGGCACGCGCCGCGCGGGCCTCGTAACGTTCGACCAGGAAAAAGGCTTTAACCGAAGCATCCACTCGTTGGAGCGCGACTACTTCCGCTCGCGCTTTGAAGACGAGCTCGACAGTTTTCACGGCAAACAGGGACTGGGCGTCATCAGCGACACCGACCCGCAGCCAATCATCGTCAACAGCCACTTGGGGCGATATGCCGTGGTGACGGTGGCTAAAATCAACAATCTGCGCGAAATTGCCGACGAGCTGCTGGCGCAGCGCATGCACCTCAGCGAGATGTCGGCCAACAACATCAACCAGACAGAGCTCGTTGCGCTGCTCATCAATATGGGCTCGTCGTTTGTCGACGGCATTAACCGCGTCTATCAGAAAATCAAGGGGTCCTGCTCCATGCTCATACTTACCGAGAACGGCATCATTGCTGCCCGCGACTTCCTGGGCCGCACGCCGATTGTGATTGGCAAGAAAGACATTCACCGGCTGTCGCCTATCGGCACCGACGAGCACATTCAGGCCTATGCCGCCAGCAGCGAAACCACCAGCTTCCCCAACCTTGACTATAAGCCCGTGCGCGATGTAGGCCCCGGCGAAATCGTTCGTCTGACTGCCGACTCGATGGAAGTGCTGCAGCCGGCCTTCAAGCGCTGCCAGATTTGCTCCTTCCTCTGGGTCTACTACGGTTTCCCCGCATCGAGCTATGAGGGCATCAACACTGAGGAGGTACGCGAGCGCAACGGAAAGATGATGGGCGAAGCCGACAATATTGAGGCCGACCTCGTGTGCGGCATTCCCGACTCGGGCGTCGGCATGGCGCTTGGCTATGCCGAGGGTTCGAACATTCCCTACAAGCGTGCCGTGCTGAAGTACACGCCCACGTGGCCACGCTCCTTCACACCGGGCAACCAGAGCCGCCGCGACCTGGTGGCTAAGATGAAGCTCATACCCAACGACGCCTTGCTGAAAGGACAGCGCATCGTGTTCTGCGACGACTCGATAGTGCGCGGAACGCAGCTGCGCGACAATGTGCGCGAGTTCTTCCAGCACGGAGCCAAGGATGTTCACGTGCGAATTTCCTGTCCGCCGCTGGTCTATGGCTGCCCCTTCATCGGCTTCACCACGTCGAAGACCGACATGGAGCTGATCACGCGCCAGATTATTCGCGACTTCGAGGGCGACGACACCGTCAATCTCGACAAGTATGCACAAACCGACTCGCCCGAGTATAAGCGCATGGTAGAAGAAATAGCCCGCCGCTTAGGGCTGAGCAGCCTGAAGTTTGCCAAGCTCGAAGACCTCGTCAAGAGCATCGGCCTGGAAAAGAAAGACGTCTGCACCCACTGTTTCGATGGCAGCAGCTACGACCAGAACCTGGGCGACGGCGACTTCTTCGGATAAGTTAAGAAAAAACAAGAAGCTATGCAAGAAACAAGACAGAATAAGATTGCAAGACTGCTGCAGAAAGAGCTCAGCGTGATTTTCCAGGAACAGACGCGAGCCATGCACGGCGTGATGGTGAGCGTGACGCGCGTCAAGATATCGCCTGACCTGAGCATCTGTACGGCCTATTTGAGCATCTTCCCCTCGGAACGGGGCGAGGAGCTGCTGCAGAACATCGAGAAAAACCAGGCCCAGGTGCGTTATGCCTTGGGACAGCGCGTGCGCCATCAGCTGCGCATCGTGCCCGAACTGCGCTTCTTCATCGACGATTCGCTCGACTATATTGACCGCATCGACGAACTGTTGAAGAAATGAATTTCCCCTTTTACATAGCCCGGCGCTACCTCTTTTCTAAGAAGTCGACGAATGCCATCAACGTGATTAGCGGCATCTCGGTGGTAGGCGTGGCTGTGGCTACGATGGCATTGGTGGTTACGTTGAGCGTCTTCAATGGCTTCCACGACTTGGTGGCCTCGCTCTTCACGGCTTTTGACCCGCAGCTCGAGGTGAGACCCGCAACGGGCAAAACCATAGCTGCCGACGACCCCGTGCTGACAGAAATCAAACAGCTGGAGGCTGTAGAGGTGGCTACGGAGTGTGTTGAAGACCAGGCACTGGCCATCTACCACGGACGCCAGGCGATGGTGACGGTGAAGGGCGTGGAAGACAACTTCGACAGCCTGACCCACATCCGCGAAATCCTGCTGGGCGACGGCGAGTTTGAACTGCATGCCGCCGACATGCACTACGGTATTCCCGGCATACGGCTGGCTGAGATGCTGGGCACGGGCTATCGCTACGATGATCCGATGCAAATCTTTGCTCCGCGGCGTGAAGGGCAGCTCGACATGACCGACCCTGAGAGTGGCTTCGAGCGCGACGAACTCTATTCGCCCGGTGTGCTCTTCTCGGTGATGCAGGCCAAATATGACAAGGGCTACATTCTGACTTCGATTGGCTTTGCCCGCCGCATCTTCGACCAGCAAGGCATGGTCTCGTCGCTGGAACTGCGACTGAAGCCCGGCAGCGACTTTGAAGCCGTGAAGAAGAACATCAAGAAGCTGGCTGGCGACCGCTTCACGGTGAAGGACCGCTTTGAGCAGCAGGACGACACCTTCAAGATTATGAAGATCGAGAAGTTCATTGCCTACATCTTCCTCACCTTCATTCTCATGGTGGCCTGCTTCAATATCATCGGCTCCATCTCCATGCTTATTATCGATAAGAAAGACGATGTGGTGACGCTGCGCAACTTAGGAGCCAGCGACCGCCAAATCACTCAGATATTCCTCTTCGAGGGCCGCATGATTTCGGCCATCGGTGCCGTGATAGGCATCTTGATCGGACTGCTACTGTGCTGGATTCAGCAGACGTTCGAGGTCATCAAACTGGGCTCGCAGGCAGGCTCGTTCATCGTGCCCGCCTATCCTGTGAGCGTCCATCCGTGGGATGTCGTGCTGGTGTTCGTAACGGTGATGGCCGTAGGCTTCCTTGCCGTGTGGTATCCGGTGCGCTACTTCTCCAAGCGACTACTATCGTAAACTTTATAATAGGAACAAGATAAAATGAACGAAAAGTATTTTCAGACACTGAAGTCTGCAGAAACTGAAGACTGGTTAGACTATCATTTCATACGGCCGTTCAGCTATCTGTGGGCGTGCGGATTTGCACGCCTTGACATTCACCCCAACACGGTGACCATTCTCTCGATGATTATCGGTGCGCTCAGTGCCGTCTTCTTTGCCCACGGCAGCTTCTTCTACGAAGGAACCACGGGCATTGTCATGAACATCATCGCCATCATTCTGCTTATGATTGCCGACGTGCTCGACTGTGCCGACGGACAACTGGCTCGCATGACGGGCAAGAAGAGCCGTCTGGGACGTATTCTCGACGGACTGGCCGGCTACGCCTGGTTCCTTCCCATCTATCTGGTGCTGGTCTATCGCTTCTATGTTCACCACGAGATAGAGTTCGGATGGCTGGGCATCAGCGATACCGAGCAGAATGCCATCATCGCCACCGTCGTCGTCTTTGTGCTGGGACTCATCTCCGGCATTATCGGACTGGCTGGCCAACAGCGACTGGCCGACTACTACATCCAGGTGCACCTCTTCTTCCTGAAAGGAGAGAAGGGCAGCGAGCTCGACACCTCTGAGCGTCAGCGCGAGATTTACAGGCAAATGACCAAGGAGACCAGTTTCCTGGAGCGCTTGTTCCAGAAGTCGTATATCGACTACACCCTGAAGCAGGAGCAGGCCACTCCCCAGTTCCAGCGTCTGATGAGGCTGTTGCGCCAGAAGTTCGGCAGCACCGAGAACATTCCTGCCGAGGTGCGCGAGCAGGTTCACAGCCATTCGCTGCCGCTGATGAAGTGGAACGGACTGCTCACGTTCAACTTCCGCGAGTCGTGGCTCTTCCTGTTCTGTCTGCTCGACGTGCCTGCCATGAACTTCGTGTGGGAAATCATCGGCATGGGCCTTCTCTGCTGGTATGTCAACCATCGCCACGAGACGTTCTGCCGCCAGATTGCCGACCAATTAGAACAAGCATAGGAGAGCAGAGGCAATGAAGTGGACGAAGCAAAGACTCAACAACCTGTTCTTCGTGATTGGCGTGCTGGCCGTCGTGATCATGCTGTTCACGTTCGACATCAGCTTTGCCGAACTGTGGCAGCACCTCTGCCATGCGGGCTACTGGCTCATTCCGATTATCGGCGTGTGGGTCTTCATCTATGCCATCAACGCCCTTTCGTGGCAGCGCATCATCAAGAGTAAGCTCGGTGAGGGCGAGCACGTCAGCTTCTGGCGCATCTATCGCCTCACCATTACGGGCTATGCCCTGAACTATGCCACGCCTGTAGGCGGACTGGGAGGCGAGCCTTACCGCATCATTGAGCTGTCGAAAAACATCGACAAGGAGCATGCCACGTCGTCGGTCATCCTCTATGCCATGATGCACTTCTTCGCCCACTTCTGGCTGTGGTTCACGTCGATATTCTTCTACCTCATACTCGTGGCCATCGGCGACCTTCCGCTGACGCCCACCGTGGCAGTTGTCTTCCTGATCATCGGCGGTTTTTGCCTGCTGGCCTTCTACGTGTTCTCGAAGGGATACCGCAACGGCGTGGTGGTGAAAATCATTAAATGGATAGGCAAGTTGCCCGGACTGAAAAAGTGGAGTGGGCGCTTCCTGACCAATCATGAGGAAACGCTGCACCACATCGATGAGCAGATTGCTGCCCTGCACCGGCAGGACAAGCGGGCTTTCTACGAGAGTCTGCTGCTGGAGTATCTGGCACGCATCGTGCAGAGTCTGGAGATTCTGTTCATGCTGCTGCTCTTCGGCGTCGACGGCGGTGGCGGAACTTCAGGACTGCTCATTACCTTCGTGCACAGCATTCTCATACTGGCTTTCACCTCGCTCTTTGCCAACATCATCGGCTTCCTACCCATGCAGCTGGGTGTTCAGGAGGGCGGCTTCGTTATTTCCATCGCCGCCCTCGGACTGTCGGCCGCGCTGGGCATCTTCGTGAGCATCATCTGCCGTGTGCGTGAGATTATCTGGATTTTCGTTGGCATCATGCTCATGAAAATCGACGTTCCCCGCCAGCAGCCGTCAGACCTTCGACAGGAACCGTAGCTCGGCCTCGAGCATCTCGAGCTTCGGCATGCGGAAGCCGGCTTCGCGGGCTATCTGCAGCGGACGCGTGTAGAGGTAGTGTATTTCCATGGGCCGATGGAAGTCGAAGTCGAGCTTCATCGAGGGCGAGTAGGGAGTCATCTCGTCGGTCATCTTGATCATTTTCTCGGCAAACGAGGCGTCGATGTTCTTCACGCACAAGTGCTGTGCTGCTCCAATCACCTCGAGCATCTGCTCGCGAATGAGCTGGCGTGTGGCTTCATGCTGCAGCAGCAGGTTGGTCTGCGTGTTCAGCGCCACGGTCATGCCGTTGAAGGGCATGTTCCATACGGCTTTCTTCCAGCGTGCTTCCTGATACTCTACGAGCCCGGCCTTGACGCCGGCCGCATTGAAGTCGGCCACCACCTGCTCTACGAGCGCTGGGTCGTCGCACGAATAGTTGCCCAGGTTGATTTGTCCGTAGCACTGGTGGTCTATGCGTCCCGGCTCCGTCTTGGCCGAGCAGATGAAAGCCAGGCCAGCAGCCAGCCGCAGACCGGGAAACATTTGCGCTACGTCCTGCTCCACGCCGATGCCGTTCTGAATGAGCACCACAAGCGTTGCGGGCTGCAGCAGCGGTGGCAGCAGCTCGCGCAGCAGGTGGTTGTTCACCGACTTCAGGCACACCAGCACCACGTCGCACGTAGGCATGTCGCCCGCCTGCCGGTACACGTGGGGCTCGTCCAGGTGGAACGACCCGTTGCACGAGTCTACCTGCAGTCCGTGTTCCTTCACATAGTCATAATCCTTATGCAGCAGGAAGTGCACTTCCTGTCCGCTCTGTGCCAGCCGGGCGCCATAGTAGCCACCGATGGCTCCCGTTCCAATCACTCCGTATCTCATCTCCGTCTTTCTTTTTTTATTTGCGGTCGTTCTCAATGAGCTGCAGGAGGCGGTCTACGGCTTCGTCCTCGGGAATGTTCTTCTCGATGCACTCCTTGCCGCGATAGAGCGAAATCTTGCCTCGGCCGGCACCTACGTAGCCGTAGTCGGCATCGGCCATCTCGCCGGGACCGTTCACAATGCAGCCCATGATGCCTATTTTCAAGCCTACGAGGTGGGCGGTGGCGGCTTTGATGCGCTGAATGGTCTCCTGCAGATTGTAGAGCGTGCGTCCGCAACCGGGACAAGAGATGTATTCGGTCTTCGTGAACTTGATGCGGGCGGCCTGCAGGATGGCGTCGCTCAGACCTTCTAACTGCTGGGGCGTGTAGCCAGCCGACAGGATGTTGAGCTTCGTGGCTTTGCGGTCGATGAGCAGTGCTCCCACGGCCATGGCGGCCTTCAGCTGCAGCGTTTCCCAGTCGGATGCGTCGAGGCTCAGGGTGATGGTGTCGTCGCTGATGCCAGCTTCGGCCTGCTGCCGCAGCAGGGTGCATTCAGGGATGAGCTCCACCAGCTTGCGTGCCACGGGAATTTCGCACTCCGGCTCCTCGCTCAGGCTGACGCGGATGGTGTCGCCGATGCCTTCGGTGAGCAGGGCGCCGATGCCCACGGCACTCTTGATGCGCCCGTCTTCGCCCTCGCCAGCCTCGGTGACGCCGAGGTGCAGCGGATAGTGCATGTCCTCCTGGTCCATCGTCTTGACCAGCAGGCGCACGGTGGTCACCATGACCACGGTGTTGGATGCCTTGATGCTGATGACGACGTCATCGAAGTGCTCGCGACGGAAGATGCGCAGGAACTCCATGCAGCTCTCGACGATGCCCTCGGGCGTGTCGCCATAGCGCGACATGATGCGGTCTGACAGCGAGCCGTGGTTCACGCCGATGCGTACGGCCGTCTTGTGCTCCTTGCAGATGTTGATGAAGGGCACGAGCTTGGCCTCGATTTTCTGCAGTTCGGCCTGATATTCCTCGTCGGTATACTCCAGATGCTTGAACGTGCGGCCCGGGTCAACGTAGTTGCCAGGGTTGATGCGCACCTTCTCGCAGTATTGTGCTGCCACGTCGGCGGTGTGGGCCGTGAAGTGAACGTCGGCCACGAGTGGCGTGTTGTAGCCGTCCTGCTTCAGCCGCGCCGAGATATTCTTCATGTTCTCAGCCTCGCGGGTACCCTGGGTGGTGAAGCGAACCAGTTCGCCGCCTGCATCGATGATGCGCTTGGCCTGTGCTACCGAGCCCTCGGTGTCGTTGGTGTCGGTGGTAGCCATCGACTGGATGCGTATGGGGTTCTCTCCGCCGATGCCGATGTTGCCCACGTGGGCAACGATGCTAATTCGTCTTGTACTCATACTTCACCTCGGCTAAGTCCTTATTGGCTTTCTCTATCTTGGCTTTCAGTCCGCTCTTGTAGTCGGCCAGGCGCTGTGCCAGAGCCTCATCGCTCAGGGCCAGCATCTCAACGGCGAGGATGGCGGCGTTCTGAGCACCGTTGACGCCCACCGTAGCCACGGGAATGCCCGGCGGCATCTGGATGATGCTGAGCATGGCGTCGAGTCCGTCGAGCATGCCCTTGATGGGAACGCCGATGACGGGCAGCGTGGTCGAAGCGGCAATCACTCCGGGCAGAGCGGCGGCCATGCCAGCTCCGGCAATGATCACGCGCAGGCCGCGCTCCTTGGCTGTGCGTGCAAACTGCTCAACGGCATCGGGCGTGCGATGGGCCGAGAGGGCGTTGACTTCGAAGGGCACCTGCATCTCGTCGAGCAACTTGCAGGCTTTCTCCATGACGGGCAGGTCGCTCGTGCTGCCCATGATGATGCTAACGATTGGTTTCATATTGCTTGTCTTTCTTACTTATTATTATTCGTTACAGATAAATGATGCCGACGACAGAGCAGGCCATGCCTATGAGAAAGCCGCCTACCACCTGTCCCAGCGTGTGCTGGCGCAGAATCATGCGGGCAGAGCCCAGCACGCCGGCCAGGATGAACACCAGGCAGAACCACCACACGGGGTTGAAGCCGAAGTATTCGGCAAACACGAACAGGGCTCCGGCCACACCGCCGATGGCTGCCGTGTGGGTAGAGATTTTCCACCAGACGTTGATGATGGCGCACACCACCTGAACCACCAGGGCCGCAATGACGATGCTGCCCATGAAGTGGGGAATGTGCTGCAGGTTCATGAGCCAGATGCAGGTGATGTAGCAGAGGATGGAGATGACGTAGGGCACCATGCGTCGCTCGCGGTGACCCAGTTCGATGAGCGTCCACCCCTGGTGGCTGCGATAGAGGTGAATGAGGTAGGTGGGCAGCAGGATGGTGAAGAAGTAGACCAGTATGAGCACTTGCAGCCGGTAGCTCAGCGGCAGCAGCTGCAGATAGCTCAGGAAGAACAAGGCCACCAGTCCCACCAAGGGCAGGTAGAAGGGCGTGAAAATCATGCTGACAATGCGCGCCGTGAAGATGATACTCTTTTCTCTCGTCATGCTTAGTACATACTATAATCTGTCTCAACTCTTTCTCAGCCTAGCCACCGGTATGCCCAGCTGTTCGCGATACTTGGCCACCGTGCGGCGGGCAATGGGATAGCCGCGCTGGGCCAGTTGCTCGCTCAGCGCGTCGTCGCTCAGCGGTTTGTGCTTGTCTTCGCTCTCGACGATGTCGCGCAGCGTGGCCTTGATTTCGCGCGTAGAGAACTCCTCGCCGCTCTCGGTGGTGATGCCGTCGCTGAAGAAGAAGCGCAGGGGGAAGGTGCCCCAGCGCGTCTGCGCATACTTTGAATTGCTGACGCGCGAGATGGTAGAGAGGTCCAGTCCTGTCTTCTCGGCCACGTCCTTCAGTATCATGGGTCGCAGCGAGGCTTCGTCGCCGTCTTCGAAGAAGCGGTGCTGCAGCTGGATGATGGCCCGCATGGTGAGCGTCAGCGTGCGGCGGCGCATCATCACGGCATCGATGAAGTTCTGTGCCGCCTCCACCTTCTTCTTGGTGTAGAGCAGCGCCTCCTTCATCTGGCGGCTCAGCGCATCCTTGTTCTGCTGGTATTCGCTGAGCAGGTCGGCAAACGACTGCGACACCTGCAGCTGTGGCACGTCGTTGTTGTTCAGCGTGAAGCTGATGGTGCCGTCGTCCTGCGTGTCGACGATGAAGTCGGGGGTTATCTGTTGCAATGAGCGGCCGATGGCTTCGCCCATCGATGCTCCGGGCTTGGGGTTCAGGCGTCGCAGCTCCTTCTGCAGCGCTTCGGCCTGCAGGTCGTTGAGCGAGAGGGCCTGCTGAATCTTGTCCCAGTGCTTTTTGGTGAATTCGTCGAAATAGTTGCTCACCACCTGTTGCATGAGTTGCTTGAGCCGCGAGTCCTCGCGCCGGCCTATCTGCAGCAGCAGGCATTCCTGCAGCGAGCGGGCTCCGATGCCGGCGGGGTCGAAGTCCTGCAGCAGCTTCAGCACGTGCTCTATCTCCTGTGGCGACGCGTCGATGTTCTGGTAGATGGCCAGTTCGTCGCTGATGGTGTAGAGGCTTTTGCGCAGCAGCCCGTCGTCGTCGAGCGAGCCGATGAGGTATTCCATGATGTTGTGCTCGCGCTCGCTGAGGTCTATCATGCGCAGCTGGTCGTGCAGCTGGTCCTGAAACGACGTCTGCTCGCTGAAGTTCATCTCCTCGCGCTCCTCGCTCATGGGCTGTCCGCCGCTGTATACGGGCAGTTCCTCGTCGTCGCGCCCGATGCCGGCTAGTGCCTCGTCGAGTGCCGACTGGCGTTCCTCGCGCTCGCGCTGGGTGTCGAAGTCGTCGTCGGTGCCGCCTTCTTCAGCCAGGTCGTCGTGCCAGTCGCCGTCGTCGTCGGTTCGGGTCTCGAGCGCCGGGTTGTCGTTCATTTCTGTCTCAATACGCTCTACCAGCTGCGTCACAGGCATCTCAATGAGCTGTGCCTGCAATAGCTGTAGCTGCGATACGCTTTGCTGCAACCGCTGCTCCAGTTTCTGTTCCTGTATCTGACTTTGAGCCATAGTGTCTCTCTCCCACTCTCTCTTAGTTCTTGAAATATTCGCTCAGCTGCTCGGCAAACGAAGCGAGCTGGCGGGTGTCGGCATTGCCGAAGCGCTGCCATAGCTGCGTGCAGGGCAGCAGCAGCGGGCTGAACGTCACGTCCTTGCGGTTCAGGTAGGGGTCACAGTGCTGGAAGACGTCGAGCACGTCGGCCACCAGCTGCGGGCTGAGCTTCAGCAGCTGGGCCAGCTCGGCCACTTCGGGCGTCTGCGGCACCATGGTGATGGGCGTCAGGCGGAAGTACAGGTCGAGAATCATGATGAGCATGGCGGGCGTCAGCCGCTCGTCTTCGCTCAAGGGGCGGAAATCGCGCTCGAAGGTCTCCTCCACCTCCACTCCCTCGTAGAACTCGCTGGCAGCTCCGAACCCGTTCATCTCGCGCAGCAGGCGAACGGCGCGTGCCAGCCGCTGCGGGCTTTTGGCGTATTGCTGCCAGATGCGTTCCAGCCGGGGCGTGTCCAGATTGGCAATCTGGCACATGCGGCTGAAAAGGAACCGTGGCGGAATGTGCAGTTCCATACTCAAATCGACCATATCGCGGCTGTACAGTGGCTTCAAGCCTACGGGCTTTCGCAGGTAAATTTGCAAGAGCAACAGCCAGTAATCGTCCTGCCAAATAGCTTTTTTTGCCATATTCTTTCGAATTTAGTTGCAAAAATACTGTTTTTTTCCTATATTTGCAGCGTTTTTACAAAAAAAGTTATGAGAAAAGTCATTGTCGTTGCTTTTATGCTCTCCGCCCTGACCGCTTTCGGACAGTCGGTAAAGGACGAAATGAAGAAGAATATAACTGTATCAGCCAGCAACTATAGAGCTTACCCGGGTCCTACACAGCAGGTGCTGACGCCTGCCCCCAAGGGAAAGAAACCATTCTACATCAGCCACTACGGGCGGCACGGCTCGCGCAACCTGAACAGCCAGCAGGAATATGACTATGCCTACTCGGTGCTCCTTCGCGCCCACAGGCTGGGCAAGCTGACGGCCCTGGGCGAGGATGTGCTGAACCGACTGGAAAAGATGATACGGGCTGCCGACGACCGCCTGGGCGAGCTGACGTCGCTGGGCGCACAGCAGCACAGGGATATAGCCCGCCGCATGTACGAACGCTTCCCCGAAGTGTTCACCGACGATGCCGTCGTCGACGCCCGCAGCACTACCGTCATGCGCTGCGTGCTCTCGATGGAGAACGCGCTTCAGCAGCTGCTGAGGCTGAACCCCCGGCTCACCATCGTCCACGACGCCAGCAACCACGACATGTACTTCATGAACCAGCAAGACAAAAAGCTGGTGGAGAAGATGCGCACGGCCGCCAGCCTCGAAATCTTTTCCGACTACTGCAAGAAGCGCTCCTGCTGGCAGCGCATGGTGGGCACGCTCTTCAACGACACGGCCTACGTCAACCACCACGTCTATGGCGAACGCCTCAGCCAGCACCTCTTCAAGCTGGCCTCCATTCTGCAGAACTCGGAACTGCGGGCAAAAATCACGCTCTACGACCTCTTCACCGACGACGAGATATACCAGAACTGGCAGAAAGAGAACGCCTACTGGTACCTCTCCTACGGCTGCGCACCGGCCAATGGCGGCCAGACGCCCTTCATGCAGCGCAACCTGCTGCGGCGCATCATCAGCGATGCCGACAGCTGCCTGCGCCTCCGTCACCCCAGCGTCAACCTGCGCTTCGGCCATGAGACCATCGTGCTGCCCCTGGTGTGCCTGCTGGGCATCAACGGCTACGACCAGTCGATTGCCGACCTGGAGCAGCTGGAGAAGAAAGGATGGGTGAACTATCGCGTCTATCCCATGGCCTGCAACGTGCAGCTCGTGTTCTATCGCGGCTCCTTCGGCGACAACGACGTGCTCTTCAAGGTGCTGCTCAATGAGAACGAGGCCACGCTGCCCCTGAAGACCGACTGCGCCCCGTACTACCACTGGGCCGACTTCCGCGACTACTATCTGAAGAAGCTCGACAGCTATCAGGAGTGAGTCGTGCAGAAAAAACTGCTTTTCTTGGTCGTTTCCAGATACGCTCAGCACCAGCTGCAGCGTTTTACAACAAAAAAGCTCCCTCTACCGGGGAGCTTTTTGTTTTCTCTCTGTGCTACAGCTGTCCCGCCTCCACCATGAGCACCACGCGCTCCGTCAGGCGGTCTACGCCCTCAGCGTCGTAGCCTTTCTTGAGCGAAGCGCCGAATGCCCATGCGAAAGCCTGCCACACACCCGAGCGCACCGGCCCCAGAAAAGCCTTCATCGCCTCGTAGGCCGTAGAGTTGCACTCGCGGTCAACGAGCTTGATGAGCAGCTTTCCCTGCGAGAAGCTCAGCTTCTTCATGCGCGGCGTGTACTCCTTCACGATGCTTTTCTCCACCCGCTTCATGTGCTCCTCGCGCGCCTTCTTGTTGGGCAGCGTCTCCAGATATTCGGCCGTCTCAATCAGAATCATGCGTATCTCCTTGGCTATGGGCAGCGTCTTCTTCACGTTGCGCACCAGCTTGGTGTAGGCCCGCTGCTGACGTTTGCTCTTGAAGGTAGGGGGAGGATAGACGAAGACGTCCGACATCTCCATGTATTGAATGCTGTCGCCGTCGACGAGCACCTTGCCCACCTTCACCGAAGGCATCATCGTTGGCTCGCCCACGTCGTCCTGTGCCAGGGCCGAAGCCAGTCCTGTCAGCACGCACGTCAGCAGTAGGAAGAATCGTTTCATGGCCGCAAAAGTACACAGATTTTTCCATACGACCCACAAAAAACCCCGTTTATTTGCATAATTTACGAAATCGCCCCCCATAAAGTGCCGCTTTGTCAGGCATGAAGCGGCACTTTGCCTTGCCCAAAGTGCCGCTTCGGGGCAGCCAAAGTGCCCCTTCGGCTGCCTCGAAGTGCCCCTTCACCCCCGCCGAAGTTCCCCTTCGCCTCCTGTCAGCCCGCGAGCTAACGGTAAGAGGCCGACGAACTGCCGGTAAGAGCCCGACGAACTGCCGGTAAGAGCCCGACGAACTAACGGTAAGAGCCCGACGAACTAACGGTAGGAGACCTGCGCTGCGCTGGCGCGACTGACAAGAGCGATTTGGGCGGCTGCCCGCGAACAGATTTTTTTGTTCGTTTCTGAAACCACCTATATATATAGTGGTTTCAGAAACGAACGAGAAATTCGCCCACAAAAACATAGAAAAAAAACTCGGGTACAATCAAGCAGTCGTTGCGTTTTGCCATAAAACGGCGCCCGTGAGTTGGCGAAAGAGGCACTTTCTGGCAGAATTGTTTGGCCTTTCGACTGATAATTCGTATCTTTGCAGCTGACTTTCAGAACAAACGAACAGAAAGAGAAAGATGAAGATACAGATTATCAACGGGCCGAACCTGAACCTGCTGGGCAAGCGCGAGCCGGGCATCTACGGCTCATCGTCGTTCGACGACTATTTGGTGAAGCTGCGTGCACGCTATCCCGACATCGTCATCGACTACTATCAGAGCAACATCGAGGGCGAGCTGATTGACAAGATGCAGGAGGTGGGGTTCACGTGCGACGGCATCGTGCTCAACGCCGGTGCCTACACCCACACGAGCATCGCGCTGCAGGACTGCATCCGCTCGCTGAAGGCACCCGTCGTCGAGGTGCACATCTCGAACGTGCACCAGCGCGAGGAGTTCCGCCACCGGAGCATGATTTCGTGTGCCTGCCGGGGCGTGATTTGCGGTTTCGGACTCGACAGCTACCGGCTGGCCATAGAGGCATTGAGCATTGACGATTGACGATTATATCCTAAGCCATATCGACGCGGAGCCCGACTATCTGTACAGGCTCTATCGCGCCACCAACATCCGCCTGCTGCACGGACGCATGGCCAGTGGCCACCTGCAGGGGCGGCTGCTGAAGATGCTGGTTGAGATGCTCAACCCGATGAACATTCTCGAGGTGGGCACCTTCAGCGGCTATTCGGCCCTCTGCATGGCCGAGGGACTGCATCGCGAAGGGGCCAAGGTCTACACCTTCGAAATCAACGACGAGCAGGAGGACTTCACGCGGCCCTGGATTGAGGGCTCGCCGCTGGCAGAGCGCATAGACTTCCGCATCGGCGACGCCAGCGTAGAGGCGCCGAAGCTGGGCATCGTGTTCGACATGATATTCATCGACGGCGACAAGCGCACCTACTGCGAGTGCTACGAGGCGCTGCTGCCGCTGCTGCGCGAGGGCGGTTTCCTGCTGGCCGACAACACGTTGTGGGACGAACACGTCGTCGACCCGGCCTACGACCGCGACCAGCAGACGCAGGGCATCCGCCGGTTCAACGACCTCGTAGCCGCCGACCCACGCGTCAGCCGCGTCATTCTTCCGCTGCGCGACGGGCTGACCATCATTCGGAAAACATAAGGGAAATTACAGACCCCACCCCTAACCCCTCCCCTTGGAAGTAGTTGGAAGGGAGGGAAAACAGTTATTCTATCATCTTGCGATAGCACCTGTGGCGGCGATGCTGGCGCGACTCCAGATACTGCCACTGGCTGCGCACGGCCTCGTTGCGCTCCATCTGCGGCATGGCCTCGGCATAGCGGAAGCCATAGCGCTGGAACTGACGGATGAGGTCGTCGAAGATGAGCGCGTTGGCACCCTTTGACCGATACTCTGGCAGCACGCCAATGAGCAGCAGGTCGACCACATCGGTCTTGTGCCACTTCAGGATGCGCAGCAGCTGCCACCAGCCCAAGGGGAACAGGCGGCCGTCGTGCGTCTTCTGCAACGCCCGCGAAAACGAGGGGAACGTGATGCCGAAGCCCACCATGCGGTCGCCGTCCATGATGGCGGTGATCAGGTTCAGGTCGGCAATCTTGATGTAGTCGTTCACGAGCTTGTCAATCTGCCGCTTCGACAGGTGAGAGTATCCGTAGAGGTCCTTATAGGTAGCGTTGACGAGCTCGAACACCTGCCGCCCGTAGCCCTCGCTCACCAGCTCGTGGCGCGTGAACTTATGCACGCGCAGGCCGTAGCGCTTGCGAATCATCTCGGCCACCTTGGCAAACTTGTCGGGCACCACCTCGGGCACCGTCACCAGATACTCCATGTAGTCGTTGTCTTTCTTAAAGCCGCCCAGTTGCTCGATATGGCGCGGGTAGTAGGGATAGTTGTAGTTGACGTACATCGTCGACAGCTCGTCGAACCCATCGACCAGCATGCCCTCGCGGTCGGTGTCGATGAAGCCCAGCGGACCAGCCATCTCGGTCATGCCGCGCTCACGCCCCCACTGCTCGACCGTCTGCAGCAGCGCCCTCGACACCTCCAGGTCGTCGATGAAGTCGAACCACCCGAAGCGCACCTGCTTCAGCTGCCAGCGCTCGTTGGCGCGATGGTTGATAATGGCAGCCACGCGCCCCACCATGCGGCCGTCGCGCCAGGCCGTGAAATACTCGGCCTCGCAACACTCGAACGAGGGATTCTTGTCGGCGCTCAGCGTCGACATCTCATCAAAGAAAAGATAGGGGACGGCCTGCTCGCAACCGCGATAGAGGTCATAGTAGAACTGCACGAACTGCTGCAGTTCCTTGCGATGCTTCACCTTACGTATCTCTACAAAACTCATGTGCTTTAGGAAAGTTTTTTCTCTTTTGGACTGCAAAATTAGCAGAAATCCTTGAAACAACAAAACAAAGGCCACGTTTTTCGCCATTTTTGTCATAAAATAGGGCAAAAAGAGCGGGCAGAAACCTAAAAACAACTTAAAATCGGGCCGATTACCCTATATTTTATTTAATAAAAAGGAGAAAATGACCCGTTTTTGAGGAAATGTGAGTAAATTTGCAGCCGATTTGTTTAAACAAGTAAGAATGAAGAAAATAATCTATATGTTCGCTGTGCTTGCGACAGCCGTGTCCGTATTGTCGTCGTGCCTGAAATCCGACAGCGACTACAGCGTGACTTCCTACGACGATACGGCCATTACGGCCTTCACGATGTCGACGCTCAACCGCTATACCACCATTGTTTCTGCCACGACGGGCCGCGACAGCACCATCAAGACCACACTCTCGGGCGCCTACTATCCCATGAGCATCGACCATGTGGGCAGGCGCATCTTCAACGTGAAACCGCTGCCTGCCGGCACCGACGTGAAGCATGTGGTGGCTACCATTTCGACGCTCAACAACGGCATAGTATTCCTGAAGTCGCTCACCAACGACTCGCTCTCGTTTTTCTCCTCGGCCGACTCTATCGACTACTCCGTGCCGCGCACGCTGCGCGTCTACTCCTCGAGCGGCAGCGACACGCGCGACTATACCGTGACCATCAACGTAGACAACAATACCGGCACTACCTTTGCATGGGAGAAGGCTGGCAACGTGGGCGACGGAGCCGCTGAGTTCAGCGACCTCAGCCTCATGACGAAAGCCGACACGCTCGTGCTGTTTGCCAACGTGGGCGGACTCGGATGGCAGGCCTTCGCCTCGAGCGACGGCGCCGACTGGGAAACAGGCCTGGGCAGCAACGCCACGTGGAGCGGCAATGCCGTCGTGAAGGGCGACACGCTCTACCAGCTGCTCGACGGCAAGCTGTGGAGTTGGAGCTGCCTGCACGATGCCGTGCAGCCCGCTGGCGATGCCAGCAACCTGAAACAGCTCGTAGGTGCAGGCACCACCGAACTGTTTGCCCTGGGCACCGACGGAAGGATGAAGGTGTCTGCCGACAACGGACAGACATGGACCGACGAGCAGCTCGACAGCGATGCCAGCCTGCTGCCCGACACGGGCCTGGCCTGCGTCAGCTTCGACTTCATGCCGAGCGACGATACCGACTACGTGCTGCTCGTAGGCACGAACCAGAACAATAGCGGCGCAGCCAACCTGCTGTGGCGCAAGATAAGCCAATACGGCAGCCATGCCGATGCATGCCAGTGGGTGTACATGCCGTTCGACGGCACGAACTACAGCTACATGCCGCGCTCGCAGTGGAATGCGCTGGCCTACTACGACGGCAATCTGCTGACCGTAGGCAGCGACATGGTGCTGCGCCAGAGCCGCGACCAGGGCATCACGTGGAAGTCGAACAGCACCTATGCGCTGCCCTCGACGCTGACCGGCTCGCGCGTTGCCATGACGACCGACGCCAACGGCCATCTGTGGATGGTCACCAGCACCGGCGAAGTGTGGAAAGGCGAACTTAAATAAACCAGAGACGGCACATGAAGCAGGCACTCCTCACGCTCACCATGTTGCTTGCGGCTCTCACCGTTCAGGCACAGGAAGAACCCGAGTATCGGCTGGAGCTGGGTGGCGGAGCCGGACTCGTGAGCTATCAGGGCGACTTCAACGGAAACCTGCTGCGCGACATGCAGCCCATGGGCTCGCTGGTGGCGCGATATAAGATGAACCCACGCATGGCATGGACCATGAGCGTAGGCTACGGACAGCTGAAGGGCTCGTCGGAAAATGCCAACACATGGATGCCCCAGCTGACCGAAAACCCCATCAGCTTCACCTCGAAGCTGTGGAACATAGACCTTCGCTACGAATACAACTTCTGGCCCTTTGGCACGGGGCGCGAATATCGTGGTGCGCAACCGCTCACTCCCTTCATCTCGCTGGGACTGGGCGTCGCAATAGCCAAGGTCGACGAGACGGCAGCTGGCATGCAGCTACCCATCGGGGCCGGCGTGAAATACAAGCTGGGCAACCGGCTGAACCTGATTGCCGAATGGACGATGCACTTCACGGGCTGCGACAAGCTCGACGGCATCGAGGACCCCTACGGCATCAAAAGCAGCGGCTTCTTCAAGAACACCGACTGCTACAGCGGCCTGCGCGTGTCGCTGACTTACGATTTATGGGCAAAATGTAAAACTTGTAATAATGACAGAGACTAACGTAAAATTGGATATGGAGCGCATACCGCAGCACATCGCCATCATCATGGACGGCAACGGGCGCTGGGCAACAGAGCGCGGCAAAGACCGCAGCTTCGGACATCAGGCCGGCGTCGACGCCGTCAGAACCATCACCTCCGAGTGCACAAGGCTGGGCGTGAAGTATCTGACGCTATACACGTTCTCCACCGAGAACTGGAACCGACCGCCCGAAGAGGTGGCTGCACTCATGGGACTGGTGCTCACATCGCTCGAAGACGAAATCTTCATGAAGAACAACGTGCGCTTCCGCGTCGTGGGCGACCGCTCGCGAATCCCTGCCGACGTGCAGAAGAAACTGCGTGAGACCGAAGAGCACACGGCCAACAACGACAAGATGACGATGGTCGTGGCGCTGAGCTACTCGTCGAAATGGGAAATCGTTGAAGCCGTGCGCAACATTGCCGCCGACGTGAAGGAAGGCAAGATGAAGCTCTCGGAAATCACGGAGAAAACCATCGACGAGCACCTGCAGACCAACTTCATGCCCGATCCGGAACTGCTCATCCGCACGGGTGGCGAGCTACGCATCTCCAACTATCTGCTGTGGCAAATCGCCTATAGCGAACTCTACTTCTGCGACACCTACTGGCCTGACTTCGACGAGGAGTGCCTGCACAAGGCAATTGCCAGCTATCAGGGACGCCAGCGCCGCTTTGGAAAGACCGAGGCTCAGGTGGAGCGCGAAATGATGGAAGGCACAGGAGAGGTGGTGACTGAATAGTAAACACTGAAGAAGGAAACAATGCTTATATATAATATAATAAGGTGTAGGAAGCTGAACGGAGGAATAGTGACGAAGGTGCTCATGGTGCTGCTCGCTGTTCACTGTTCGCTGTTCTCTGCAAATGCGCAAGATGTTATTCTGAACCCAGACATCAGCTATGCCGGCACGGCGCGTCAATGCGAGATTGCCGGACTGGCCGTGAAGGGCGTAGAGGGATATGAGGACTACGTGCTGACCAGTCTCTCTGGACTTGAGGTGGGACAGCGAATCGACGTGCCTGGCTCGGAAATCACAGAGGCCGTGAAGCGCTACTGGAACCACGGATTGTTCTCCAAAGTGTCGATTGTTGCCGACTCGATTGTGGGCGACAAAATCTATCTGTGCATCCACCTGGCCCTGCGTCCCCGCGTAAGCATGATTAACTATAGCGGCATCAAGAAGTCGGAACGCGAAGATATGGAGGCTAAACTCGGCATCATGATGGGCAGCCAGATTACGCCCAACATGATTAACCGTGCGAAGCTGCTGGCCAAGCGCTACTTCGACGAAAAGGGATACAAGAATGCCGAGATCAACATCATACAGCGCGACGACGTGACGGGCAAGAACCAGGTCATCCTCGACGTAGACATCGACAAGAAAGACAAAATGAAGGTGCGCAGCATCACCATCGAGGGAAACAAGTACCTGTCTGACCAGAAGATTAAAGGTACGCTCTTCAGCAAGGGCGCCTTCGGAAAAATACACGAGGCGGGCAAACTGGCCAACCTGTTCAAGGCAAAGAAATTTACCGACGAACGCTACAAGGAAGCACGCCAGAAGCTCATTGAGAAATACAACGAGCTGGGCTACCGCGACGCTGCCATCATCGAAGACTCCGTATGGAACGTCGACGACAAGCACGTGAACGTGCTGGTGAAGGTCGACGAGGGCGAGAAATACTATCTGCGTAACGTGACCTGGGTGGGCAACACCGTGTTCAGCACGGAAGGACTGACGGAAGTGCTGGGCATGCAGAAGGGCGACGTCTACAACCAAAAGCACCTGGACAAGCGACTGCTGCAGGATGAAGACGGTGTGCACGACTACTATTATAACCAGGGCTACGTGTTCTCACAGGTGGAGCCCGTCGAGGTGAACATCGTGAACGACTCTATCGACCTGGAGGTGCGCATCTATGAAGGTCCTCAGGCTCACCTGAACAACGTGCGCATCTTTGGTAACGACCGCCTCTACGAAGAAGTGGTGCGACGCGAACTGCGCACGAAGCCGGGCGACCTCTTCTCGAAAGACGCCCTGATGCGTTCGGCTCGTGAAATCGCACAGATGGGATACTTCGACGCTGAAAAGATAAACCCGAACGTGAAGCCCGACGGCGACAACGGAACCGTGAACATTGACTGGGAGCTGGAGCAGAAGTCGAACGACCAGCTGGAGCTCTCGCTCGGTTGGGGACAGACGGGTATCATCGGACGCGTGGGCATCAAGTTCAACAACTTCTCCATGCGTAACCTGCTGGGAAAGAACAAGCTGCACCGCGGCATCCTGCCGGCCGGCGACGGCGAGCAGGTGGGACTGAACTTCCAGACCAACGGTCGCTACTATAGCTCCTATAGCGCCAACTACTCGACAGGATGGTTTGGCGGCAAGCGACCTAACGCCTTCAACGTGAGTGCCTACTACTCGAAGCAGAGCGACGTGTCGAGCAACTACTACAACTCGGCGCTGATGAACTCGCTCTACAACTACGGCTATGGCTACGGCACCTACAACAACTTATATTACAACAACTACGAGAGCTATCTCGACGACGATAAGTACGTGAAGCTGCTGGGTGTCTCCATCGGATGGGGTAAGCGTCTGCGCTGGCCCGACGACTATTTCCAGCTGTCGCTCTCGCTGAGCTACCAGCGGTATATGCTGAAGGACTGGCAGTACTTCCTCATCCAGAACGGAAACTCCAACAACCTGAACCTCTCGGTTGCGCTGAGCCGTAATTCGGTAGACAATCCGCTCTTCCCGCGCTATGGCTCCGAGTTCTCGCTCTCAGCCACGCTCACTCCGCCCTGGTCGCTCTGGGACGGAAAGAACTACGAGGCACTGGCCAACGTGTCGGCCAACAACACCGACCGCGACCGCTACCAGTCTGAGCTGCAGGACAAGTATCGCTGGGTGGAGTACCACAAATGGAAGTTCCGCTCACGCACCTTCACACCACTCTCGAATGGAACAAAGTGCTTCGTGCTGATGGCACGCGTGGAATTCGGACTGCTGGGTTCCTACAACCAGTACAAGAAATCGCCTTTCGAAACCTTCTACGTGGGTGGCGACGGTATGAGCGGCTACTCTACAAGCTATGCTGAGGAGACCATCGGCTTGCGCGGTTACGAGAACGGTTCGCTGTCTTATTCGGCTAATGTCGAAGCCGGCAGCACAGGCAGCGGCTATACCTACTACTCGGCCTATGCCTACGACCGCTTCACGCTCGAGCTGCGCTACCCCTTCATGCTGGGCAACACCACCATCTACGGACTCGCTTTTGCCGAGGGCGGTAATGCTTGGGCTGACACCAAGAGATTCAATCCCTTCAACATGAAGCGTTCGGCCGGTGCCGGTGTGCGTATCTATCTGCCTATGGTGGGCCTGATGGGTATCGACTGGGCCTATGGTTTCGACAAGGTGTACAGCAATGGCGGATGGAAGAAAGGCGGTGGCCAGTTCCACTTCATTATAGGACAGGAATTTTAACTAATTGATAATTAAGAATGATGATGAGACGAGTTATTATCTGCGCAATCTGCGCTATTTGCAGCTTTGCATCGGCTTCGGCACAGAAGTTTGCACTGGTCGATATGGATTATATCTTCAAGAACATACCGGCCTATGAGCGAGCCAACGAACAGCTGAGCCAAGTATCGAAGAAATGGCAAGCCGAGGTCGAAGCACTTACGACCGAGGCACAGACCATGTATAAGAACTACCAGAACGAGGTAGTGTTCCTCTCGCAAGAACAGAAGAAAGCTAAGCAGGATGCCATCATGGAGAAGGAGAAGCAGGCAGCCGAACTGAAGCGCAAGTACTTCGGCCCCGAGGGCGAGCTCTTCAAGAAGCGCACGGCCCTGATGACGCCTATTCAAGACGAGGTCTACAACGCCGTGAAAGACATTGCCGACCTGCGCGGCTATCAGCTGGTGCTCGACCGTGCCAGCGATGCGGGCATCATCTTCGGTTCACCTAAGATTGATATCTCCAATGAAGTGCTCAGCAAACTGGGATATGCCAACTAAACAAAGAAAAACAATAAAAGAATAACAAATAAAAATTGATTACAACAATGAAAAAGTTTATCATCTGCGCTATTTGCGCTATCTGCAGCTTCACTGCTGCACAGGCTCAGGCCAAGTTCGGACATGTCAACATGCAGGAAATCATGCAGCTCATGCCCGAGTACACCGCTGCCCAGAACAAACTGCAGACGCTGGCAGGACAGTATGAAGCCGACCTGAAGTCGATGCGTGACGAAATCCAGAAGAAGGGTGAGGCTTTCGAAAAGGAACAGGCCACACTGCCCGAGAACATCAAGCAGCGCCGCCAGACCGAGCTCAACGAAATGATGCAGAAGTATCAGCAGAGCTTACAGGACAACCAGCAGGCATTGCAGAAGGCTGAACAGGACGAAATGTCTGTCGTACAGGAGAAGCTGCTCAATGCCATCAAGACCGTTGGCCAGGAAGGCGGCTACGTCTACATCATGCAGACCAACTCGCTGCCCTACATCAGCACGACGCTCTCCACCGATGTGACCGCTCAGGTGAAGGCCAAGCTCGGACTGAAATAAAAAGTTATAAACCCTTTGAGAGATGCTTATGAAGAAACTGTTATTTTGCATAGCCTGCCTATTGGGCAGCCTTATACAGGTGCAGGCTCAGGAGGACAACGGCAAAGTGATCGTTGCTGTTGATTCTACTGTCGCTTCTACACCCGCCATCAAGTTTGGCTACCTAAGCTATGACCTGGCTCTGCGCCAGATGCCCGACTATGCCATCGCCCGCCAGAAAGTAGCCGACCTGCGTACGTCGTTCGATGCCGAGGCCAAGCGCGTGGAGGATGAGTTCAACAAGAAGTACGAGGCCTTTCTCGAGGGACAGCGCGAGTTTCCGCGCACTATCCTGCTGAAACGCCAGACCGAGCTTCAGGAACTCATGCAGAAGAATATTGCCTTCAAGGAGCAGGCTCGCCGAGAGCTGCAAAAGGCCGAGGCCGACGCCATGGCTCCGCTGAAGGATTCGCTGAAGACGGTGCTCTCCTTGCTGGTAGAGGAACGTGGCTACGCCTTCATTCTCAATACCGATGCCAACGCTTTTCCCGCCATTTCGCCCACTATGGGCGAGGACGTGAACGACGTGGTCTTGCAGATGCTCAGCAATGGTGAATCTGCCAAGTAGTCCAGGCCCCATCGGTGTGTTCGACAGCGGCTACGGAGGCCTGACCATTTTGCACGGCATCCGTCAGCTGCTGCCCGAATATGACTATCTTTATCTGGGCGACAACGCCCGTGCACCCTATGGGCCACGCTCGTTCGACGTGGTCTATGAGTTTACGCGCCAGGCCGTGCTGCGCCTCTTCGAGATGGGATGCCACCTCGTCATCCTGGGCTGCAACACCGCTTCGGCCAAGGCGCTGCGCACCATTCAGCAGAACGATCTGCCCTCATGGGATGCAGGCCGACGCGTGCTGGGCGTCATCCGCCCTACTGCCGAGGTGATTGGCACGCTTACGTCAACGCGCCATGTGGGCGTGCTTGCCACCGAGGGCACCATCAAGAGTGAGAGCTACAACCTGGAAATCCAGAAACTCTGGCCCGACATAAAGGTCAGTGGCGTGGCCTGCCCGTTCTGGGTGCCGCTGGTAGAGTATCATGAAGCCGACTCACCAGGTGCCGACTATTTCGTAAAGAAGCGCATCGACCAGCTCATGCGGCTCGACCCCGAGATTGATGCCGTCATCCTGGGCTGCACCCACTATCCGCTGCTCATGCCCAAAATCCTGAAGTATATTCATCCCGGCGTGCGAATTGTGCCGCAGGGCGAATATGTAGCCGACTCGCTACAACAGTATCTGCAGCGTCACCCCGAACTCGAAGTACGCTGCTCAAAGCATGCCGAGGTTCACTATCTGACGACAGAGAACCCCGACACTTTCCGCGAACAGGCCCAAGTCTTTCTGCATGAGCCTGTCGAAGTAGAAAACATCACTCTTGGAGCATAGCTCAGCCACAGGCGGAACAACGACGTACTGCCTGCAGAACTGCCTGAACTATCACCCCATCAATTCCTTGTAAAGCTCGCGCATGCCTTCAGTAGCGCCCTTCTGTATCTGCTTCACGCCGGCACCTGCATTGATGGGAGCCGGGTCAATGAGATAGACAGGAACACCGGGACGCACATAATGGATGAGTCCGGCGGCGGGATAGACATTGAGCGAAGTGCCGATAATGATGAAGATGTCGGCCTTCTGCGCTTCTTCGGCAGCAATGGTGATATTAGGTACGGCCTCACCGAAGAACACGATGTAGGGCCGCAACAGCGAACCATCGCCCGCCTTCGTGCCAGGTGCCACCTCGCAGTTGTCCTGCGTCAGCTGCACGATGTAACGCGGATCGTCGACGTCGCGACTCGAACAGACCTTCATCAGTTCGCCATGCAGATGGACAACCTTCGTCGAGCCAGCCTGTTCATGCAGGTTGTCGACATTCTGCGTAACTACGGTCACATCGTACTTTTCTTCCAGTCCGGCTACGAGCTTATGGCCATCATTAGGCTTTACGCCCCAGCACTTCTTGCGAAGCATGTTGTAGAAGTTTGTCACCAGCGTCGGGTCGGCCTCCCATCCTTCGTGGGTAGCCACCTGGGCCACGGGATATTCTTCCCACAGCCCGTCGGCATCGCGGAAAGTCTTCAGTCCACTTTCCACCGACATGCCTGCTCCTGTCAATACTACAATTTTCTTTTTCATAAGCATGATGATTTATATTAAGGGTATTTATTTATTGATTACTACTCGAAGCTGCGTGGCGCAGCACCAGCGAAGCCAGCATAAAGCCAAAGATGGCGGTGATATGAGCCAGCGAACCATTCGTGTGGGGCTTGTTGAAGAGCGACGGCCCTTCATCGGGAGCCGTTCCAACGTTCTGCAGAAGCTCGTCGGAGAAGACGCATTGGAACTTCCGTGCAGGAAACTCCTTGGCCGACTTGAACTTATTACGCAGCGCACGAGCCAGGGGATCGCCCTTCACTTTCCAGAACTCAGCTATCTGGATGCGGGTGGGATCTAACTTCAGCGCTGCTCCCATCGAAGAGAACAGGCGTGCCTCCGTCTTGCAGCTGCGCAGAATGAGCAGGGCCTTGTCCTTCAGCGAGTCGATGGCGTCGATGATGTAGTCGTAGTTCTGAAGTTCGAAGCGGTTGGCCGTCTCTTCGCAGAAGATTTCCTGTCGTGCCGTGATTTCGGCATCAGGATTAATGGTCAGCAGCCGCTGCTTCAGCACTTCCACCTTTGGCTGCCCTATGGTTTCGGTCGTGGCCATGAGCTGACGGTTAATGTTGCTTGTGCTCACGTTGTCGGCATCGACCATCGTCAGCCGCCGGATGCCCGAACGCACCAGACACTCGGCACACCACGAACCTACGCCCCCAACGCCAAAAATGATGACGCGCTTGGAGGCGATGAGCTGCATGGCCTCATCGCCCAGCAGCAACTGGGCCCGGCTGAATATTTCCTGATTGTTCATAATGCATGGTTTTAGTATTCGTAAAGACGTATGTGAAGCAGTTTCCACTCGCCTACTGAGATGCGTGCATGCCGTCCCTGATGGGTTTGGTCGCCATTATGACGGCGCAGATAGCGCATCGTGCCGTCGGCATCGATGGCCACCTCGTCGACCGACTCCAGCCCTAACCGCTTCCATGCCTGCTGCTTGGCCGTAGTAGCCTTGCCTGCTGCCTGTCCGCCGGCTACGGCAAAGCCGTCTTCGCCCAGCACCACCTGCTGCTCGCGAGCCTTCTCGCTCTTGGTCTTGAAGTCGACCACCACGCCGCTGCCTGCAAGCAGATAGTCGTGCCTGCCCAGTTTGACGAGCATCGCACCGCCTTCCAGCCAGGTGCTGCCGTCGGTAGCACGCGCATCCCAGGGCAGCGTGAAATAGTGGCGGCAAGTCATCACCACATCATCTTTATCGTCTTCGATGATGCGCTCCTTATCCTGCTGGTCGAAGAGCAGTCCCCATGACGGTTGGCGTGAGGGCAAGCAGAAGAGCTGCTCCAGCAGACGGTAGGCGCTGACGACCGAAGCCGTCTCTTTTTCCGAAGCCTGGTCGATGGCAAAGGGCGAAAAGCCCACGGCCTGATGCTCTCCAAAGGAGTAGAGCGCCCTTACGCCGCTATTCTCGCAGCAGCGGCTTTCAGGAATAAAGAGTTGGTTCTCAGGACATGCGTATTGCGAGGCCCACGACTTGAAGCCTGTATCGTAGATGTCGGGCGCCATCAAGTCGACGCTCGGCGCACCCAGTTTCCATATCGGCATGAGGTGAGCCAGCGGACCTGCCGACGGGTATTCGCCCGGTTTGCGCCCCCGGCTGTTCATAGCTGCGTTCACATAGAGCGGTATTCGCGGCAGGATGGCCCGTGCCGTCTGTGCCAGATGCTCCACGTAGCAAGCATAGTGATAGGCCATGAACTGCTCGTCCCAGTACAGGTCGTCGGCATGCACCTCCCGCCACGTCGGGGCCTTGTCAATCTTCAACACCTTGCGCACGTCTTTCGGCACGACGCTGTCGAAGGCTTTCTCGGCCAGCGGCGAATGGTCGCGTGCCGACTCAAGCATGCCTATCTCGTTCTCTATCTGCACCATGATGACCGTCTGCTGCTGCGGGTCTTGTTCGGCAATGCGCCGCATCAGCGCCCCGAAGGCCTTGTTATCGGCCTGAAGCACATTGGCGGAGAACGCACTTGCTATCTCCAGTGGCTTGCCGCCGCGGGTCACAGCACGCGGAAAACGCTTGGTGTCGCGCTTAAACCAGCCGGGAGCATAGCAGCTCATAGAGTTCTTCCATGCACCAAACCACAACAGTATCACCTTGAGCTGCGAGGCTCTTGCCTGCGCGATGGTGCGGTCGATGAGCGTAAAGTCGAACTGCCCCTCCGTGGGTTCCATCAGTTCCCAGTAGACAGGCACCAGAACGGTGTTCAGCCCCAGCGCCTTCATGCGTGGCATCACCTCGTCGATGTCGGCGGTGCTGGTAGCTGCCGAGTTGCTCAGTTCGCCTCCCAGTATCGGGAATGGGAACGAAACCTGCGCACGGCCGCCTGTGGCGACGAAGCAGCAAAGAAGCAGTAGTAAGAGCGTTTTCTTCATGAGATCATTCCTTTTTTATATAATGCAGAACTTGATGTCAGAGGCGTATCAGCTGCGAGCCCGCAAAAGAGCTGTCGGCACAGTTCAGCTGCACGGCGTAGACGCCTGCAGGCAGCCGAGGAAGGTCGATGGTAGCCTCCGTGCCCGAGGGCTTCAGCTTGGTTTGCAGCAAGCGTGCACCAGCCACCGAGTAGATGCTGACGGTCACCGTTTGCTTCGGCACGCTGGCAAACTGCAGCTGCAAGGCACCGTTGCCTACGCGCACCAATGCCTGTCGGGGCTGATGCTGACTGACTGCCTCGACCTTGGAGATGCCCAGAATGTCGAGCAGACCCAGATAGGCATTAATCTCGCCGTAGCCGTATTCGTTGTTGGGATAGTCGAGCGCAGCATCAGGGTGAGCGCACGTACGGCTGAAGATGTCGCGCACGTCGTGGTGCGTCAGCTTGGGATTGGCCTGCAGCCACAGGGCAATGACGCCTGCTACAACAGGACACGACATCGACGTGCCCGAGTTGGAGTTCCATGAGTAGACGCGCCCTTCATGCACGAAGCGGGCCACATCAGAGTTAAGGTCGTTGGCAGTGGGGTTGTAGCCCAGGTAGAAACTGCTGTACGACGACACGACATTCTCGCCCGGCGCCATCACGTCGGGCTTCAGCAGTCCGGTCATCGTGGGGCCGATGGATGAGAAGGGAGTGCGCTTGCCCACCGTCCGGCCCTCAGAGTAGTCTTTATAGATGCCTTTATAATTCACGAAGCCCGTGCGATGGGCGGTCGAGCCTACGCAGATAACACAAGGAAAATTGCTTGGCGCCAGAATGTTGCGCCCGTACTGGGCTGCATTCCATCGCTTGTCGACATCGCGATAAGCCAGCGACGATGCCGCCGAGCCGTAGATCTCAGCATGGGTGTCTGCACCCTGCATGACCATAGCCACAGGGAGCATCTCATGCATCTTGGCGCTCGAAGCGAGGTTCAGCAAAAAGATGCTGTCGGCAGAGAAGCCCGACGCATAGCGCTTTATGCTGATGGTGCAAGTGTCCTTTTTCAGGAAGAGCGTGTCTGTGTAGGCAGAGTCCAGCCGCATCGCGCGCGAGTCGAAGACAATGGTGTCTGTAGGAATGGAGCCATTGCCATAGGCGTAGAAACAAAGCGCTATGGGGCCATCGTGCTTGATGCGGTAGGAGGCCTCCTTACTGTATGACCTGATGAAAGCTCCCGCCTCGAACGTGCCGGGTGCTTTCTCGGCATAGGTGAGCGCGGCGCCCTCGTTGCCCGCAGCCGAGACGATGATATGGCCCGGCGTGCTCAGCTTGTCGAGGAAGGCACAATAGAGGCTGTCGTCTTCGTCGTAGTAGGGCATGTAGCCCTCGCTGAACGAAGCGACGCAAGGCTTGCCCTGACTGTCGGCATAGTCGAACATGTACTTGAAGCCGAGGGCATCGGTGGCTGTCGTGTATTTATAGTAGTCGGTCTTGTCGATGTATCGCAGGTCGCTCGACACAGCATTGCTCACCAGACAAAGGTCGCTGCCGAAGGCCACGCCCCGATAAGGCGTGTCGTAGCCGCTGCCGGCCGCTATGCCAGAGGTGTGCGTGCCGTGGGTCTCGGTCAGTCCGTCGTAGGAGCGGCGCTGCGCAAGCACGTTCTCGTAGCCCACGAAGTCGCGGCCCACGGGGAAGGAACTTCCCACGGTGTCTTTCGACAGCTGGTCCCAGAAGGCGGCGATACGATAGCGGCTCAGCCGGTCGTCGCTGTAGAAGTTAGGATGGGTCAGGTCGAAGCCAATGTCCATCACTCCCACCACGACGCCCTCGCCCGTATAGGGCTGCCACAGGTGGTTGGCCTGATAGAGCGGCAGCGTGTGAATGATTTTCGGCATCGTATCCATCGTGGCGCTGGCCGGACGTCCTGCCTCAATACGCTTCACCATAGGATTGTCGGCCAGCTCGCTCAGCCTGTTCAGGGGGATGGTGGCGATAGCAATGTCGTCGAGCTGGGCATAGACGCGGCAGCCGTAGCTGGCCAGCAACCGGTCGGATTTCTCGCTGCCCGTCTGCACAAAGGCGGTGATGAGCCACCCCATGCTGCTTCCGCTCTTGGGTATGGCGGAGCGTGCTGCGGCTTGCTGCCGGCTGTCAGCGGCTTGTCGCACCCATTCCGACATCTTGCTGTAGCCAGACTGCTGGGCTGTTGCCGACAGTATGGCCAGCAAAAGCATTGTCAAAGTCAGTATCTTTTTTGTCATTCTGGCAACAAAATTACAAAAAACCTACGAATACTGAAAGGTTTTTCACAAAAAGATAGAAAAAATTTAAGCTATAATTCCAGGAATTTCAGCTATAATCCCAGGAATTTTAGCTTAATTGTTCTCCGTATGTAGTTAAATAGGAAATCAAATCTTGCTGAATGCAAAGAGAATAGTAGCTCCAAGTGAGCAAAAAAAACCTAATTTTTATCTATTTATAGTGGAAGAACACGAAAAATGAGTAACTTTGCAACCAATTTTTAAGTACTTATCAATTTTATTTAGAGAAAACATGGATAAACTGAGCTATGCCCTGGGACTGGGCATCGGACAACAATTGGCCAATATGGGAGCCAACGACCTCAACGTCGACGACTTCGGACAGGCCATTAAGGACGTGCTGAAAGGTGCCGAACTGAAAGTGTCGCACCGCGAGGCACAGCAGATTGTGCAAAGCTACTTCCAGCAACAGGAAGAGAAGATGCAGGCCGAACGTGCCGAGAAGGGCAAGGCCCATAAGGAAGCCGGCGAGAAGTATCTGGCCGAGAACGCCAAGAAAGAGGGCGTGGTGACGCTGCCCAGCGGACTGCAATACCAAGTGCTGAAGGAAGGCAACGGAAAGAAGCCTACGGCCAAAGACTCGGTGAAGTGCCACTACGAGGGATTCCTCATCGACGGCACCGTGTTCGATTCGAGCGTACAGCGCGGCGAGCCTGCCGTCTTCGGACTGCAGCAGGTCATTGCCGGATGGACCGAAGGCCTGCAGCTCATGCAGGAGGGCGCCAAGTATCGCTTCTTCATCCCCTATCGCCTGGCTTACGGCGAGGGTGGTGCCGGCCAGAGCATTCCTCCCTTTGCTGCCCTCATCTTCGATGTTGAACTCCTGGAAGTCGTTTAACTTCCCAGAAAAAAATAAACCTAATTAAAAAACAACTATCATAAGAAAATGAAAAAGCTTACATTCATGGCCGCAATGGCCGTTGCCGCCGTCGCAATGACGTCGTGCAACCACGGAGCTCCCAGCGCAAAGCTGAGAACCGAAATCGACACCGTTAGCTACTCCATCGGTATGGCCCAGTCTGACGGTCTGAAAGAGTATCTTGCCAACCAGCAGGGCGTCGACACCGCCTACATGGCAGCCTTCATCAAGGGTGTCACCGAGGGTGCCAATGCCGGCGACAACAAGAAGCAGGCAGCCTACTTTGCCGGTATCCAGATTGGCCAGCAGATTGCCAACCAGTGGGTCAACGGCATCAACTATCAGCTCTTCAACGGCGACTCTACGCAGACCATTTCGCTGCAGAACCTGCTGGCAGGCTTCATCAGCGGTGCTACGGGCAAGGGTGGCAAGATGACCGTTGCCGAAGCACGTGAGACCAGCGACCGTCTGATGTCGTCTATCCGCGCTAAAGCACTGGAGAAGACCTACGGCCCCAACCGCGAAGAGGGTGAGAAGTTCCTCGCCGAGAATGCCAAGAAAGAGGGCGTAAAGGTGCTGCCCAGCGGCGTTCAGTACAAGGTCATCAAGGAAGGCAGCGGCAAGATTCCCGCTGACTCGTCGACCGTGAAGGTTCACTACGAGGGCAAGCTGCTCGACGGCACCGTGTTCGACAGCTCGTACAAGCGCGGTCAGCCCGCCGAAATGCGTTGCAACCAGGTCATCAAGGGCTGGACCGACGCACTCGTCCACATGCCTGCTGGCTCTATCTGGGAGGTCTACATTCCCCAGGAGCTGGCCTATGCCGAGCGTGCCACAGGCCAAATCAAGCCTTTCTCTATGCTGACCTTCAAGATTGAACTGCTCGAAGTAAAATAAAGTAGCAAAGAAAGAGTCATGAAGAAGATTCTGATTGTAGCACTCACCTTGCTGGTGAGTGCTTCTTTTAGCACCGCTGATGCGGCTAAGAAGAAAAAGAAGAACGAGGTCAAGGTCGACACCGTCGTCGTGAAGCAGCCCGTCGTGCTGACCAACGGCAGCGACACGCTGAGCTATGCTGCCGGCATGATGCTCACCAAAGGCCTGAAGCCCTACCTGCAGCAGTCGCTGGGTGTAGACACTACCTATATGGCCGACTTCATGCGCGGCTTCGAAGAGATGCTCAAGTCGAGCAACGACCCGAAGATGAAGGCCTATGCCGCCGGCATCGACATTGCCAACCAGCTGAACAAGCGCATGCTCCCCGGTATGGAGCGGGAGTTCACCGATACGCCCGATACCATCATTGCCGAAACCGTACACCGCGGCTTCACCGATGCACTTGAAGGCGACACCACCGTGATGCACCAGCAGTATGCCGAGCAGCTGTTCCAGGTCAAGCAAATGGAGAACAGGGAAGCTAAGGAGGAGAAACTCTATGGCCCCAACCGCGATGCCGGCCGCAAGTTCCTGGCCGAGAATGCCAAGAAAGAGGGCGTCATCACCACGCCGAGCGGCCTGCAGTATAAAGTGCTCACACAGGGCGAGGGCGAAGTTCCCCAGCTCACCGACAAGGTGCTTGTGCACTATGAGGGCCGTCTGGTCGACGGCACCGTGTTCGACGCTTCGTCCAAGCACGGCACCGAGCCCTCTTCATTCCAGCCCAACCAGGTCATCCCCGGCTGGAAAGAGGCACTCACCATGATGCCCGTAGGCTCGAAATGGCAGCTCTACATCCCCTACGAACTGGCTTACGGCGAGCGCGAGGCCGGTCAAATCAAGCCCTTCTCGGCTCTGATCTTCGATGTGGAGCTGGTAGGAATCGACAAGCCCAAAGCCGAGACCACTGCCAGCAGCACCAAGAAGACAACCGCCAAGAAGCCGGCTACGGCTGCCAGGAAAAAGACAGCCAAACGCAAGTAAGGAGGCACAAAACATCAACAAAAGCAGGCAAAATGTGAATTTTTGCCTGCTTTTTTCATTTTTTCTTGCCAAAATGTTGCTCATTTCAATAATTATACGTACTTTTGCTATCAAAACGTAACATTAAATCACCATAAGCATGGAGAAAATAGATAAACTTGACAAGAAAATACTAAGCATCTTGTCGAAGAACGCTCGCATCCCGTTCAAGGATGTGGCAGCCGATTGTGGCGTGTCGCGCGCAGCCATCCATCAGCGCGTGCAGCGACTCATCGACAGCAACGTCATCACCGGCAGCGGCTTCGACGTCAACCCCAAGAGCCTGGGCTACTCTACCTGCACCTACGTAGGCATCACCCTGGAGCGCGGCTCCATGTATAAGGACGTCGTCAAGCGTCTGGAGCTCATTCCCGAGGTAGTGGAATGCCACTTCACAACGGGCCCCTACACGATGCTCGTCAAACTTTATGCGCGCGACAACGAGCAGCTCATGCACCTGCTCAACGGGCAGCTGCAGGAAATTCCCGGCGTCGTAGCCACCGAGACGCTCATCTCGCTCGAGCAGAACATCAAACGCGAAATTCCCGTGAACTTCGACGACAAGGAACTGGAGTAATGGCTACAACATTCGATTTGCAGGCGCAGCTCAACCAAGTCTACGCCCACTTCCCCGAGGCTCCAAGACGGCCGCTCATCGGCATCACCGGCAACTACGAAGACCTGACCTGCAAACTGGCCGAGGGCTACTACAAGCAGGTGGTCGCCGCAGGCGGAACGCCCGTCATCGTGCCACCCCTCAGCAGCACCGAGGCCATCGTCGAAACGCTGCGCCACCTCGACGGACTGCTGCTCAGCGGCGGTGCCGACATCAATCCGCTCTATCAGGGCGAAGAACCCATTCCCGCCCTGCACGGCATCAATCGCGAGCGCGACCTGCCCGAGCTGCTCATCACCCGCCTGGCCTACGACCGCCAGCTGCCCATCCTCGGCATCTGCCGCGGCATTCAGACCCTGGCCGTTGCCCTTGGCGGAAAGGTGGAGCAGGACATCAAGGCAAGCATCAAGCACTCGCAGGAGGCCGACCGCTCAGAGCCAACCCACACCGTTGCCGTAGACCAGGACTCCACCTTATATAATATATATGGCAGCCCCACCCTCCTCGTCAACTCCTTCCACCATCAGGCCGTGCGCGAGCCGGGCAGCAAGCTGCGCGTCGTAGCTAAGGCCCCCGACGGCATTATAGAGGCCGTGGAGAGCGCCGAGTTCAAGTCGGTGCTCGGCGTCCAGTGGCACCCCGAGTGCCTGGGACAGGACGGTCTGCCGCTGTTCCAGTGGCTCGTGGGCGAGGCCCGCTCCTATCGCGACGCCCACCAGCTGCACGACCGCGTGCTCACGCTCGACACCCACTGCGACACCCCCATGTTCTTTCCGCAAGGCATCAACTTCGCCCAGCGCGACAGCCGCATCCTCGTCGACCTCGAGAAGATGACTGAAGGCCGGCTCGACGCCACCATCATGGTGGCCTATCTGCCACAGCCCAAGCAGGGCGAGACCTTCCCGTCGAAGGTCAGCTTCCCAGTCGAGGGCCCCAAGGAATTTGCCGACCTGATATTCGATAAAATCGCCGCCATCGTCAGCGCCAACCCCGACCACATAGCCCTTGCCCGCACGCCCGACGAGCTCTACGAGAACAAGCGCCTCGGCCGCAAAAGCATCATGCTGGGCATTGAGAATGCGCTGGCGCTCAACGGACAGCTCGAGAACGTACGCCACTTTGCCCAGCGAGGCGTGGTCTACATCACGCTGTGCCACAACGGCGACAACGACGTGTGCGACTCCTGTCGCGGCAACAGCCTGCACGGGGGCGTGAGCCCGTTTGGCGAGCAGGTCATCGGCGAGATGAACCGCCTCGGACTCATGGTCGACCTGAGTCATGCTGCCGACAAGAGCTTCTACGATGCGCTCGACATAAGCCGCACACCCATCGTGTGCAGCCACTCGTCGGCACGCGCCCTCTGCGACCATCCACGCAACCTCACCGACGACATGATGCGCGCGCTGGCCCGGAAGGGCGGCGTGGCCCAGACCACGCTCTATCCCGGCTTCCTGCGCAGCAACGGCCAGGCCACCATCCTCGATGCCATTGCCCATCTGGAGCATGCCATCCAGGTGATGGGCATCGACCACGTAGGACTGGGCACCGACTTCGACGGCGACGGAGGCGTCAGCGGACTGGCCGATGCCTCAGAGCTCATCAACTTCACCCGCCAGCTGCTGGCCCGCCGCTACAGCGAGCGCGACATCCAGAAAATATGGGGAGGAAACTTCCTGCGCGTCATGACCCAAGTACAACAAATGAAGGAAAAGTAGAAAAAAAACATGAAGAAAGTATTATATGCCCTGCTCCTGTCGGTGCTCGCGGCCTCGTGCGGCGGCACCAAGAAGGCACAGGATGCCGGCGAGCAGAAAGCCAACCCCGTAGCCGTCACGTTCAATGCCGACTCGGCCTACGCCTTTTGCGAACAGCAATGCCAGTTTGGACCGCGCGTCATGAACAGCGAGGCCCACGAGCTGTGCGGCCAGTGGATAGCCCGCAAGTTCCGCAGCTACGGGCTTGAGGTCGTCGAGCAGAAAGCCACGCTCCGCGGCTACGACGGCACACCGCTACAGAGCACCAACATCATAGCCTCCTACAAGCCTGGTGTGGCTCCGCGCCTGCTGGTGTGCGCCCACTGGGACAGCCGTCCCTGGGCCGACAACGACCCCGACGAGGCCAACCATCGCAAGCCCGTGATGGCAGCCAACGACGGCGCCAGCGGCGTGGCCGTGATGCTCGAGGCTGCCCGGCTGCTGCCCGACTCGCTCGGCGTGGGCATCGACTTCGTGTGCTTCGATGCCGAAGACTGGGGCATTCCCCAGTGGGCTGACGCCGAAGATCCTGGCGACACCTGGGCTCTCGGTGCCCAGCATTGGGCCGCTAACCCCCATTGCGACCCCAACACCATCCGCTTCGGCATTCTGCTCGATATGGTGGGCGGCCAGCAGGCCCGCTTCTATCGCGAGGGCTACAGCATGCAGCGCGCCAAGAAAGTGGTCGACAAGGTGTGGAAGGCCGCCGATGTGGCTGGCTACAGCAGCTACTTCCTGCAGGAGGAATGCGGATGGGTCACCGACGACCACGTGCCCGTCAACGATGTGGCAGGCATTCCCTGCATCGACATCATCAACCACTACCCCGCCTGCGAGCAGAGCTCCTTCGGTCCTACCTGGCACACCATCCACGACGATATGGAGCACATCGACCGCCAGACGCTGAAGGCCGTAGGCCAGACGCTGCTGCAAGTATTGTTCACGGAGTAATGGAACTTTGTGACATGTGACGTTGTGACATTAAGGTGGTTCAATAGTTCGGAGATAGAAAATACATAAGAAAATATATAGTATTATATATTAATATTATTATATATATTATTATAATATTATATAATTTTAACATTGAACTGTAAAATTTCAGGGATTTTACTGCCGATGTAGTTATGGAAGTTGCTTAATAATCCCATTTTGACGAGGGATGGTGTGTGTACCTCCGCTAAAAGGCTGAATATGAAGTTGTTACGCCCTTGCTATAATTTGGCCGTTTGCTTTGTACCGTTTTGAACGAACAAAAAAGGGCGATTCAGCCGACAAAACGCAGCGATTCATCCGACAAATCAAGGCGATTCATCCAACAAAATCGAGGCGATTCATCCGACAAACCGAGGCGATTCAGCCGACAACCGCGGCAATTCAGCCGATGAAAAGATGAAAACGAAAGATGAAAAGAAAAAAGCCTAAAGCCTTTGCAACTTCGCAGATTTTTCGTAACCTTGCGACAGAAAGTCGCGAATTTTTTCACTTCGTTCAAGGAAACTTCTCCGTCTCGGCAAAAAAAGAATAAATTCTTTTGTTTTGCTCTCGACTTTTCGTAACTTTGGAAGAAATCGCAGAATTTCTTTGTATAAAGGCAGTCTGGAGGATTGAGGAAAAAATGGGTTACGAATTGGCGACCGTACTCAATTCCACGTTCTTCCACCTAAAGGTAGAAGTGTGGCGTAGCATTCTGCTATAAATTGCATCAAAGAACACCCGATGATGTGCCACCAGCCGTACTATGGCTCATCATCGGGTGCAAAGGTAATCATTCTATTTCAATTAAGCAAATCTATTCATACATTTTTCTTCCGAGCTTGCTCTCTGTTTCTGCAATCACTGTGGCATCTTATGTGGCATCTGCCAGAAAGGTGCGTATTAGGCTACGTCCTATTACTCAATATCTGTGACGTATCGCACACATTGGGTACACTCACATAAGTTTTCTCAACTCCTCTGGTTCAGGAAGTATACCTTGGTATTCCTTGGGTAACTCTGAAGACGTGCGATAGGTTGCTACACCCATTGGCTTGTTGATGATACTCTGGCTTGAACTCACCCCGTTTCAATTCAATCGCGATTAGTGCCTGAAGGCGGCGATTGAAGAACAGCAAATCTATGAAATACTCTTTATCGGAAACAACAAGACGATACTGATTACCCATAAACGAGAAATCAGTGCCCAAAGCCATAATGAAGTTCTTGATATTGTGAACGATCTGTTGCTCTATTACACGCTCATCCGTCTCGTCAGGATCTTCAATGTTCACAAAATCAAGCAGATATTCATCTTTGAACGAGCGTAATGCCTTACTGCGCAAATCCACATTTGCAATGGTTTTTGCAAAGTTATTGGGCATGTTGCCACGCTTTCCAAACAAATCGTCCTTCTGGGCCAGTATCTCATAATGGTTCGTAAAACCAACGGCAAGAAAAGCATCTAATGTCTCTGGAGGTAATTCGTCCGTTGTCAATGGACGAATTTCGATATGTCCTTTGTTACCTACAGGAATGATGCTGTTTTGTAAATCGTCCGCTGACAATGGACGATTCTCGAACATACTGCACCATGCCTCGTAGAAGATACGCATACGTTTGATGCTGGTCTCAGAGAAGCCCCTTAGTCCAGGCAGTTCTTGTTGCAGCAATTCTGAGATGGTACCAATAGCATTGCTACCCCATCTTGCTGCTCTGCTTTGGACGGAAATATACCCACCAATAGCATAGTAAAGAGCCAGCACTTCCTTATTTACTAATCGTGCTGCACGATAGCGACTTTCCAATATCGCTTCCTTGATAGCCTTTACTGCCTCTGCATACGTTGCTGTTATTTGTTTCTGTTCCATATTAATCGTTTGCAAAGT
>CACXYH010000049.1:0-25090 GCA_902771785.1 uncultured Prevotellaceae bacterium
GTACTTAATGGATTGGACACCACTAAGGTACTAAAAATCAATGACATGTGCAACTTTTTAAGCATAAATATTTTACAAATTTAATTCAACCAACAGGTTCATTTATTTATTCAGATAATGAGCGAAGAAGTCTGCGAGCTTGTCCCAGGGGATGAGGTTTTTCGGCTCGCCCTTACCCACCAGTTCAGTATATCCACCGTCGTAGAGGTCGCAATGCGATGCACCGGGGATGATGAGCAGCTCCTTGTTCTCAGGGTTGGGATTGGGCTTGCCCACGACGTTGTATCCCTCGGCCTTGCCTTCCACCATATACTTATAGGCAGCCTCGCCGAAGTAGCGCGAGTGGGCTTTCTCGCCGTGCATCACGAGTACGGCCGAGCGAATCTCGTTGATGTAGTAGAGGAAACGGGCGTTGGCGTAGGCCTGCGTGCCAATGGTGCGCCAGCCGTCGTTCGAGTTGCCGCTGCGCTTGTGGTAGCCACGCGGGGTGATGTAGTAGTCGTAGTAGTCCTTCACGAATTGCGGAGCATCGTCGGGCAGAGGATTCACCACGCCGCCAGCCATCGCCATCGGGTCGGCCAGTCGCTGCTTGGCCATCGCCTCGCGGGCAGCATGGCGCGACTCTTCCTTGTCTTCGCTGTCGAAGTAGCCGTTGCCGCTGACGCGGGTCATGTCGTACATTGTCGAGGCAACGGTAGCCTTGATGCGCGTGTCGGCAGCGGCGGCGTTGAGGGCGATGCCTCCCCATCCGCAGATGCCGATGATGCCTATCTTCTCGGCATCCACATTCTCCTGCTTGGAGAGGAAGTCGACAGCGGCCATGAAGTCCTCGGTGTTGATGTCGGGCGAGGCCGTGCGACGGGGCTCGCCACTACTTTCTCCCGTATACGAGGGGTCGAAGGCCAGGGCCACAAAGCCACGCTCGGCCATGCGCATGGCGTAGAGTCCGCTCGACTGCTCCTTGCAGGCTCCGAAGGGGCCGCTGACGGCGATGGCTGCCAGTTTGCCCTGAGCATCCTTCGGCGTATAGACGTCGGCCGCGAGCGTCAGCCCGTACTGTGTTTCAAACGTCACCTTCCGGTGGTTCACCTTGTCGCTCAGAGGGAACACCTTGTCCCACTCCTGCGTTAATTCCAGTTTCTGCATATTCTCTTCTGTTTTAGTTTGATGTTCTTTCTGGTTGCATGCTGTCAGCACACCGGCTGTGAGCATGGCTGCGAATACTGCCTTCTTCATCGTCTTCGTTTATTTGTTGTTTACTTGATACCTTATCCACACGATGCCGTCCTGCTCTTCCACGCTCTTGAAGCTGAGGCGCACGGGCTTGCGGTCCGTCGGACGGCCGTCGAATGCTGCAGCCATTCCCCCTCGTCCGTCGATGCCGTAGCCGTACATCATGCTCACCTCGTCTATCAGGCCGAGGTCGAGCATGGAGCCGTTGATGTTGCCGCCGCCTACCACCGCCAGCCGCTCCACGCCGAAGACCGTGCGCAGCGTCTCCATGGCCGCCGTCAGGTCTATGCCATTGTGTCCGGTAGTGATGTAGGATATGTGCTTGCTCTTGAGGTAGTCCAGATACTCCTGGCTGGCCTGTTCCGAAAGGATCATCAGCAGCGGGCGGCCAAAGAGCTCGGTAGTGTCGTCGTCCCAGAGCAGCGTGCCGTGCGTGTCAACGCCGATGGCATAGCCCTCCGTCTCGATAGCCTTGTAGAGCTGCTGCCCGGCATCTTCATGGGGCTTCTGCTGTTGGAACACGCCGTCCTGCGCATAGTGCATGGCGAGCGTCGTCTTGCCCTCCAGCGTGGAGGGACAGCCGAGCTGGGCCAGCGCCTCATAATAATGGTTGGTGTCGTCTATCTGCTCGGTCATCGCGCAGTCTATCCTGCCGTCGAGCGAAGCCATCATGTGGCAAACAATGTATGGTCTCATTACTGTCTTGTCTTAAATTCCGATGCAAAGGTACGACGAAAAATCCGTAACCCGCATAGACAGATTACGGACAAAACTACCAGAAATGAGGTTTCTTGCCTTGCATGCGTTCTTCTTGCATCCCTGCGGAAACAAGCGACCTGCGGTCGGGCGGTTACTTCTTGCGCTGACTATCGAAGAACTGTCGCGGGGTCTGCCCCGTGGCATTCTTGAACATCCGCGTGAAGTGCTGCGGATATTCAAAGCCCAGCTCTTCGGCCACCCTGTCGATGCTCTTGCCACTGAGAATGAGGTTCTTGGCGCGCATCACCACGAAGCCGCGTATGTAGTCCTTCGGGCTTTCGCCAAGGGCCTCGCGAATGACGTCGCCAAAATAGCTCGGCGAGAGGCACAGCTCGCTGGCGCAGTACTTTACGCTTGGCAGTCCGTTCTTCTTCTGCAGGCCATGCGCATAATAGTCGGTCATCACCTGTTGGAAACGGCTCAGAATATCGCTGCCTTCAGCCGTCATTTCCTTGTATTGGCGGAAGTAGAAGCGGTGGCAGTAGTCGAGGATGAGCTGTATATAGTTCCTGATGATGTCGTCATGCCCGAAGGACTCCGACTGTGTTGCCAGCTCCCCGCGCAGGTTCGCCATGAGCTGGCTCAGTATGTCCTTCTCTTCCGGAGTCAGAATCAGTGCTTCGTTCGACAGATAGGAGAAGAACTGGTAGCCGTCGAGCTTCTGCTCTATGGCTGTGCCTTGTATGAACTCATGGTCGAAGGCAAGTACCCAGCCGTGATATTGCCTGCGTGTACCGTCATCGAGCTTGCCGCCTATCTGTCCTGGCGACAGGGCTATGAGCGAGCCGTCGCCGTCGTGGTAGGTGCCGATGCCGTAGACAAGTCCTTCGGGGAACTCCTGTTGCAGGAATATGCCATAGCAGTTGAAGCGGTTCATCGTATGACGTATCTCGCCCATCTCGTCGTAGTGTATCACCGAGACGTGGGGATGCAGGACTGGTGCACCAATATCCTGTGCATAGTCATTGGCTTTGTTGATGTACAAGTCTATCGTCATACCAGCTGCAAAGATACGTTTTTTTTCCGACCTGTGACAGAATGTAGTGTTAAACAGTCTTTACGAGCTTCCCATATGGCCCTCTTAATCCATTGGCAAGTTCAGTCGACAGAGCACCGACAAGGGCTATTTGGGCCGCTGCCCGCGAACAGATTTTTTGTCTGTCGTTCAAAACCACCTATATATATGGTGGTTTGAACGACAAACATATTAATCGCCCGGAAATGATATTTTTGTGCGTGCGTGCATGCACCTATATATAAAGGTGCATGCATGCACGCACATTTATTCCGCACCGCCCCCCTCGGTGCCGCAGTTCCCCACAGGCGAAGTTCCCCTTTGCCCCTGTCGAAGCGGCACTTCGCCTCCCCCGAAGGGGCACTTCGCCCCTGCCGAAGTTCCCCTTTGCCTATGCCGAAGGGGCACTTCGACCTAGCGAAAGCGGCACTTTACGCATCGAAAAGCGGCACTTTCTGACTCGGAAAGTGCCGCTTTTCGCTATGCAAAGTGCCGCTTTGGCAGGGTTAGTACCACTGCACGGCGTTCGAGTAGCTGCTGCGCTTATCGTACTTGAGGGCATCGGTGAGCGTGGCAGCGTTGCAGCGGAACGAGAAGTTGTAGCTGGTGTAGGGGGCAAGCACCACCGAGCACGACATGCTGAAGCAGTGGAGGTCGCGCGACAGCGAGGCTGTGGTCATCGATATCTTCTTGTTCTCGAAGTCGTAGCCGGAGGAGAAGGAGATGTTCCATCCGTCGCTGATGCGTATGTTGCCGCTCATGTTCAGGTTCTGGGTGAACTTGTAGGGGTAGCGCATGGTGTTGTAGTTGAACTTGGTGCGGTCGTTGTCCTCGCGCATGGTGATACCATAGCCGAAGCTGATGCTCCAGGGCAGTGAGAAGCCCATGTAGCCGTCTTCGTCGACCTCGGCCTTTTCGCCTCCCTTTCGGCTGGCACCATGCTTGCCTTTCTCCATTTCGCGGTCAATGTTGGTCTCGTTTTCGTTCTCTTCGTCGCCAAACTCGTCGTCGTCTTCGTTGCCTTTGTCGTTTTTCTTTTCGACCTTTTCGCCGCGCAGCCATTTGAAGAAGTTAGCCACCTTGGTGTTGTCGAGCGTGTAGGAAAGGTTCTGCGACATGCCCTGGAAACGTCCTATCTTGCCTTTCTCCCAGTAGGTGGTGTGCTCGCTGATGCGTGGCGTAGCGCCCACGGAGTCGGCTTCGTAGATGTAGCTGGCGAAGACGGCGTTCAGGTTGAAGGTGTAGCTCTTGGAGAGTTTCAGTCGGATGTTGGCCGATAGGTCGCTCCAGGGGCGCACCTTGGCTGCCATGTTGTAGGACATGCTCAGGCTCAGGTCGTCTATCAGGCTTACCTTCTTGAGCGAGTCGTTCTTGTCGCGGATCTTCATTTCGAGGTTGTTTGCCAGCGACATCGAGATGCTTCCCGTCTTGCCTTTGCCGGGTGCGCGGTAGAGGGTCTCTTCATAGGGCGAGTATTCCACGATGCTCACGTTGCCATTGGCGTCGGTCTTCTGGTAGGTGTCATAGTAGCCGTAGCGGTTGGCTCCGAAGTCGGGGGCATAGGTGAACGACACGGAGGGCGTGAACACGTGGCGTATGCGGTCGACCTTATCGCCGAAGATCTTACGGTTGGGAATTAGGAAGCCATAGAGTGTAGTCGTGGCCGACACCGACATGTTCCAGTTGTAGACGTTGTAGAAGCCGTAGATGGTATCGGTGACCACGCGCTGGTTTACCTGGTCCCAGTCGCGTTTAATCTTGCTGAACGAGGTGCGGTCGGTGAAGTTGAACGACGGGTTGATGCTGATGTAGCCTAAGAGGTTGAAGTTGCCCTGTATGGGGATGCGGTGCTCCATGCCGTTGCGCCAGTCCTTGATGAGGTTGCTGTGCGGCAGCTCCTCTTCCTTGGTCGTGATAGAGTTTGACAGACGGCCCGTGTACGACATCGAGATCTTTTCGTACCAGCGCTCCTTGCCTGCCATCTTCTTGCGCTTGAAGGGATAGAAGCGCGAAATAGAGATGTTCAGGTCGGGCAGCGTCATGGAGATGGTTGAGTCGCGCATGTTCTGGCTCAGGTTCATCGATGTGGAGATGTTCATGTTGAGGCTGCTGAAACCAGTGCTGTAGCTGACCGATGACGTACGGGTTGACTGTGTGAGCGACTGCGGATTGTACATCGACGTGAGGTTGTTGCGCTCATAGGCCGACGTAGCGAAGTTGACGCTGGCCGAGAGGGTGGAGTAGGGGTTGGCCTTGGCGTCCTGCCGATGGCTCCACTGCACCTTGAAGCTGGTGGTCTTCGAGTAGTCGGGCATGTTCTTTTCGCCCACGACCGAGTTCTGGTAGCTGGCCATGAAGTTGCCGCTGTAGCGGTAGCGCTTGCGGTAGTTGGTCGTTCCCGTAAGTCCCCACGAGCCCTTGGTGTAGATTTCGCCGATGAGCTTCAGGTCCATCTTGTCGCTGATGGCAAAGTAATAGCCGCCGTTGCGCAGGTAGAAACCGCGCTCGGTCTCGTCGCCGTAGGTGGGCATGATGAAGCCGCTGCTATAGCTCTTCGAGAACGGAAAGAAACCGTATGGGATGGCGAAGGGCATTGGTACGTCGCACACTACCAGGTAGGATGGGCCGAACACCACATCCTTGCCGGGGCGCATCTTGGCACGCGAAAGGGCCAGATAGAAGTCGGGGTGCGGCTCGTCGCAGGTGGTGTAGCGGCCGTGGCCCAGATATATCTCGCCGTTTGCGCCGCGCTTGGCAATCTCAGCAGTCAGGAAACCGTCCTGCTGCTCGGTATATACTTGCTGAATGATTCCCTTCTTGGTCTTGAAGTTGAAGGCCATCGTGTCGTTCTCGTACGTGTCGGACCCCATCTTGAATATGGGCGAGCCGAACTTCACGCCCAGCGTGTCGGCACCTGGGGTGGCATGAACGATGCTGCTGTCGAGGTTCAGATAGATTTTCTCACTCTTCAGGTCCATGTTCTGATACTGAACGTGAGAGTCGCCGAAGAGGTAGGCCAGTCCGGTGCTGGAACGGTAGATGATGGAATCGTTGGCCGAGAACTGTACGGGCGAGTCGATGCCGTTCTTGCGCTGGCGGTTCAGGCTGTCTCTGTGCAGCGAGTCGTCGATGGCTTTATTGTGCTTCCAGATGGCCAGCTGGAGTGAGTCCATGGTGGTCGTGTCGCGCTTGAGGGCGGCAGCGGCAGGCTTGGCGTCGGCAGAAAGGTCCTGCAGGCTGTCAATCATTTGCTCAACGATGCGCCGGCTGGGGCTGACGCTGTCGGTCGGAACCGTATCGTTGGCGGCCGCCACGAACTGCTTCATGGCGCCGGCCACCTGTCGGAGCGAGTCGATGCGCTGCTGAATGGCAGCCCGGCTGACGGTGTCGAGCGGAGGAACGTCGTCTTCTCCATGACTGACAGCCTCCTTGACCAGCGCTACATTGCCCATGTCGACCGATGTCACGGCCTCTTTCACCTCCTTGGGGACAGCCCTCTTCAGGAGCGAAAGCGGCGTGCAGGCCCATGCCAGCACAAGGGTCAAGAATAGCAGAATGACGCTTGTTTTCTGTTTCACGGCTGCAAAGGTACTGCAAAATTGCGGAATATCGCGATGTTTCCAATTATTTAACGCAATTTTATTACCTTTGATGACCTTATTCAGTCGTTTTTTTGTACCTTTGCAGCGCAATATCCATAAGCTACCAACGGCATCATTATATGCAAACACTACATATCTATTATCGGAAAGTGCAGCGACAGGCGGTGCTGTTGCTCGTCTTTTTACTGCTGACGGCCACCGCTTATGCCGAAAAGCGCGAGGTTCACATCCTCTCGACCAACGACATGCATGCCGCTCTCGAGGCGATGCCGCAGCTCGCTGCAATTGCCGATAGTCTCCGCACGCTATATCCCAACCTGCTGGTGTTCTCGGCTGGCGACAACCGTACCGGCAACCCGCTCTGCGACCAGTACGAGATACCGGCCTATCCCATCGTGGCGCTGATGAACCAAATCGGTTTCAACGGCAGTGCCTTGGGCAATCATGAGTTCGATGCCAACTCGCTGCCCCGTCTCATCGGTCTTTCCAACTTCCGCTACATCTGTGCCAATATCCACACTTCGCCGGAGAGCGGCATTAGCTGCGTTCCTTATCAGGTGTTCGATGTCGAGGGACTGAAGGTGGGCGTCATCGGGTCCATCGAGCTCAGTTCGCGAGGCATTCCCGACACCCATCCCAACAATCTGCATGGCGTTTCTTTCACTCAGCCTATGGAGGCCGTAGCCCAGTATGAGTGGCTGAGCCGTGAGTGCAATGCCACCATCCTGCTGTCGCACACTGGCTATGAGGCCGATGTGGAGATGGCAAAGGCATTCTCCTGGCTCGACCTGATTATTGGCGGGCACACCCATAAGCAGTTGAAGGGCAACGAGGTGGTGAATGGCATTCTGATTACGCAGAACAGGCACAAGCTGCATCGTGCCACCCACATCACGCTTACCGTCGACAGCGGTCGCGTGGTAGGAAATCAGGCCGAATATATTGATGTGAAGCAATTCCCGAAAAAGAATGAATTGGTGGAGGAAGTGGTGCACTACTTCAGCGATAATCCCGCGTTCCGCCGCGTGTTGGCACAGGCAGAAGCTCCATTCGACAACGACCAGGAACTGGCCATCATGGTGTGCGATGCCTATAAGGACAGGTTCAATGCCGACATCGCTATTGAGAACCACGGAGGTGTGCGCATCGAGCATTTTCCTGCCGGCGACATCAGAGTGCTCGACGTGCTCGCGATGGAACCATTCAATAATAATGCCGTAGAACTGACTCTGACGGGCGAAGAGCTTCACCAACTATTGCAAAGCTATTCGCGCGGCTCTATCTGGCACTTCCCGTACATGAGCGGACTGGTGTGCGAACTGACGCCCGACCCTGCCGACCCGCAAAAGCTGAAGAGCTTTCGCATGCTGAAGCTCAACGGCACGAAGTTTGATATGAAACGCACCTATCGGGTCGTTACCAATAGTTACGTGGCCAGCGTCAGCAAGACGCTGCGCGAAGAGCAGAAGCACGATACAAACGTGCAGACCTCCGACATCATTATGCGTTATTTGGAGACGCAAGGGAAGGTCAACTATCAGGGACGACGCTGCCTGCTCATCAAGAACAAGTGATATTATTCGAATAAAGACGCCCACGAAAGGAACTTTTCTACGCCTTCGTGGCCAAATTTCTCCAGACTTTGGGCTGCCTGTGCTACGCTGAGCACGCGGTCGGGATGCGACTTCGAGAAGAACTTGTCGGCATAGCACACGAGTTTCTCCTCCAGCTCCATCGGCTCGTACATGCCGTCGAGCGGCAATGGCAGTTGCTGCCGTTCTATTTGCTGACGCGAGATGCCTGTCCCGGTGTGTCGCTCGCATACTTGGGCGTGGCGTGTGTATCCCTTCTGGCGTAGTAGCTGCCCGCCTATCAGGCCGTGGCGTATGTAGTGCTCCGTGCCATGACAGTAAATGCCAGGGGCGTTGCACCACCGGATGCCGATGTCGTGGAGCATCGATGCTTCCTCGAGAAACTGTTTGTCGAGCCGCAGCTCGGGATGACGGTTGGCCAACAGCAGGCAACGGTCGGCCACCTGGCGTGAATGCAAAAGCAGAAGACGACGCAATTCGTCGTCTTCTGCATAATACTCATCTATAATCGATAGATAGTCCATAACGTTCCTATCATCTTTCACCTCACATGTTACGCTCTCTCAATCCATGCCAGCACGTCGCCCTTGCGCACTTTGGCACCCTGCTTGGCCTGCACGTCGACGAGCTTGCCACCGAGGGCAGCAGGAATGGGAACAATCTCGCCCCACTTCTCAACGAGATAGCAGAAGGTCTGTCCCTCTTCGTACTTCTGTCCGATGAATGGTTCGATGCAGGGAGCGCACTCGCCTTCGCCATTGAACTCGTAGAAGACCTGACCTGCCGACGGACATACCAGGGCATCGGCCTTGGCATGCTTCAGGGCAGCAAGTTCCTCAACGTTCACCTTGCCGGCGCCCAGCTTAGCATCCTTTGCCTTCTGCAGGTCAGCTAAGAACTGCTTCTTGGCCTGTCCGCTCTTGAAGGCGCGATACTGCTCGGGGTGCATGGCCAGCTCGAAGAGTTCCTCGTCGTCCTGTCCGTACTCCCATCCGTTTTCGTCCATCTCCTTCTTGAAGTCGTCGAGGGCGTTGGGAATGAGCGTATGCGGGTCGGCATCGGTAAACTCGCGCTTCTGTTCCTTGGCCAGGTTGACGAGCACTTCGTCAATCTTGCCGGGAATGCGTCCGCTCTTGCCTAAGATCATGCCCCACATGGCATCGTCCATCATGACGAAGCGTCCCTTTCCCTGTTCGATGGTGAGCAGGTTCATGAGGGCAATGTTCTTGGTGTATTGCGAGAAAGGAGTGACCAGTGGGGGATAGCCCACACGCGGCCACACATATTCTACTTCGTTGAAGAGCTTCACGAGCATGTCGTCCATGGTCAGCACGGGCTCGCCCTTCTTTTCGCGCAGCTTGTTGATCATGGTCTGTATGCCACCCAAGTCGGCCATCATGCTTCCCATCATGCCGCCCGGCAGTCCGCAGCCCAGCAAGAGGCTCGACATGTGCTTGTTGGCAGGATTGATGAAGTAGCCCAGCCAGTCGTCGATGAACTCCTGCGTCAGGGTACGGGCCTGCATATAGGCATTCATGTTGATGTCTTCGACCTCGAAGCCTTCGTTCTTCAGCATCGACTGCACCGAGATGATGTCGGGATGAACCTTTCCCCACGACAGGGGCTCGATGGCAGTGTCGATGATGTCGGCACCATTGTTGCACACCTCGAGGATGCTGGCCATAGAGAGGCCGGGACCTGAGTGTCCGTGATATTGAATGATGATGTCGGGATGCTTCGTCTTGATGGCCTTCGTCAGTTGTCCCAGCATGTAGGGCTGTCCGATGCCGGCCATGTCCTTCAAGCAGATTTCTTCGGCACCGGCTGCAATGACCTCGTCGGCAATGGCGCTATAGTATTCCACCGTATGCACAGGGCTGGTGGTGATGCAGAGCGTGGCCTGCGGTGTCATGCCGGCTGCCTTGGCCCACTTGATGGAAGGGATGATGTTTCGTGTATCGTTCAGACCGCAGAAAATGCGGGGAATGTCTACACCCTGAGCGTGCTTCACCTTATACATCAGCTCGCGAACATCGTCGGGCACGGGGTACATGCGCAGGGCATTGAGGCCACGGTCGAGCATGTGGGTCTGAATACCTGCTTCGTTGAAGGGCTTGCAGAAGGCGCGTACGGCGGCGTTGGGGTTCTCGCCAGCCATCAGGTTCACCTGCTCGAAGGCACCACCATTGGTTTCCACACGGGCAAAGCATCCCATATCGATAATCGTGGGCGCAATGCGCTCTAACTGGTCCTTGCGAGGCTGAAACTTGCCGCTCGACTGCCACATGTCGCGGTAGACAAGACTGAACTTTATTCTTTTCTTTCCCATAGTTATTAATTGGTTATTTCATGAATATGCTTGCAAAGGTACACATTTTTGCCCATTTCGTGCAGTTATAGGAGTTAAAGGGAGTTAAAGGGCGAAAGTTTTTTAGTTTGTCGATGGCAAATATATTATCTTTGCACGACAGAAAACAAGACAGTGATGAAAAAGAGAACTCTTATCGTGCCCATCATGGGTATGGCATTGGCGGTTGCTTGCGGTGGACATCAGCCTGCAGCAGAGGCCGGACTCTATGATTTTGCTCAGGACTCTACCGACGCGACTACCATCTACGGACTGGCCTGCGACGGCTGTAACGACACCATCGTTGTGCTGTTGCGCAACATCGAGAGCGACCCCGATACTTTTTATATTCTGGATGCTTCGCGCCAAAAGCAGGTGTTCGGCCATTTGCGCATTGGCGACATGCTGGCCGTGGTGCGCAATGCCGACGACTCGGCACGGGCCGACAAAGTGATTGATTTGGATGACCTGAAGGCTACGTGGTGCTATGAGGTTCTGCCAACGCTGCGCAAGCGGGCTGATGTAAGCGAGGCTGACGCCAAACAGCTGTTGGCCAAGATGCCCGAGTCACTGAAAGACTCGCTGCTGGTTCCGCGCGAATACGGTTTCCAGCTGAAGAGTGAGAACAAGGTGACGCCTGTAGGCATGAGCTATCAGAGCAAAACGAGCGACGAGGAGACCCCTTTTGAATATCCGCCACTGAAACGGTATCGCCAGTGGAGGCTGAAGGGTGGGCAGCTCATCTTGACAGAAACCATGCGCGATTCCGTTGGCAACATCCTGCCTGTCAGCAGCGATACGGCCGATCTGGTTCTGCTCAGGCCCGACACGCTGGTGCTCCGCTTCGGTGATGAGGTGAAGGGCTATTATAAAAAGGAATAGTGAACGAATGAAAAAAGAATGAGCGTTGCTTCTTGCCAACGCTCATTCTTTTGTTTTTATAGATAATGGTGGTTCGCCATGCGTTCTTCGGCTAACTTCTCATACTTTGTGCCCGGACGACCATAGTTGACGTAGGGGTAGATGCTGATGCCCCCACGCGGGGTGAACAGTCCCACCACCTCTATATATTTAGGCTGCATCAGCTTGATGAGGTCTTTCATGATCACGTTCACGCAGTCTTCATGGAAGTCGCCGTGATTGCGGAAGGAGAAGAGGTATAGCTTCAGGCTCTTCGACTCGACCATGCGCTCACCGGGGATATACATAATTTTGATTTCGGCGAAGTCGGGCTGTCCTGTGATAGGGCACAGCGACGTGAACTCCGGGCAGTTGAACTGCACCCAGTAGTCGTTTTCCTTATGTTTGTTCTCAAATGTTTCCAGCACTTCCGGGGCGTAGTCAGTTTTATACTCTGCCTTCTTGCCCAGGAATTGCAGGCCTTCTTGTTCTCTGTTTGCCATTATATGTGTTTTAAATTAAATACGTTGTAGCTGATGCCTTCGTCGTAGGTATCCGTCTGTTCGTGCTTTTTCAGCAATCCTACTACGTGGATGGTTGCGGGCAGCACCACGATTTCGTAGAGTGTCTTCAGCACCACCTGCCACAACATCAGCTCTACGAGCGCATCGGCAGGAACGATACCTCCCAGCGCAAGGGGGAAGAAGATGAGCGAGTCGGCCGTTTCGCCGACAATGGTGCTTGCGATGGCGCGGTAGGAGAAGTGGGCTCCCTTCGATGCCAGCTTCATGCGGCTCATGACGTAAGCGTTCATGAACGAGCCAACGATGAAAGCCAGGAACGAAGCAACTGCTACTCGTGGTGCCAGTCCGAATACACCATGGAATCCGGCCTCATTCGTGTAGTAGGGGGCTGCTGGTATCCAGTCGCAGAGCGCTCCCATCATGACGAAGAAGAAGTTCATGGCGAAGCCTGTCCAGATGAGCAGGCGCATACGGTTGTAGCCCCACACCTCACACACGCAGTCGTTGACGATGTAGGAAATAGGGAAGATCAGAAGACCTCCTGTCACACTGATGTTGCCTAAGGCGATTTGCTTTGTTGCGAATAGGTTTGCCGCTATGAGGCAAACGCAGAACAGGATGCTGAAAAGCATAAACAGCACACTGACTTGCTGATTGTTGTTTTGTACCATAATACCTTGTTTTGTTAGAGGGGGTTGGTCTTTATGACCTCGCAAGTACCCCTGCTTTTTGCTAAGCGGCTGCAAAGGTACGAACTTTTCCCGACATGGCCAAATGTTTCCTCCTTTTTCCTTCTTACTGATGCGAATAAAAAAACTGGAGGCTGCTTTGAAGCAACCTCCAGCTTTCCCTCCTGCGTTCGTATGAATCACTCAGCAGGCGTTCTTTTTTGACGTGCCTAAATCTTGTCGAGGGCCTGGCGGATGTCGTCGAGAATGTCTTCCACGTCCTCGATGCCTACCGAGAGGCGGATGAGGTCGGGAGCCACGCCAGCTTCGCGCAGCTGCTCGTCGCTCAGTTGGCGATGGGTGTGGCTGGCGGGATGCAGCACACAGGTGCGGGCATCGGCTACGTGGGTCACGATGTTGATCATCTCGAGTGAGTCCATCCATTTGATGGCTGTCTCGCGCGTTCCTTTCAGTCCGAAGGCAATCACACCGCACGAGCCGTTGGGCAGGTATTTCTGTCCGCGCTCATAGTAGCGGTCGTCCTTCAGTCCGCAGTAGTGCACCCATGCCACCTTCTCGTTGTCGTGCAGGAACTCGGCAATGCGCTGTGCGTTCTTGCAGTGCTGGGGCATGCGCAGGTGCAACGTCTGCAGTCCCAGGTTCAGCAGGAAGGAGTTCTGCGGAGCAGGAATCGAGCCGAGGTCGCGCATCAGCTGGGCCACGAGTTTCGTGGTGTAGCCGAGCTTTCCGAATGCCTTCACGTAGGTCAGTCCGTGGTACGACTCATCGGGGGTGCAGAGACCGGGGAACTTGTCGGCATGGTCGAGCCAGGGGAAGTTGCCGCTGTCAACGATGGCACCGCCCACTTGCGTGGCCATTCCGTCCATGTACTTCGTGGTGGAGTGGGTCACGATGTCGGCTCCCCATTCGAAGGGACGGCAGTTGATGGGGGTGGCGAAGGTATTGTCGACAATCAGGGGCACGCCGTTCTTGTGGGCAATGCGTGCAAACTTCTCGATGTCGAGCACCGCGCAGCCGGGGTTCGATATGGTTTCGCCAAAGAGGGCGCGGGTGTTGGGGCGGAAGGCTGCCTGTATCTCTTCTTCCGACGCTTCGGGGCTGACGAAGGTGCAGTCGATGCCGAGCTTCTTCAGCGTGACGCCGAAGAGGTTGAACGTGCCGCCGTAGATTTCGTTGGAGGTGACGATGTGTGAGCCGGCTTCGCAGATGTTGAACACGGCATAGAAGTTGGCTGCCTGTCCGCTGCTGGTGAGCACGCAGCCCACGCCGCCTTCCAGCGCCGCAATCTTTGCAGCCACAGCGTCGTTGGTGGGGTTCTGCAGTCGGGTGTAGAAGTAGCCTTCTTTCTTCAGGTCGAAGAGCTGCGCCATCTCGTCGCTGTCGTCATACTTGAAGGTGGTCGACTGGATGATGGGCAGTTCGATGGGTTCTCCGTTCTTGGGCTTGTAGCCTGCCTGTACGCAGAGCGAGCCCCTTTTTAGCTTCTTTTCCATTTTTGTTGTTATGTTGTTGTTTTCTTCTTTCTGTTGTTACATGTTGATAATTGTTTTCAGCGCATCCTCCTCGCCCACAATCCAGATGATGTCGCCCTCTTGGAAGCGGCGCTTGGGATTGACGATGGAGAGATTCTCCTTTCCTTCTTCCAGTCCCACCACCATGCAGTTGTATTGGCTGCGGATGCCGCTCTTCTCGAGCGTCTTTCCCACGAAGGGGCTGCTCTCGGTGATGATGAGCTGGCGCAGCTTCATCTCGCGTTTCTCTATGTCCCTGTCTTCGTCGAAGGTCTCTTGGGCAATGGCCTGACTGAGCTTGGCCAGCTGTTCGTCGCTGCCAATGACCTGCAGCCGGTCGAGTGGGAAGATGACGTCGTCGCCGTCGGGAATGTTCAGCCGGTTCTTGGCGCGCAGGATGCTGCTCACGTGCACCCCGTAGCGGCGGCCCAGGTTCAGCTCCTTGAGCGACTTGCCCGCCCACTGCGAGTTGTGGGGAATATCGAAGTCGGCAATGTGGATATCGCGGTCCAGCAGCCTTCCCTCGTAGAGCGGACGCTTTTTGCCTTGCACCTGTGCCTCGATGTCGCGCGACCGCAGGTTGTTGATGAACAGACGCTCCAGCAAGATGCTTCTGCGCTTGATGCCTCGCGACAGCACCATGAGCACCACGGCCACCAAGCCCAGCGTAATCATGATGGCAGGCGTGAAGCGAGTCAGGTAGTTGCAGATGTAGAAGATGAAGTTCACGGCAATCACGACGCGCACCAGCACGGTGAACAGCAGGGGCAGGTGGTTGCGGTTGCTCTCTGCCCATAGGGCTTTCCACTCCTCGCTGCGGTTCTTCTTCATGACCATAGCGCGCAGGAAGGGCGAGATGAAGAGCACGGTGAGCACCCCCGTGATGGCATTGGCATACCAGTGGAGCTCCCACCCGGGCAACAGCTTCCGCGTGAAGGGCAGCACAAAGGTGAACATGAGCGTGATGACGGCCGTCGACAGAATGCTGTAGACGAGGGTGTTGACGGTCATCTGTGTGAGCAGGTGCTTCCATTTGCTGCGCTCTGTTGTGTTGGGATGACTGGTCGACAGGTGGTTCATGGCCCGAATCAGGCGTGAGGGCAGCCGGTGCTCCAGTGCGCTATAGGCCGGTGTGGCAAGCCTTATCATGTAAGGTGTGAGGAAGGTGGTAATGACAGATACTGCCACTACGACCGGATAGAGGAAATCGCTGATGACGCCGAGCGACAGGCCCAGCGAGGCGATGATGAACGAGAACTCACCTATCTGTGCCATCGAGAAGCCGCAGCGCATGGCGCTCTTCAGGCTCTCGCCGCCCAGCATGAAGGCTGCCGAGCCAAAGATGCTCTGCCCCACAAGGATGGTCATCACGAGGATGAAGATGGGCAGGGCGTAGTCGAGAATGATGACCGGGTCGACGAGCATGCCCACCGACACGAAGAAGATGGCACCAAACAGGTTCTTTACGGGTTCAACGAGCTTCTCAATGCGCTCTGCTTCGATGGTCTCGGCCAGGATGCTGCCCATGATGAAGGCACCAAAGGCCGACGAGAAACCGACCTTCGTCGAGAAGACAGCCATTGCGCAGCATAGTCCTAACGACACGATGAGCAGCACCTCGGCATTGATCAGCTTGCGCACGGAGCGCAGGAACAGCGGAACGGCAAAGATGCCCACCACCAGCCACAGCACCAGGAAGAAGCCTATTTTCGTGATCGACACCAGCATCTGGCTGCCGTCGGGGTTGTTGCCCGAGGCAATGGCGCTCAGCATGACCATCATGACGATGGCGAGGATGTCTTCCAGAATAAGCACCGACATGACCAGACCGGCAAACTGCTGTTGCCGCAGCCCCAGGTCGTCGAAGGCTTTATAGATAATGGTGGTCGACGACATGGCAAGCATACCGCCGAGGAAGATGCAGTCCATCTTCGACCATCCGAAGGCATGACCCACGCAGACGCCCAGCATCGACATGCAGAAGATGATGGTAACGGTCGAGATGATGGGCGATGCCCCCATCTTCAGAATCTTCTTGAACGAGAAGTCGAGTCCCAGTGAGAACAGTAGGAACATGACTCCGATGTCGGCCCAGAGGTGAATGTTCGACATGTCGACGACGGAGGCCGTGTAGGGCATGTGGGGCGACACGAGGAAGCCGGCCACGATGTAGCCCAACACCAGCGGCTGCTTCAGCTTCTTGAACACGAGCGTCACGATGCCGGCAACGACGAGTATCAGCGCCAGGTCCTGTATTAATGCGGGGAGTTCAGCCATGGTCTTGCTTTGACGGTTGTACCTTTTTCCTTGACCGTCTAATCATTAAACCTGGCCGTCAGCTCGCAGATTTTCACCACGACCTGCATGGCTTTCTCCATCGATTGTATGCTGACGAACTCGTAGGGTCCGTGGAAATTGATGCCGCCAGCGAAAATGTTGGGGCAGGGCAGACCCTTGAACGACAGCTGTGCGCCGTCGGTGCCGCCGCGGATGGGCTTCACCTTCGGAGCCACGCCCACCTCCTGCATAGACTTCAGCACCAGGTCGATGACGTGCATCTGCGGGTCTATCTTCTCCTTCATGTTGTAGTACTGGTCGCTGATCACGGCCTCCACCGTGCCCTCGCCGTACTTCTCGTTCATCTGGTCGGCACATTTCTTGACGAAGCGCTTGCGGTCCTCAAAGCGTTCGCGGTCGTGGTCGCGGATGATGTACGACAGCTTCGCCTGCTCCGTCTGCCCCTGCATGCCCGTCAGGTGGTAGAATCCCTGATAGCCCTCAGTGGTCTCCGGGCGCTCGTCGGCAGGCAGCATGCCTATGAACTCGGCAGCCAGCAGCCCGGCATTCACCATCTTGCCCTTGGCGTAGCCCGGGTGCACGCTCACTCCCTTGATGGCAATCTTTGCCGAAGCCGCGTTGAAGTTCTCGAACTCCAGCTCGCCCACGTCGCCGCCATCCATCGTGTAGGCCCATTCGCAGCCAAACTTCTCCACGTCGAAGTGGTGGGCACCCATGCCTATCTCCTCGTCGGGGTTGAAGGCGATGCGTATGTCGCCATGCTTCAGCTCCTTATGGTCGCGCAGATAGCACATGGCCTGCACAATCTCGGCGATGCCCGCCTTGTCGTCGGCACCCAGCAGCGTGTGGCCGTCGGTCACGATCAGGTCTTCGCCCACGTGCTGCAGCAGCTCGGGGAATTTCTTCGGACTCGACACGATACCCTCGCTGAGCAGAATGTCGCTGCCGTCGTAGTTGTTCACAATCTGTGGCTTGATGTCGGCACCCGAGCAGTCGGGGCTGGTGTCATAGTGCGAGATGAAGCCGATGGTGGGCACCTTCTCCTTGATGTTCGAGGGTAGGGTGGCGTACAGGTATCCCTTCTCGTCGAGCTCCACGTCGCTGAAGCCCTCATGCTCCAGCTCCTTCTTCAGGTACTCGGCGAAAATAAGTTGTTTCGAGGTACTGGGCACGCTTTCGCTCTCTTCCGACGACTGCGTGTCGAACTTGGTGTAGTTCAGAAATCTTTCGGTAATGTCCATGTTTGTATGTCGTTTTGTGATTTTGCTTCGGCAAAGTTACTTTTGGTCGCAAAGTTACGAAAAAATGACGAATGATGGGCGAAGAATGGCGAATTATTTGTAATTTTGCAGCAAAAACTAACGATTACATGGCTCAGAAACGATATACCGACCTCTTTGTCGACTTCGACGACACGCTCTACGATACCCACGGAAATGCTGTGCTCGCCCTGCAGGAGCTCTACGACCTGCTGCATCTGGAACGCTATTTCGATGCGCCGGAAACCTTCTACGAGGCTTATTGGGAAACCAACGTCGACCTGTGGGCACGCTACTCCCGGGGCGAGATTACTCGCGACTACCTTATTATAGAGCGCTTCCGCCGTCCGCTGAGCCTCGGACGCGGCCTTGAGGCCACCGCGCAGTATTGTCTCGACGTCAGCAACCGCTTCCTCGGCCTGTGCTCCAACAAGCCCGGTGTGGTCGAAGGGGCTCATGAGCTCATGGACCATCTGCGCCGGCAGGGCTATCGCATCCACATGTGCAGCAATGGCTTCCACGAGGTGCAGTACAAGAAGCTGCGTGCCTGCGGTCTCTACGACTATTTCGACACCATCATCCTCAGCGAGGATGCCGGCGCCAACAAGCCCTCGCCGTTCTTCTTCGACTATGCTTTCCGGCAGACGCAGGCTCCGCGGCCGACCACCCTCATGCTGGGCGACAACTACAATACCGACATTCTCGGTGCTCAGCAGGCCGGTCTCGACACCCTCTACTTCAATCGCTATCCCGACCATCCTGCCCCCAACCCCGTCACGTTCGAGGTGGCCTCGCTGCGCGAAGTCATGAACATTCTCTGAAAATGCAGGAATAAAAAAATCACTCAGCCTCGCGAGAAGTTGAGTGATTTCCTCTTGGTAGGAGTAGGAACATTCGGATTCGAACCGAAGACCTCTTCAATGTGACTGAAGCGCTCTAAACCAGCTGAGCTATGCTCCTATCTGTTTGCTCCCGTTGCCTTCCTGGTGAACCCGTTGGGATTCAAACCCAAGACCTTCAGAACCGGAATCTGACGCTCTATTCAGCTAAGCTACGGGTCCTTTTCCTTGTTTGCGGATGCAAAGGTAGCAACTTTTTCTGAACCCACCAAAGAAAAGCGCCTTTTTTTTCGGAAAAGCGCTCTTTTTTTTACTTGTAGAACTCCTTATACCACTCGGCGAAGGCGCGCAGGCCGTCGCGAAGGGTGGTGCTGGGCTTGTAGCCGAAGTCGCGCTCCAGTGCCGATGTGTCGGCATAAGTCACGGGCACGTCGCCGGGCTGCATCGGCACCAGCTTCTTGTGGGCCTCGAAGTCGTAGTCGGCAGGCAGCACCTGCGCGCGAATCAGCTCCTGCTGCAGAATGTCGACGAACGTGAGCAGGTTCTCGGGGCTGTTGTTGCCGATGTTGTAGACGGCGTATGGCGGCAGGGGCAGTCCGTCCTCGCCCTGCTTCTTCTCGGGCGCTCCCTGCATGATGCGCACCACGCCCTCCACGATGTCGTCGACGTAGGTGAAGTCGCGCTTGCAGTTGCCGAAGTTAAAGATTTCGATGGTCTTTCCCTCGCGCAGCTTGTTGGTAAATCCGAAGTAGGCCATGTCGGGACGTCCGGCCGGGCCGTATACGGTGAAGAAGCGCAGTCCCGTCGACGGTATGTTGTAGAGCTTCGAGTAGGCGTGGGCCATGAGCTCGTTGCTCTTCTTCGTGGCGGCGTAGAGCGACACGGGGTTGTCCACCTTGTCGTCGGTAGAGTAGGGCACCTTCTTGTTCGAGCCGTAGACCGACGACGACGAGGCGTATACCAGATGCTCCACGGGGTTGTGGCGGCAGGCCTCCAGAATGTTGTAGAAGCCGATGAGGTTCGACTGGATGTAGGCGTCGGGGTTGGTGATGGAGTAGCGCACGCCGGCCTGAGCAGCCAGGTTCACGACCACGGCAGGCTTGTATTGCTCGAAGATGCCGTCGATGGTGGCCTTGTCGGCAATGTCGCCCTTGATGAAATGAAACTTGACCGTTGCCGACTGAGCGTTCAGCGTCTGCAGCTCGTTCAGCCGGAAGTCCTTCAGTCGCACGTCGTAGTAGTCGTTCATGTTGTCGATGCCTACGATGGTGGTGCCGGTCGTGTCCTTGAACAGTCGCTTCACGAGGTTAGAACCAATGAAGCCGGCGGCTCCAGTAACGAAAATCGTTTTATTGTCTAATATTACCTTTTCCATAATATCCCTGCTTTATGTTGCTTTTATTTCTTTCCAAATCTCTCCACGGCCTCGTAGTAGGTGTCGAGCGAGCCGATGTCGAAGCGTCCGGCCGACATGGGCCATGCGTGCATCGTGGTGTGCTCCACCATGTAGTGGGCCAGGTTGCCCGGAGCATCCTTGCCGCAGCCGTTCTCCACGGCGTGCCTCACCAGCTCCAGGTCTTTCTTCATATATATATAGAAAGGTGGAACAGCCCAGTGGCTCTTCGGCTCGAGCGGCTTCTCCTCCATGTTGAGCACCCGCATCTGGTCGTCCACCACGATGACGCCCGTTCGCTGCAGCTTCTCGATCGAGGGCTGCTCGTGGCACATGATGCACGACGTCTGCTTCGCCTTGGCAAAGTCTGTGAACTCCTGAAACGAGAAGAACAGCAGGTTGTCGGCTGCCACCACGAGCATGTCGTCGTCGATGTTCAGCTTCTCCATGGCGAAGAGCAGGTCGCAGACGGCGCCCAGCCGGGTGTCGTTGGTCTCGGTGCCGTCGTCGACGATGGTGATGGGCTTCTTGTTCTTCAGTCCCTTGGCCCAGTCTTCGAAGATGTGGGCAAACTTGTGGTTCGTAATGATGATGTGCTCATCGATGTCGGCAATGCCGTCGATGTCGTCGAGCATGCGTCCGAGGATGGTGTTGTCGCCAATCTTCAGCAGCGGCTTCGGAAAATTCTTGGTCAGTTCTCCCAGCCGGGTGGCATAGCCGGCGGCAATGACTATATTCTTCATGTTCAGCTTGTTTTGTAATTTTCGGGTGCAAAGGTAGTAAAAAGATGCAGTAAAACCAAATTACTGAGGCTTAAAATGCGCCGTTGTCCGAAAAATAGGCGCAGAAGTTTGGATGTTTGCAATAAAATCAGCACGGTCTGGTGACGGGATTCGCCATCGACAAGGGCGTCGACCTCTGGTTTAATGTCCGCGAAGATTCGCTCGTCGACCTCTGGTCGCTTTACACAGCAAAGAACGTCCACTTTTGATTCTTGTTTCTGATAATTGAGGGGACTACAAAAGATAGCAACTTCCAAAAGGGCATACTTATATTATTTTTCGGCAAATAATTGTTCATAAATTTGCGAACACCCAAAACTTTTTGTACCTTTGCAGCCGTATGATAGTTACATTCGAGCAGACATTCCTACAGGAACTCTATACGGAGGGCAAAACAAGTGATAAGAAACACCGCTTCCAGCCTCAGATAGTCAGCAAGTATGTAAAAGTGGTCAACCTGATGAAACAGCAGGAAAATGTGTTAGGGCTGACCAAGTACGGCTCCTTGCACTACGAGAAACTGCACGGTGACAAAGAGGGTTTATCCTCCGTTCGTGTCAACGACCAATACCGCATCGAGTTCACTGAAAGTATGGAAGCTGGCAAGCAGATTGCCACGATATGTAACATTACGGATTTGTCAAACCATTATAAGTAAAAGGAGGACGAAATATGACCACACTTGAAGGAGTAAACCCGCAGATGATAGCAAACAACCTGAAGCCCTTTCAGCCCACCCATCCTGGCGAGGTTCTGAAGGACGAACTGGAATACCGAGGCATTTCGCAACGTGGAATGGCTAAGGATATCGGCATCTCCTATTCAGCCTTTAATGAAATGCTGAACGGCAAGCGGTCACTCAGCCCAGAAGTGGCCATGATGATGGAGGCTGCCCTTGGTGTGGATGCCGCCCCACTACTTGCTATGCAGAACGAATACGACATGCTGATGGCCGAACGCGACGAGTCGTTTATGGAGAAACTAAAGCAGATTCGTCGCATTGCGGCCGTCTTCTAACAGATATAGTAATTAATGTGTAATCTTTAAAACAGATATGCCAATGGACAGATAAAGATATAAGGACATATCTATGATGGAACTGACACCCGACTTTATCAAGGACTTTGCTGCCTATCTCATCACAAACCGAGTTGTGAATAAATAATAACGATGTGATTTTATCACAATTCGGGTTGGCAATAAATCTTGATGGAATGATTTTATTGCAATACGGGCGTTGATAAAATCAGAGCCGTTATCCACCCTCTCCCACGCCGAATTTGTTGCTTCTGCGCCATACATCTGCCTCCGCTGCGCCCTCCGTATCGCTTCCGAACGACCAAGTAGCCACCTCTCTGCACTCAGCGTTCCATCTTTTCTATGAAGATGCCACCTCTTCGCGCTCTGCGACCTCATCATACCGCATACAATCGCCTCAAAACCTCCAAATTCTTCCGTCCAATCCGCGTCAGACCGTCCAAATTTTATCTTTTTTGAAACTTTCACGTCATATTGCCTCATGATTTGCGGAAAAGTTGTACCTTTGCAACGTGTTTCGTAAGACACACGACATTTTGTTGCTCAATCTCTCTGACGAACCGCGACCTCGAACGAGATTTAAGAGCAAACCTAATATTCATTGGGGCTGTGCACCATAGCGCAGTCTCCAACCATAGAATATTAGGGGCCGTCGCGGGCCTGTCAGAGAGTATGGACGGGGCCTGCGCTTTCTCTTTGCATAAAAGTATGTGCGGCTTTCAAAAAGAACTTTATATTACATTAAGACATAAATAATTATGAAAGCAGGTCATCTTATAGCAGTGGTGGCAATGTTGCCAGTGACAGTAAATGCCCAATCATACGGAAATGATTGGCTGTTTAATGATTCTACTGAATTCTTCCAACAGCCTAAAGCAGTAATTGATACTGCAAAAGTAGAGAGTGTGTCTTTTACCTATACTACGATGAAAAAGGACTCACTTAATCAGCAGAAGGACAGTATTGCAAGAGTTGTAGACATCATTGACATTATCATCAATATGACTGAGAAGGAAAAATTGCAGGAATCCAATGGTACTCTGCCACTATATTCCTTACTTCTTGATGAACTAAAAAACGAATCACCTCAATTAGACAAGGAAACGATAAACGATCGCCAGGCAACAGTTTTGATAAACGACCGCCGGGCAACAGTTCTTCAGTTTCAACGGCTATACAAGAAGGAAATAGACAAAGCGGACAAATTGTTTTCAAAGAAGCAGCAAACGCATCCTGTGATTATTGAATACGCCAAAATTGTTCGTAGTTATTATGAAGTCAATATAAAATCTATAGAACAGGAAGTTGCCTTTTATGACAGACATGATGCATTTTACTGGTACCGGATAAGCGAGGGGAACGAAAACTATCCGCAGAAAACTATATATCTGACCGTAAAGAATGCGAACTACCGCCCTGCCTTACTACAATCCGCATGGAAATATGCAAGCTATGACAGAATTGACACACTTGAGCTAAGACTGCAAAGACGTGGATGGGAATGGATGAACAAATATGACTTTGGCCAACAGAAAGAAGAACATTATCCACACGAATACCGATATGTAAGTTTCCCTGAGCATCCAGAATATAGGCTTGTTAATATGACAAACAGGTCGGACTTCGCATTGTTCGATACTAGTGGGAATCTTGTGAGATTTCCAAGTATTAGCCACGAGGACTTACTTAGATGGCAAAGACCAAATCTAATTGAGGCATTGCTTCTTATGGACTATCGTAATGATTATGCCAATAACAAATACAACATAAAAAGCGAAGGGGAAGATGTACAATATGCAATAGTGAATAGGCTTGGAATCAGCAATGAAAGCAATAAACGCATGGCAAACGCTATCGCTAAAGGAAGTGAAGGCGGGCTTATTTTCAGGTATTCGTACAACTGGAATGAGAGTATAAAAGGATATATTCAACGTGACAACGCAGCAAGGCAGATGACTGGCGAAATGCTTCGAATGATGAATGACACGGCCCTTATTTTTCTTGATCAATTAAAGAAAGACCATGAAGAAGACTATAAGTATATTTATAAGATTGAACGTTTGACAGATGTCTCGTTTAAAGTTCAATTCGTCACAAAGGAATTAAAGCCATGGTGTGACGTTGTTATAACATATTATCAAGTAAAGCCTTTCCTGTGCGACTGGCAAATAGACAGCATAGTAAGATATTAGGAAAAAACCGTCTCAACAAAGAGCGGGAACCCGCACCGACATTCTCGGCCTCGGGTTCCCGCTCTTTGTTTCTCCACATTATTATATTTATAGGCCGTCCATCGTGGCGGTCTTTTTTGTATTCCTCCGCAATGAACTAAAGCAGTGGCGTAAATTGTGAACGATAAGACCAGACCGATGGGCGACGGGAGCGACTTCAACGCTGAAAGCGGTGAGGCACGGAAAACGTTGTATGGAGTGGAAGCAAGGCTGGGCAAAGCGGCTAAGCCGAGCGGTGTTTTCGTAACCCGAAAACTACCTTGCTCCACACTCCAAGGAGTCGCGCGGAGGGGAATCCGCTCCCGATGGTCGCAGATTCTACAGTCTGGTTACTGGCGTAAGACAACAATGATAGCAAAGTAAACAATGGCAACAATGACAACATCAACCAAGCCAACAGAGATGAGAGAACATAGGAACACGGGAGGCAGACCGACACTGCCACAGGCCCGCAGACGGTCAAAGTCCGTCACCGTCAAGTTCTCAAAGATTGACTACGAGACACTACGTATCAGGAGCCGAAAGGCGAACAGACGACTGGCAGAGTATATCCGCGAGAATGCACAACAGACGGAGACGCCCATTGCACATACAACGGTGGACGCAAGCATATTCCGCAACCTTGCAGGAGTGGCGAACCGCTCGAACTCTGTTCGCTTGCAAAGCAAGAACCTCAACCAACTGACGAAACTTAGCCATCAGACGAGTCTCTACCGTACCAACTACAGATCGAATGAGGTTCTTGATGAAGTGATGGAGATAATCCGTTCGGCTTTGCCGCTTGCCTAAGCAAGAACGACTATCGTCAGGAAAAGGACTCAAAATCCTTAATCTCCCAAACTACCTTTATATAAAGAAATCCTGCGAATTCTTCCAAAGTTACGAAAAGTCGAGAGCAAAACAAAAGAATTTATTCTTTTTTTTGCCGAGACGGAGGATTTTCCTTAAACGAAGTGAAAAACTTCGCGACTTTTAGGTCGCAAAGGTAGTAAAAAGATGCAGTAAAACCAAATTACTGAGGCTTAAAATGCGCCGTTGTCCGAAAAATAGGCGCAGAAGTTTGGATGTTTGCAATAAA
>CACXYH010000049.1:25100-26494 GCA_902771785.1 uncultured Prevotellaceae bacterium
GGTGTGTCCCTTAGGAGCGCACGTCGACCATCAGCACGGTCTGGTGACGGGATTCGCCATCGACAAGGGCGTCGACCTCTGGTTTAATGTCCGCGAAGACTCGCTCGTCAAGCTCTCGTCGCGCACCTTCGAGGGCGACGTCGAGTTTCACGTCAACACCCCCTCGCAGGTGAAGGAGCGCCATTGGGGCGACTACGCCCGTGGTGCCAAGTATGCGCTGCGCAAGCGCTTCGAGCTGCGCCACGGCATCGAGGGCGTGCTGCAGGGCTCGCTGCCCGTGGGCGGTTTGTCCAGTAGTGCCGCCGTGCTCATTGCCTACGTCATGGCCTTTGCCAAGGCCAACGACATCGAGCTGAAACCCTTCGAGGTGGTGAAGATTGCCTCCGAGGCCGAGCGCGAGTATATCGGGCTGAACAACGGTCTGCTCGACCAGGCCTGCATCGCCCTGGGGCGCAAGGACGGCCTGCTCTTCCTCGACTGCGACTCCAACGAGTGGCGCATCATCAAGCGCAACCCCGACATGCCCGACTTCGAGATCGGCATCTTCTTCAGCGGACTGACGCGCTCGCTCGTCAACTCCGACTACAACCTCCGCGTCTACGAGTGCAAGACCGCCGCCTGGAACATGCTCGCCTACACCGAGCAGCCGCTGAAGACCTTCGACAAGACCTTCCTGCGCGACATTCCCAAGGCCACGTTCGAGAAGACCCGCATCGCCATGCCTGCCCGCTTCGCCCGCCGCGCCGAGCATTTCTATTCAGAGTATCGCCGCGTGCGCCAGGGTGTCACGGCCTGGGAGACGGGCAACCTGAAACTCTTCGGCAAGCTGAGCTTCGACTCGTGCGAGAGCTCCATCCACAACTACGAGTGCGGTTCGCCCGAGCTCATCGCCATCTACGAGATTATGCGCCAGCTGCCCGGTGTCTACGGAGGCCGCTTCTCGGGTGCCGGCTTCAAGGGAGCCTGCATCGCGCTCATCGACCCCGTCCACCGCGACGACATCGAGCGCACGCTGACCGAGCGCTATCTGGCTCAGTTCCCCGAGTACGAGAACACCTTCAAGTGCTTCTTCGTGCGTCCCGACGAGGGAGCCCGCTTCGTTTAGCGGGATTCTGAGAATAACAGCTTACGTTTTTTTTATTCAAAAGTAAAACCTTATCTCTTCTTAGGTGCTTTTTTGAACTGGTAAATCAGGTGCATCATCCAGTAGGAAGGTATGCTTTATTAGTTATTTTGCGTAGGATGGACAGTCAGATAAATAGGAGTTTAAATAGCGGAAAAATACCACAAAAAAGTTGGTTCTGCGTCAATTTAGGTGGTAATTCCAGTCGCATTTCATGCCGGCATATATCATCTTTGCTCTAAGTACTTCGGGCTTAGCCCTGTTGTACATA
>CACXYH010000050.1 GCA_902771785.1 uncultured Prevotellaceae bacterium
ATGCCGTTGAAGATGGTGTAGGCGTAGTGGCGCTGGTTCAGGAGGTTGTCGAGTTCGAGGCGGAGGACGAGGCGCTTCCATTTGTACTGGGCGGAGGCGAAGGACACATCATAGAAACAACGTGTTTTATTGGTGTAGGTTTTTTTCAGTGTGAGCCACTGAGCCGACTTTTGGATAAAATTGTTGCAAAAGTTACGAAAAAAGGGAGGAAGTTCCAAACTTCCTGCCCTGTTTTTTTCGATACACCGTATAGCTTATGGTGATTGTTTCAGAAGGCAGCAGGGGCCTGCCAATTGGCAATAGGCACATCAGTGCCAAAGAGCTTCTGGAAAACCTGGGGCAGACCAGAGCGTTTCCAAAGTTCCTCGACAATGGTGCCGTCACCGCGATCGAATTTAAGGACGAACGAGTCGGCGTTCCGCCATGTGATGGCACACTCATTGTTGTCACCCTCCTTGATGCTAACTTCGCCCTTAACAACGAGTGGCTTGTAGTAGACGGTGGCACCGTTGAGACGGTCGCCCTGACAGAAGAGGAAGGTGACGTCTTTCTCGCCATAGACCTTGAAAAGGTTGGCCTTGGGCTTCACCAGTATCCGCTCGCCGTCCATCGTAGTGTAGTTGCCCATCATACGCCAGCAGCCGGCAAAGCGGTGCTTGGGTTGCTGGTGTTTCATCTCAAGCATTTCAATGGAGCGTTGCATCTGCTGCTCCATGTCACGGCGGTCATAGTACTCGATGATAAACTCGTTCATCGGGAACACCTTGCCTTCGTTGGGCCGCACGGTGTTGTACCATTTCAACGTGAAGTGCTCGCTGTCTGAGTCGTAGATACGGGTGCCATAACCATCCTGTCCCACAGCTATGTTGCCGGTGAAATTGTAGGGGTGTGGCTCGTCCATTCGCATGACGTAGACATAGTCCATCGGTGTGTTCTTCATCACCATCAGGGTCATGGGAACGTAGTCGGTACTGTATTTGTACTGCGTCATCTCGGGCACGTGGTCTGGCTGTCCGTTCTCGTAGCCAAGACGCTGTAGTTTGTAGAGTCCGCGAGGGTTTTCGCTCTGAGCGAGAGTGCTTGCCGTAGCTATCGCTAAGCAAGCGATGAGGGTTGATAATCTTTTCATTTTGTTGTTTTTATTAATTTATTTAATTCGTTGTTTCCAGTTCTTTCCAGTTCCTTGGTATCCAATATTCTCCGTCAACATCGAGGCGCAGAATATAGAGTTTGCCATCCTTGTCGAGGTCGGCCATGAGAAAGGCCGATTCAGCGATGTCGTTGACGCGATACTTGGTGGTGTTCTTAATGCCGCTCAGCTTGAAGTGGCGATTGGTGTACTCCAACACACAACATTGTGTGGGGTTCGTGTCCAAGTGATGCTTGGCGGCATTGAGCAATAGTTGGTAGAAGTCGGCACCATTATTGACGATGTAAAGATGTCCGCGCGAATCGCTCTTGCCCTTCGTCTTTGGCAACAAGTAATCGGTGAAATAGTAGGTATCACTCATGAGGATAGGGGCACCAGAGGCGTGGGAATAGTGGACTGGACGACTGTCAGCGATACCATTGAGCAGACTGTCTAATGGCGAAATGTCGAAGTGATAGTACATGCCCTGTGCCTCGTTCACCTGCGTCGTCATGGCGATGATGTTACCACGCCCCTGGACATAGTCGAACATCACGGCTTCACGGGCACCGAAGTACATCTTGCGGTTATTACCTCCAAGCAGTTCAAAGAAGCGTTTTTCCTGCTGCATATAGGGGTTGGGATAGAGATAGCTATGGGTTTTGCGGAAGTCGCTGTAGTCGTTGGTCCAACTGCTCGAGGGGTTTTCTACACGGGCCATGTCCAACACATAGTCATCCTTTGTGCCGTAGCCACGCATGGCGATGCTGTAGGTGATGGTGTCGTTGCCGTTACGGTGGCTCTCATAGCGGTAGGACTCCACGGCATGACGGGCCATGCCATCAAGCACTCTGCAGATGCTGTCTGCCAAGGACAGGTCGTTGTCGAATGTCACGTTATATCGGCGCGACAGATGAAACTTGTCGTTGACACGCGACACCGACATCCTGACCCCTCGGGCCGCCAAGTGCTCCATCAGCTCATCCAATTGTGCTTCTTGTGCCGCAACGCCTATTGCGCAACTGACAAGCAGGATAATACTCAGTAGTTGTCTCATAACCTTATTCTGTTTCTAATAATTCCTGATTCATGATTGCCATCGCAAGGCGTAGGTCTTCTCCACGCTGCTGCACCGCCTCCATGTCGATGTCGAGTAGGGACGGCTCAGATGGCTCTTCGGCTACGGCAACAAGTCGCTCAACCTTTTTTGCAATCCTCTTTCTTTTGGGTTTCTGAGGCTTCGATTTCTGCCCAACCTCCGTATTCTTCTCGGGCAGTTCCACATGGGTTTGCTCAACCTTTGGCGTAACTATTGCCATAGGTTTCGCTACCTTGGCTGGGATGTCTGCCTTCGGCTCCAATGATTTGAGATAATACCAACTGAGACCGAAAATCACCAACACCGAAGCAGCAACGGAAAGCCAACGCTTCATGGGCACTATTTTAGCATGATGATTAGAAGAGGCGGCCTGCTGACGGAATCCTCGGAACATCACAGCGTATGCTTCCCACTCTGCGGGCAAATCTACTGCCTCACAGAAGTAGTCGGTCAATAGCCGCTCTTCCGCCTCCGTTGTCGTACCGGCCATAAACCGGTCGAGCATTCGTTGTATGTCATGTCTGTCTGTCATCTTATCTGCTGATTGATTAGTTCCACCATTCTTGTTCGTGCTTTCGAAAGCAGTCCGCGCACAGACGATTCTGATGTGCCGAGCACTGCGGCAATCTCTGCGAAACTCATGTCCTCAATATTGCGCATCTGGAGCACTCGTCGCCACACTATGGGCAGCTGCTGCAAGGCTTGGCTGAAAGCAGAGTCGGCATCAGAAGCCTCCATACGGCGCAGCGGTGTTTCGCTTGTCTCGCAGTCGTGTCGACTGAGCAACCTCAGAATAGGCCATCGTCGCTTCTGACGGAGGCGGTTTTGTGCCAAATTCCGTGCCGTCACAGCGGCAAAGGCTTTCGCTCGCCTTGCGTCATCGTCTAACCTTTCGACATTCTCCCACATCCTAAGCATCGTTTCCTGTGCCACGTCCTCAGCCTCCTCACAGTCATCAAGAATGGCAAGCGCTGCACCTACGGCAGCGCACCGCAAGTCTGGTACCAAGGATATGAAATCTTGTTTGTTCATCTGTTACTTTCGTGACCTTCTACTCTATTATACACCAAAAGCGAGAAAATGCTACGCTAAATGGCAACTTTTTTCATTGCATCTGCTTTTTTTTCTTTGCATGTGAATGATTAGCCATTATGCACATCTCTCCATGCACTCCCGTATGTGATCAGCTTGCCACTTCGCTCGTCGAAGAACTCTAGGTCTATTTTCTCCTTGTAGAATTGAAGTGCTTGTTTGGTATCATATTCGCCAATTTCCTGATTCGTGGGTACAAAGGTAGTCATTTCTCAGCACAAATCGTTTCTTTTCTTTCTACTTTACAGAAAATTGGTGTTTTGAAACATGAAGGCAAGGACAATGATGGTGTGTGGATTGTACTTTAATAAATGAAGTATCGGCTCGATTGGCGGGATGAATCGAGGCGATTGGCGGGATGAATCGAGGCGATTAGCGGGACTAAAAGGGGTGATTGGTGGAGCCAACAGGGCAGCGAGGTTTTTCTCCAGAATGTTTTCTTGCGAAAAAGTGCATAAGTTTGGAAAAAAATTCGTAACTTTGCAGCAAAACCAAAACAAAACTACTATGGGAAAGAAAAACGGAGGCAAGAGGCTGTCGAAGCGCCAGGTGGCCGATGCCGTGCAAGGACTTTTTCAGGCGCACCCCAACGAAGAACTGAGTTTCAAACAGATATTCAAGGCTCTGCGGCTGGACACGCATCCAGCCAAGATGCTGGCCATCGACGTGATGGAGGAGATGGCATGGGACGACTACCTCTCGAAGGCATCGGAGAACTCCTACCGGCTGAACCTGAAGACGCAGGTGCAGGAGGGCACGTTCATCCGCAAGGCCAACGGCAAGAACTCGTTCCTGCCCGACGATGGCGGCAAGCCCATCTTTGTGTCGGAGCGCAACTCGATGTTCGCCCTCAACGGCGACCGCGTGCGTGTGGCAATGATGGCCCGCAGGCAGAACCACATTCGCGAGGCAATGGTGACGGAAATCCTGCAGCGCAAGCACGATCAGGCTGTGGGCACGCTGCAGGTGGAGAAAGACTACGCCTTCCTCGTGACCGAGGGTAACGTCTTCGTGCACGACGTGCTCATTCCGAAGAAGAAGCTGAAGGGAGGCAAGACGGGACAGATGGCGGTGGTGAAAATCACGCAGTGGCCGTCGAACGAATCGAAGAACATCGTGGGCGAAGTGATCGACGTGCTGGGCGAGCAGGGCGACAACACCGTAGAGATGCACGCCATCCTGGCAAAATACGGCCTGCCCTACAAGTATCCGCAGAAGGTGGAGGAGGCTGCCAACAAGCTTTCGGCAGAAATCAGCGCCGAGGAGATAGCCCGTCGCGAGGACTTCCGCCAGGTGCTCACCTTCACCATCGACCCCAAAGACGCCAAGGACTTCGACGACGCCCTCAGCATCCGCCAGCTTTCCGACCGCGCACTTTATGAGGTAGGCGTGCACATTGCCGACGTGTCGCACTACGTCACGGAGGGCTCTATTATAGATAAGGAGGCACAGAAGCGCGCCACGAGCGTCTACCTCGTCGACCGCACCATCCCGATGCTGCCCGAAAGGCTCTGCAACTTCATCTGCTCGCTCAGGCCCGATGAGGAGAAACTGTGCTACAGCGTCATCTTCGTGCTCGACGAGGAGGCCAACATCAAGGACTGGCACCTGGCCCACACGGTGATAAAGAGCAACCGGCGATACGCCTACGAGGAGGTGCAGGACATTCTCGACGGCAACGACGGCGACTATGCCCGCGAGCTGCGGCTGCTCAGCCAGATGGCACAGAAGATGCGCGAGCGCCGCTTCAAGAGCGGAGCCGTGAAGTTCGACCGCGAGGAACTGCACTTCGACATCGACGAGAAGGGCAAGCCCACGCGCTGCTACTTCAAGAAGTCGACCCTTGCCACACAGCTCATCGAGGAGTTCATGCTGCTGGCCAACAGAACGGTGGCTGAGTCGATTGGCAACGTGAAGAAGCCTAAGGGAGGCGAGCAGAAGCCGAAGGCAAAGACCTTCGTCTACCGCGTGCACGACCAACCCGACCCGCAGAAGCTGGAACAGCTGCGGCAGGTAGTGGCGCCCTTCGGCTACAAGCTGAAGACCGAAGGCTCGCGCGGGTCCATCTCGAAGAGCCTGAACAAGCTGATGGAAGACGCGCAGGGACACGGCGAGCAGAAACTCATTGAGACCGTTGCGCTGCGCTCGATGATGAAGGCCAAGTACTCGACCCACAACATAGGCCACTACGGACTGGCATTCGACTACTACACCCACTTCACCTCGCCCATACGCCGCTATCCCGACACGATGGTCCACCGACTGCTCACCCGCTATCAGGAGGGCGGACGCTCGGCCAGCCAGAAATACTACGAGGAGCAATGCGAGCACTCGAGCGACATGGAGCAGACGGCACAGATGGCCGAGCGCGAGAGCATCAAGTACAAGATGGTGGAGTTCATGGAGGACAAGATCGGCAACGTCTACGACGCCCACATCTCCGGCATCCAGTCGTTCGGCATCTATTGCGAAATAGATGAGAACCACTGCGAAGGCCTCATCGGCATGCACGACCTGACGGGCGACTACTATGAGTTCGACGAGCGCAACTTCCAGCTCGTGGGCCGTCGCCACCACAAGAAGTACCAACTGGGCGACCCCATCCGCATCAAGGTGGCACGTGCCAACGTGGAGAAGCGGCAGCTGGACTTCCTCGAAGCCGACGACTGAAGGTAACGATAGAGACAGGCATGGCCATCAGATATACCCATAAGGAAGAGCTCTGGAACTCATGGTCGCATGCTGGCGGCATCGCCCTGGGCGTCGTCGTAGGCATCATCTTCATCGTGATGGTGGTGCAGGGAGGCAGCCCCTGGGCGGGCATCGGTGTGGGGCTCTACCTTTTCGGCATGCTCGGCAGCTACATTGCCTCGACCGCCTATCACGCATTGCCGCGCCGCAGCAAGTGGAAAGAACGGCTGCGCCGCTGGGACCACGCTGCCATCTACTGGCACATTGCAGGCTCCTACTCGCCGCTGACGCTCGTTGCGCTACGCGAACAAGGCTACTGGGGCTGGGCGCTCTTCTCATTTGTCTGGCTCTGCGCCATTGCCGGCACCATCATCAGCTTCATTCGGCTGAAAGAACACTCTAACCTGGAGACCTTCTGCTTCGTGGGTATGGGCCTTTCGGTGCTCGTAGCTTTCAAGCCGCTCATCGACTCCGTGAGCACCGCCGCCGTCATCTGGATTATAGCCGAAGGCGTTTGCTACATCACCGGCGCCGTGTTCTATTCGCTCAACAAGCATCGCTACATGCACTCCGTATTCCACTTCTTCGTGCTCGCAGGCTCCGTATGCCACATCATTGCCGTGTGGGATGTGCTCATCGACTATCTATAGTGGTATATATCCCACTGATAATGAGAGAAAAACGGAAAACTTTCGGAACTGTTTCTTTATCAAAGTTTTCCGTTTTGATTTTCTAAACCGCTGATTACTAGCGGATTGACAATTATTAACACGACAAAAGTTGTCCAAAACAAACAACTTTAGAATATTATTCGTATCTTTGCAAACGATTTAGTTTTCATAAAAAACAACAATAAATTCTATCCTATTATGATACAGACAGTTGTGAAGCGCGACGGGCGCATTGTGGGCTTTAACGAGCAGAAAATCATGGCAGCCATCCGAAAGGCCATGATGACCACCGACAAGGGAGAAGACGAGCGATTGCTCAATCAGATAACTGACCACATCGCTCAGCGAGGTCAGACGCAAATGACAGTAGAGGCCATTCAGGATATGGTCGAGCTGGAGTTGATGAAGAGCTCGCGCAAGGACGTAGCCCAGAAGTATATTGCCTATCGTAATCAGCGAAGCATTGCCCGTAAGGCCAAGACGCGCGACGTGTTCCTCGACATTGTGAACATCAAGTCGAACGACGTGACCCGCGAAAATGCCAACATGAATGCCGACACTCCTGCCGGCATGATGATGAAGTTTGCATCAGAGACCACGAAACCCTTCGTCGACGACTATCTGCTTTCGGAGGAAAGCCGCGACGCCATTGAACACAACTATCTGCACATTCACGACAAAGACTACTATCCCACCAAGTCGCTCACTTGCGTACAGCACCCGCTCGACAATATTCTGAACTGCGGCTTCATTGCCGGACATGGTGCTTCGCGCCCCGCCAAGCGCATTGAAACAGCCTCGGTGCTGGCCTGCATCTCACTGGAATGCGCCCAAAACGAGATGCATGGCGGACAGGCCATCCCCGCTTTCGACTTCTATCTGGCACCTTTCGTACGCCTTTCCTATATTGAAGAGCTGAAAAATCTGGAAGAGCTGAATGGTGAAGACTACTCGAAACTCTATGACGAGCCGCTCATGGACTACCTGAAACAGTCGCTCGACGGACTGACCGGCATAGACCGCGTTCGCCAGCACGCCATGAACAAGACCGTGAGCCGTGTTCACCAGGCCATGGAAGCCTTCATCCACAACATGAATACCATCCACTCGCGTGGTGGTAATCAGGTAGTGTTCTCGTCGATTAACTACGGCACCGATACCTCGGCCGAAGGACGTTGTGTCATGCGCGAAATACTTCTTTCTACCTACGAAGGCGTGGGCGGCGGCGAGACAGCCATCTTCCCCATCCAGATTTGGAAGAAAAAGCGCGGCGTCAACTACCTGCCCGAAGACCGAAACTTCGACCTGTATCAGCTGGCCTGCAAAGTGACGGCACGCCGTTTCTTCCCCAACTTCCTGAACCTCGACGCCAGTTTCAACCAAAGCGACGAATGGCGGGCTGACGACCCCAAGCGGTATCTGCACGAGGTAGCCACAATGGGTTGCCGCACGCGTGTGTTTGAGAACCGCTTCGGACCGAAGACCAGCATAGGTCGCGGCAACATCTCGTTCTCAACCATCAACATCGTACGCCTGGCCATCGAGTGCATGGATATAGAAGACCAAGAGCAACGCATTGGAAAATTCTTTGCCAAACTCGACGAAATGCTTGAGGTGACGGCTAAGCAGCTCGATGAGCGATTCCAGTTCCAGAAGACGGCCTTCGCCAAGCAGTTCCCCCTGCTCATGAAGAGCCTCTGGATTGGTGCCGACAAGCTGCGTCCCGACGAGACCATCGAGAGCGTCATCAATCAAGGAACTCTCGGCATCGGATTCATCGGCCTGGCCGAATGCCTTGTGGCCCTCACTGGCAAGCACCACGGCGAGAGCGAGGAGGCCCAGGAGCTGGGACTCAAAATCGTGACCTACATGCGAGACCGCGTCAACGAGTTCTGTGAACGCTATCACCACAACTATTCTGTGCTGGCTACGCCCGCTGAAGGTCTGGCAGGCCGCTTCACCAAGAAAGACCGCAAGGATTTTGGAGTGCTGAAGGGCATCACCGACCGCGACTATTACACCAACTCCAACCACGTACCCGTCTACTACAAGTGCTCTGCACGCCACAAGGCCGAGGTAGAAGCTCCTTATCACAATCTGACACGCGGCGGACACATCTTCTACGTTGAAATCGACGGCGATGCGACCCACAACCCGCAGGTTATCATGAGCGTGGTTGACATGATGGACCGCCTCGACATGGGCTATGGCTCGGTAAACCACAACCGGAACCGCTGCATGGACTGTGGCTACGAAGACGCTACGCAAGACCTGAAGCAGTGTCCCAAATGTGGTTCGAAGCATATTGACCGACTCCAGCGCATCACGGGCTATCTCGTAGGCACTACCGACCGTTGGAACAGCGGAAAACTGGCAGAACTGAACGACCGCGTCACTCACATTGATGACGGCGAACAGAAACTTTTTTAAATGGTTCGCGTACTCAGAGTCATAGAAGACACAATGGTAGATGGTCCGGGATTCCGGACCTCTATCTATTGTGCCGGTTGCCGCCACCAATGTCCCGGTTGCCATAACCCGCAGTCATGGGCTTTCGATCAGGGCCGCGAGATGACTACAGACGAACTGATGCACATCATCGAGCAAGATCCCTACGCCAATGTCACTTTTTCGGGCGGAGACCCTATGTACCAATGCGACGGTTTTGCCGAACTGGCCCGCGCTATTCACCGTAAGACCAATAAAGACATCTGGTGCTATACGGGCTTCACATTCGAAACGCTTATCACCCGCGCACAACGCGAACTGCTCTACGAACTCGATGTGCTTGTCGACGGTCCCTACATAGAGCGCCTGCGCGACACGGAGCTGCTTTTTCGCGGTTCCTCCAACCAGCGCATCATCGACGTCCAGGCCTCACTCTACGCCGGAACCGTCGTGTTGTGGAAAGACGAGCACCTGACACTCCTGTAATTTCTACTTCATTTCTCGTCAAACGCCTGCCACACGACCACCAACAAACCCTGACGACATGGTGGTCATGAGGGCATTTACATGAAAAAAAACGTCAAAACAGCCGTTGTTTTCCCAAAAATGATTATCTTTGCAGCTGTTATGACACAGGAAGAGAAAACTCGAATAGAAGAACGGATAGTAGACGTACTAAAGACTGTCTACGACCCAGAAATCCCAGTAAACATCTATGACTTGGGAATGATTTACAAAATCGATGTGCAGGAAGACGCATCGGCATCAAAAGGCAACCCGGAGGATGAGCGTCATGCCATCGTCGAACTTGACATGACCTTCACGGCTCCCAACTGTCCTGCCGCTGACTTCATTCTGGAGGATGTGCGCACAAAGGTGGAAGGCGTAGAAGGCGTCAAAGGTGCCAACGTCAACCTCGTCTTCGAACCGGCCTGGGACCAATCGATGATGAGTGAAGAAGCAAGAGTAGAGTTAGGGTTCGACTAGCCCGCCGTTCATAAGTTTTTATCCATAAGTTTACTGTTATGAAGCCGATTTATTTTCTGAGTGATGCGCATTTAGGGTCGTGGGCAATTGAACACGGACGAATGCAAGAGAGGCGACTCGTTCGCTTCCTGGACAGCATTAAGGAGAAAGCGGCAGCCGTCTATCTGCTGGGCGACATGTTCGACTTCTGGTACGAGTACAAGTACGTAGTGCCCAAGGGCTATACACGCTTTCTTGGTAAACTGTCGGAACTTACCGACATGGGGGTTGAAGTGCACTTCTTCACGGGCAATCACGATATTTGGGCCTATGACTATCTGGAGCGGGAATGCGGCGTCATCTTGCACAAGAAACCGCAAACGATTGAGCTCTACGGAAAGATATTCTATCTGGCACACGGCGACGGACTGGGCGACCCCAGCAAGTCGTTCAAACTCATTCGCAGTGTCTTCCATAGCCCTACCTGCCAATGGCTGTTCTCCGCCCTGCATCCGCGATGGGGCATGTGGTTTGGACTCACGTGGGCCAAGCACTCTCGGCTGAAGCATGAGGCCGATGGGCCACCCGCTTACATGGGCGACACACGCGAACACCTGGTGCTCTACACCAAGAAGTACATCCAGTATCACTCCAACGTAGACTATTTCATCTATGGACATCGGCATATCGAGGTCGACCTGCAGCTGACGAAAAAGGCCCGCATGATCATCCTTGGCGACTGGATAACCCATTTCTCCTATGTCGTCTACGATGGCGAACACCTGTTCATGTCGCAGTATATCGAAGGAGAAAGCCAAATGTAAAGAACTGATTACAGAAAAAGCGAAGCCCGCCAACAGCATTCCGTAGAGATGCTTAGGCGGGCTTCGCTTTTGGTTGGACGACTCGGATTCGAACCGGGAATGACAGAACCAAAACCTGTAGTGTTACCATTACACCATCGTCCAATCACATGTTAGCGGGTGCAAAGGTATGAAAAATTTGGCTTATGGCCAAATTTTTCATACGCTTTCTTTATTTCACGGTGATAAGATAATAGTTCTTCTTACCTTTCTGCACAAGCAGATACTTACCATCAATCAGGTCTTCGGCCGTTACAGGACGCTGTGCATCGCTGAGCTTCTCCTTGTTCAGCGAAACACCGCCACCCTGCGTGAGCTTGCGCATTTCGCCCTTCGAGGGGAATACGGGAGCAGCTGCGGTGAACAGTTCGATGGCGGGCTGTCCCAGCTGCGACTGGTCTACGTCGAACTTCTCTACGCCGTCGAACACGTCGAGGAAAGTCTGCTCGTCGAGTTTCTCAAGGGCTTCCTTGGTGCTCTTACCGAAGAGGATGTTGCTGGCCTCAATAGCCATGTCGAGCGCTTCCTGCGAGTGAACCATCAGCGTCACTTCTTCAGCCAGACGCTTCTGCAGCACGCGGCGGCCCGGATCCTGCTTGTGCTCCTCAACGAGTGCATCAATCACGTCCTTCTCGAGCGAGGTGAATATCTTGATGTAGCGCTCGGCGTCCTCATCAGAAACGTTAAGCCAGAACTGGTAGAAGCGATAAGGAGTGGTGCGCTTGGGGTCGAGCCAGATATTACCGCTCTCAGTCTTGCCGAACTTCTTGCCATCGCTCTTAGTGATAAGCGGGCAAGTCAGGGCGAAGGTCTCGACCTCATTGCCCAATGTGCGGCGAATGAGCTCCGTACCCGTGGTCATGTTGCCCCACTGGTCGTTGCCGCCCAGCTGCAGCTTCACGCCCTTGTGCTGATAGAGGTAGAGGAAATCGTAGCCCTGCAGCAGCTGATAGGTAAATTCCGTGAACGACAGTCCGTCGCGAGCCGTACCATTCAGTCGCTGCTGCACACTTTCCTTAGCCATCATGTAGTTCACGGTGATGTGCTTACCCACCTCACGAGCGAAATCCAGGAAGGTGAAGTCTTTCATCCAGTCATAGTTGTTCACCATCTCGGCAGCATTTGCATCCTTGCTTTCAAAGTCGAGGAACTTGGCCACTTGTGCCTTGATGCACTCTTGGTTGTGACGCAGCGTCTCGTCGTTCAGCAGGTTACGCTCCTGGCTCTTGCCGCTGGGGTCGCCAATCATGCCCGTAGCACCACCCACGAGGATGATGGGCTTATGTCCGCAACGCTGCAAGTGACGCAGCATCATGATGCCGCACAGGTGTCCGATGTGCAGTGAATCGGCCGTGGGGTCCGTACCCAGATAGGCCGTCACCATTTCTTTCTGAAGCAGTTCTTCTGTTCCTGGCATCATCTGTGCCAGCATTCCGCGCCAGCGGAGTTCTTCAACAAAATTCTTTCTCATCGTTATATCTTATTCTTTTATTTCTTCATCTTTTCACGGTACTGGGTCGTAGCCCGACCCGCCCCAGGGATGGCATCGCAAAATTCGACGCAAGGCCAGATAGAGGCCTTTCAGGGGACCGTGTTTCTTTAGTGCCTCAACAGCATATTGCGAGCAGGTGGGCGTAAAGCGGCATGCAGGAGGCGTGAGGGGCGAGATGCAGATCTGATAGAAGCGGATGGGCAGCACGAGCAGCCACACCAATGCTTTCGACACGTAATGCCACCATTGCTTCATAGTCGTTCGGCCATGCGCCGCAGCAGATTCTTCACTCTACTTTCTACTTCTTCCGTCGGGCTGAGCCTGTCACTCTGCCATACAAAGGCCAGGAGCAGCCGTTTGTCGCAAGGCAGCATGCTGAGCAGCGCCTGCTTGTTGAGCCGATAGCTTTCGCGTACTTGTCGCTTCACACGGTTGCGGTCTACGGCATGTCGGAGCCGCTTTTTAGGCACGCTGACAAGAACCTGCACCGGCTCGTCGCCCGCATTGCGGTCTTTCTGCAGGTAGACCGCTCTCAGTGGAAAGGCTGTCAGGGCATGGCTATTGCCTCCGCTGAAGAGCTCCTCCATCAGCTTCTCACTGACGATTCGCTCCCGCTTTCTAAATGTGGCGCGAGCTGTTTCCACCATTCTTAATATATAAACAAAAATGCTTTAGTCTTCTTGAAGAAGCAGGAAGTGCTGCAAGGCTCCCGTCATAGAAGGATACTTCTCTGTAGGTGCCTCCAGGTCGACGCGCAGGTTGGCATCCTTGGCGGCCTTTGCCGTAGAGGGGCCGAACGTGCCGATGGCAATCTCCTTCTGGTCGAAGTTGGGGAAGTTCTTGGTGAGCGACTCAATACCCGAGGGGCTGAAGAATATCAGCATGTCGTAGTCGAAATTCTTCACTTCCTCCTCCGTAAAGTCGTTGCTCACGGTCTTGTACATGACGCACTCCTTGTGCTGAAGTTTCTTTGAGTCGAGCAGGCGGGTCAGCGAGTCGTTATGCACGTCGCTCATCGGCACAAGATACTTCTCTGTCTTGTGCTTCACCATGGTGGGCAGCAGGTCGTCTACGCGTCCTGTGGTTCCGAAGAACACCTTGCGCTTCCGATACTGCACATATTTCTGGATATAGAGGGCTATCGTTTCAGTGACGCAGAAATACTTCATGTCTTCCGGAATGGTAACACGAAGTTCCTTGGCTAACGTAAAATAGTGGTCGATAGCATGGCGCGAAGTGAAAACCACCGCAGTGTAGTCAAGAAGGTTCACTTTCTGCGTGCGGAATTCCTTGGCCGACATGCCTTCGACCTTGATGAAAGGACGGAACACCAGTTCTACGCCGAACTTCTCAGCAATGTCATAATAGGGCGACTTCTCGCTGGATGGTTTAGGCTGCGAAACCAAAATCTTCTTTATCATTCTTTCTTTTTTGTACTAAAAATTTATTTTCAATATATTCGTCACTGTCCAAAGCCCGCCAGCGAAGGCCAGCAATGGTACGATTTCGAGGGCACAAAAGTACAAAATTATTTGCAAAGAGAAGACATTTTGTCTAAAAAAGATACTCCAACATTTATAGAATGTAAGTATTTTAGCCAAAAGAAGTACGAAAACATAGTAATATGTCACGTTTTCAAGCGAAATATCGAAGTATACCTGCAGTAGTACCGCAGGCAATAAAAGCACCCCTTCAGCCGATGCGATGAAGAGCAAAGTGCGCTGCCATTGTAAATTTCTTTTACTGTCAAAAAACGCCGAGTTGACAACCGAGTAGAGCCCTGAGCGCAGCAGGAAATAGCCTATGGTCATGGAAAAGAAAAGTCCTATGAGCTGCAAGTCGCTGTCGAGCACATAAGTATCTGCGACAACCCGGGTTGCATAGAAGAAGAGGCAGATGGCCAGGAGCAGACAGGTCTGCATGACGAGGAACAGCTGCAACTGCAGCTCGCCCGAGGTCTCCGTCATGGTCTCGTCGGCGTGCGGCAGGAAGAAGAAGTCTTTCAGTTGCCGTACGATGAAGCGCTGAGAGCGGCTCATCAGGAAGATGAAGAACAGCACGCAGAACAGCAACAGCAGCGTCATGGTGTTGTCGCCGCGTACGGTGTAGGGCACGGGGTCGCCCGCTACGCCATAGCGTCCGGGGTGCGACTCGGGTGCAGCCAGCTCCTTGGCAAAGAACACCTCCCGATAATATACGGGGATGTTGACTACGCTGAGGTCTACAGGCACGTCATGTCCCGGCAGGTGGAGCGTGTCAGGCCGATTGCTGTAGCGTATCTGCGACGGCTGAAACCACGCCTGAATGGCAGAGTCCTGCTGTTCGGGCGTAGCATCGCGTGGCAGCATGCGCAACACCTGGTAGGGTGTGATGGGATGTGCCGAGACGGTGACACCCGAGTCGGTCTCTACGGCAGGCGTCTCCTGCTGGCTGACGATCGTGTCCTGCTGGTTCATTTAGTCAAGTCCGAACTCACGCTTGATGTCGTCGACGCGGTCGAGCTTCTCCCACGTGAACAGCTCCACGTCGATGGTTTTCGTCTCGTGGTAATGGCTGGTGAAAGTCTTCTTGACCACCTCGGGCTTTCTGCCCATGTGCCCGTAGGCTGCGGTCTCCAGATACATGGGCTGGCGCAGCTTCAACGTGCGCTCGATGGCCTTGGGCCTGAGGTCGAAGAGCTTTTCTATTTTCTTTGCGATTTCGCCGTCGCTCATGCTGACGTGCGAACGTCCGTAGGTGTTCACGTAGATGTTCATGGGCTGTGCCACACCGATGGCATAGGCCACCTGCACCAGCATCTCGTCGGCAACGCCTGCAGCCACCATGTTCTTGGCAATGTGGCGAGCGGCGTAGGCAGCCGAGCGGTCGACCTTGCTCGAGTCCTTGCCCGAGAAAGCTCCGCCTCCGTGAGCTCCCTTGCCTCCATAGGTGTCGACGATAATCTTGCGTCCCGTCAGTCCTGTGTCGCCGTGAGGTCCGCCAATGACAAACTTGCCCGTGGGGTTCACGTAGTATTTGATGTCGAGTCCGAAGAGGTCGAGCACCTTCTGCGAGTGGATTTGCTGTTTCACCCGCGGTATGAGGATGTTTATCACGTCGTCCTTGATGCGTGCCAGCATAGCCTCATCCTCGTCGAACTCGTCGTGCTGGGTCGACACCACGATGGTGTCTATGCGCTCGGGAACGCCCTGGTCGCTATACTGTACCGTCACCTGGCTCTTGGCGTCAGGCCGCAGGTAGGTCATCACCTTTCCTTCTTTGCGAATGTCGGCCAGCGTGCGCATGATGAGGTGAGCCAGGTCGAGCGATACGGGCATGTAGTTCTCCGTCTCGTTGGTGGCATAGCCGAACATCATGCCCTGGTCGCCGGCACCCTGATTGTCCTCGTCGGCGCGGTCTACGCCCTGATTGATGTCGGCGCTCTGTTCGTGGATAGCCGTCAGGATGCCGCACGAGTTGCCGTCGAACTGGTATTCGGCCTTCGTGTAGCCAATGCGCTTGATGGTGTTGCGTGCGATAGTCTGCAGGTCGATGTAGACCTCTGAGCGCACCTCACCCATGATGACCACCTGTCCTGTCGTCACAAACGACTCGATGGCGCAGCGTGCTTTGTCGTCGTAGGCCAGGAACTGGTCGAGCAATGCGTCTGATATCTGGTCGGCCACTTTGTCGGGATGGCCCTCCGAAACTGATTCTGAAGAAAAAAGATATGACATGCTATTCTTTCATATTGGTTTGAGGGTGCAAAGTTACTGCAACTTTGGCAAATAGCCAAACAAAAAAGCAAAAGAATGGAGTTTTTTGGCTAAAAACCCCATTCTTTTGCCTGTAGTAGCTTTCGTCTTATTCAGCCGGCAGCATGACGACCTCGGCCATGTTTCCAGCCTTCAGCACCTCCTTGACGAAGGCGGCGATGGTCTGCGGTGTCTGTGCGTTGACCACCTTCTCGTAGTCGGTATCGGTGTCGATGCCCCACTTCTGCAGGCGGCCAATCTGAGTGAGCCAGTAGTTGTTGGTCTTGGTCTGGTCCTCATGGTTCTTCAGCATGTACTCCTTCACCTTCTTCAGCATCTCGGCGTCGATGGTGGTCTGTGCCTTCTCCATTTCCTCACGCATGATGCGCATGGCCACGTCGGCCTTCTCGGGCTGCATGGGGCAGTAGACGAGCAGCATGCCCGTAGTGCGATAGTCGTCGCGGGCCAGCGTGCCCTGAGCCTGCACGGTGTAGGCGGCACTGGCTTCCTCGCGGATTTCCTTCAGATAGACCATCTGCAGCACCTGGCTGGCCATCGAGGCACGCACGATGTTTTCGAGCGAGTACTGCATGTCGGAGTTGCGCCACACCATCACGGCGATAGCCTTTGGTGTCTCGGCCTTATGCTTGAAGATGTTCTGCACGGTTCCGGTGAATGCCGTCGACACGTCCTTACCCTTCACGATGTTCTTCTGCGTGGGCAGCGATGCGATGTACTGCTCGAGCAGCGGGCGCAGCTTGGCCTCGTCGTAGTTGCCAATGATGGTGAATTCGTAGGCGCCGGCGTTAGCCGTGCGCTCCTTGGCAATCTGCAGGATGCGGTCGTAGTCTACCTTGGCAAGATCTTCGGCCTTCATGGGGGCGAAGCGCGGGTTGAAGTCGGTAATCTGTCCGGTGAGCTTGTCGCTGAACACGGCCTCGGGCTGCAGCATCTTGTTCTTAAGCATGAGCTCACTGGTCTTCATCAGGTTCTGGAACGACTCCTGGTCCTTGTTGATCTTGGTGAAGTAGAGGTGAACGAGCTGCAGCATGGTCTCCACGTCGTTAGGTGTCGACGAGCCGGTGATGTACTCGTGGTCTTCGTCCATCGAGAGCGATGCGCTTGCAATCTTGCCGGCGAGTGCCTTCTCGAGCTCGGTGTGCGAGAAGTTGCCCAGGCCGCTGGCCTCGATGACGTCGTCGAACACTTTCAGGTTGATGAAGTCTTTCTCACCATAGAGCGAGCCGCCGCCTTCGCCTTCAGCGCGCAGAATCACCTGGTCTTTCTTCAGGTCGGTTTGCTTCAGGGTCACCTTGATGCCGTTAGAGAGGGTCAGCACCTTGTAGTCGAACTTCTTGCCCTTCTCTTCCTTCACGATGCTTCCCTTCTTGGGCAGCTTGGTGATGAGGGGTTCGTTCTTCACGTTGTCTACGTAGGCCGTCACTTTCTCGGCACGTGCGTCGGCAATGGCTTTCTTCAGCGAAGCCTCAGTGGGATAGACGGCACCGTCTTTCTCCTGGTTGAAGTTCATCACCACCATGTTGGTGTCGCTCTTAGCCACCAGCTCCTTCATCACCTCGTTGACCATTTCCAGCGGCAGGGCGGGCACTACCTGCTTCATGAGCTGGTAGTAGTCGTCGAGCGAGGGGATAGGTTCATTTGCGAGGAAGTGCTGCACGTACTGGCTGACAAACGAACTGTTGTAGCGCTTGTCCTTGTTAGAGTATTGCTTGTCGAGCGAGCTCAGCGTGTTCTGCTTCGAGCGCTGATACTCAGTGGCGGTAAAGCCGAACTCAGCAGCACGGCGAGCCTCGATGAGCGCAGCCTTCACGGCAGCCTCAGCCTGTCCGTCCTTGGGCAGCACGGTCAGGTCGAAGGCGTCGACAGTGTTCGACAGCAGGTAGGCAGCATCGTTGGCCTGTGCCTGCAGGTAGGGGCAGTCGGCTTTCTGTGCTGCTTCGGCCAGACGGTCGTTCAGCATGCCAACGGCCGCACTCTTCACATACTCGGCCAGCAGATAGCCCATGGTGCCCTTCAGCGAGTCGGGGAAGGCTTCGTGCTTCATCATCACGCTGACGAGCGAGAAGCGCTGCTCCTTGTCCTTGTCAATGACGTAGATGGCCTCGTTGTTGTCGGGCACGGCTTCCTTCACCACCATGGTGCGGTTTGCGGGCAGGGCGATGGGCGAGAAGAGCTGCTTGATTTTCTGCTCCACCTTGTCCACATCGATGTCGCCCACGATGATCAGACCCTGGTTGTCGGGCCGATACCACTTCTCGTAGTACTGCTGCAGGAAGGGGCGCTCGAAGTTGTCGATGATTTCCATCAGACCGATAGGCATGCGGTGGCCGTATTTAGAACCGGGATAGAGCTTGGGCAGGTCGCGCTCCAGCATGCGCATCTGGGCGCTGGTGCGCAGGCGCCACTCTTCGTGAATCACGCCACGCTCCTTCTCTATCTCCTCCTGTTCGAGCAGCAGTCCGTCGGCCCAGTCGTAGAGAATGAGCAGGCAGGAGTCAACGATGCTCTCGCGGGTCGTCGGCACATTACTTATATTATATACCGTCTGGTCAATCGAGGTGTAGGCATTCAGGTCGGTGCCGAATTTCACGCCAATGCTCTCGCACCAGCGCAGCAGCTCGTTGCCCTTGAAGTGCTTCGAGCCGTTGAAGGCCATGTGCTCCAGGAAGTGGGCCAGACCGCGCTGGTCGTCGTTCTCCTGAATGGAGCCCACGCGCTGTGCGATGTAGAATTCGGCGCGGTGCTCGGGCCAGTTGTTGTGACGAATGTAGTAAGTGAGTCCGTTTTCGAGTTTACCGATGCGCACATCGGGGTCTACGGGCACGGGAGGCATCTGTGCCTGCTGTGCCAGCATGGTAGCGCTGCCTGCGAGGGCCAAAGCTGCCGAAAGAAACAATCTTTTCAGTTTCATAAGATAATTATTGCTATTTGGTTGAATATATTCGGGTACAAAAGTACACATTTTTTTATATTAGTCGCAGGTTTGACGTAAAAAACTACAGAAAAGTTGCATTTTTTCACGTTTCCTTTCCTCGGCTACCGTTTGTTTCGCGGATGATGCTCCAGAATTTCCTGGCGCAGCTTCGTCATGTCGATGTGGGTATAGATTTCGGTGGTGCCTATCGACTCGTGGCCCAGCATGGCCTGAATGGCGCGCAGGTCGGCCCCGCCCTCAAGCAGTGCGGTGGCAAAGCTGTGGCGCAGCGTGTGGGGCGAGATGGTCTTCTGGATGCCTGCCTCCTGGGCCAGGCGCTTGATCATGATGAGTATCATGGTGCGCGTGAGGTGGGCACCAAGGCGGTTCAGAAACACGTAGCTCTCTTCGCCGGGCTTGATTTTCAGCCCGTTGCGGTCAATGAACCAGAGGCTGAGCTCGTGCAGGGCACGCTCGGAGATGGGCACCAGCCGCTCCTTGCGCCCCTTGCCGTAGATGCGCAGGAAGCGTTCGTCTGCATAGATGTTCTCCAGCCGCAGGCCAACCAGCTCGCTGACGCGCAGACCGCAGGAGAAGAGCACCTCGACGATGGCCCTGTTGCGCTGGCCCAGCGGCTCGCTCAGGTCGATGGCCTCCTCCAGCCGGTCTACCTCTTCGGTGGTGAGCACCTCTGGCAGGTGGTCGCCCGTCTGCGGACTTTCGAGCAGTTCCGTAGGGTCGTCGTCGCGATAGCCGTCGAGCTCCAGGAAGCGGAAGAACGAGCGCACACCACTCAGGATGCGGCACTGCGAGCGGGCGCCCACGCCCAGGTCGTGGAGCGAGGCGGCAAACTGCTGGAGTTCAGGCAGTCCCACGTAGCAGGGGTCGAGCCCCTCAGCATCCAGAAACTGCATCAGCTTCAGCACGTCGCGCTCATAGGCGTCGAGGGTGTTGCCCGTCACGTTGCGCTCCAGCTTCAGGTAGCGCAGGTAGTGCTTCAGAATATCGGTGCGTTGCGTTGTCATTTGCCCGGCAAAGTTAGCACTTTTCCGTCATTCGGGCAAGTTTTTTTCAGGTAATCTGCCGTCACCCGCCGCCTGTCGGCCCGCGAGCCGTTAGTTCGTCGGGCACGAACCGGCAGTAGGAGGCTCACGAACCGGCAGTAAGAGGCCGACGAACTGCCGGTAGGAGACCTGACTTCTCCCGCATAGAAAAAAGTCGTCAGGCTTCTTGAAGCCGAAGGGCAGGCACACCATAAACGGAAGCCAGATAATGAAATAGATAACACTAAGACGTCTCAGACGTTATTTCATCTGATCCAGCAGACGGGCGATGTTTTCAACGTCTCGGGCATCTACGTTCAGGTCGAGCAGCTCGCCGTTACGGTTGAAGAGCTTGTAGGTGGGAAAGGCGTGCACATCCAGATGGCGCTCGATGGCGGCCTGCTGCTCAGCGGGCAGGTTGTAGTGGGCCACATTGTCGCCACTCACGTTATACTCCTTGATTACGTTTTCCCAAGCCGTCTGCGGACTCTGGTTGGCCAGATAGAGGAATTCGATATCGTAGTCCTTCAATCGCGCATACTCCTCTGTGGAGTGGGAGAGGGCCTCCTTGCAAGGACCGCACCACGTACCCCAGATGTCGAGCAGCACGAACTTGCCCTTGTAGGGCTCGATGATTTTCTTCAGCAGTGCCTCGCCCTCAGAGAGGTCCTTGAGATTGTCCGACGATTTGAGCACCAGCTTGTCGAACTCGCGGTTCTCGATGGCCAGATAGTGGTCATTCATCTTCTCCACCATCGCGATGCAGACCGGATCTTTCACATACAGTTTCAATGTGTCGATGACATCGGGGGAAACTGCCGTGCGGTTATGGTCAATCAGACTGTAGACCTTCCGCGACAGGAAAATATCCCTGACGAGCGGGTCAGCCTTGAGTGAATCAAGCATCCGGCTATGGTCTCTCAACTCTGCCGTGAGGGCGAACTTGTTAAATACCTTTGTAGCCTTCGGGTTGTTCAGTATCTTGTTCACCTTCTCAATCATGTCTTTATTCTGGGGGCGTGGGGGCTTTCTCAACCTTTGCCTGAGCATCGAGAATCCACGTCTTCCAGCTTGTGAGCAGCGCCAGTTCCTCATCATTCGAGGCAATTTTGTCAAGGTGGTCCAACACGTTTATCGAGTAGGAGGATGGATATGAGCGGGCGCAATCGTCGAGATAGTCGCGCAGGAAACGGCTCAGGTCGCGATGTAGTGTATAAGGCGCCTCCATCTTCGTCCAGAATGTATCATAGGCATATTGACTGGCGTTAGCGGGGAAGCGGCCGTTAGGGGCGGCAAATCGTGCCTGTCCAAAGTTACCAGCCTGCTGACAGAGCGTATTGCCCTTCCTGTATTTCTCAAAGCGCGTCGAGAGTGTGGGGTGCGCCTCGCAGAGGGCGTCGATATAGGCATACTGCGCCTTCATCAGACTGTCGACTGAAACCAGATACTTGTCGAAATCCGGATTTTTCTCATCTATGCGTGCTGACTTCCAGTCGAGCGGATACTTGAAGAGTTCGTTCTGCAGGCGGCTGTCCTCGCCCATGAAGTAGCGACGGCCCTCCTTGAAGTCGTAGAGCAGGAAATAGGTCTTGCCAGGCTCCAGCATTGTGCGCACGAAACAGCGTTGCCAGTCACAGAAGAATTCTGTACTGTTC
>CACXYH010000051.1 GCA_902771785.1 uncultured Prevotellaceae bacterium
GCGTGTAGACCAGTGGTTTCCGACGTGGAAACCGATGGTCTACGGCGTAAGACCGCTGGCTTCGCATGGGGAGCACGACACATCCGCCACCCTATCTGCTGCATCCGCTGCTCTATCTGTCATATCTGTCACCACATCTGCCACCTCACAACTCATTGTATTCCAGTTGCTTAGGCCGCAGGTGACAGATTTGCAGATTTTTAAAAAACCGTTATTCGTGCATGTTTTTCTGATGGCAGACATCGTGAATAACAATCGTGTCGCCCTCAATGGTATAAGCGTAATACCAAGAACCCGAATGTGCCATATATTTGCCAGTCCAGCGACTAATACTGGGAGTGCGTCGTAAAAGTCTCGATTCAATAAGAAGCATTGGGCGGATAGCCTTTCTAACGTTTCTGATTAAGTCGTCTTCATCGAAAGTGTGGGCGTATTTCCTTGCCACATTTCGATAGAAAGACCAAATCTTACGCGAGGCCTGTGGCTTGACAACATAGCTATACGGCATATTTACCCTCGTAAATAGAATGAATGTCCTGTAAAATGAGTTCTTCCAACTCCTGGGGAGTCAAGTCACAATTTATTTCAGGCAACGTTGGGTCAATCTCATAGAGGGAGGAATCTGTATAATCTATATCGAGGTCTTCGTGCTTGTCAAGTTGTACGAACAGCCCCGTACTAAGAAGTGCAGCCAGCTTTTCGCGTGCTATCTTGTCTTCTTGATTATAGGATAATGTCACAGTACACATAAACCAATGATATTTGATGATTTGCTGCAAAGATACGACAAATTTTTGATTCATACAAGAATCCACAGGAAAAACTTCACTCGCTGCCCCTCGGCGTTGTCTAACGGCATAAAAAACTCGCCTCTTTGAGAAGGCGCCGATGGAGGTCGTGGCTACAGTGCTAACAGCTCGACCAGGGCGGGGATGGTGAGCATGGAGAGGAGGGTGGTGATGAACGTGACTTCGGTCATCAGCGAGGTGTCTTTCTCGTATTTCAGGCAGAGAATGGTGCCGTAGGTGGCCACGGGCATGGCGATGACAACGGTGTTGATGCTCACCACGAGGTCGGAGAAACCCAGGGCGCGGCAGAGGTAGAACACTCCCACGGGTAGAACGACCAGGCGCAAGAGCGACGTGACGTAGACGGTTGTGTTGCCCAGCATGGCACGCCACGGCAGCTGCGACATCGACGAACCGATGATGATCAGTGCTGCCGGCACGGTGATGTTGCCCAGCATGGTGAGCGACTGGCTCACGAAGACGGGGATGCCGTCGATGCGCAGCGCCACGATGAGCATGGTCAGATAGGCCGAGAGCATCGGGGTGGAGTAGAGCACCTTCTTCTGGAACCTGCCGCCCTCAACCTCGCTGCGGCCCGTGATGAGCATGGTGCCGATGGTGAAGACGGTGAACGTGTTGACCACGTTGAGCACGGCGGCATAGAACACGGCCTCGTGGCCGAAGATGGAGGCCACCACGGGATAGCCCATGAACCCCACGTTGCCGAACATCAGGGCGAAGCCGATGGCTCCTTCGTCGGTGCGCTGCTTCGTCAGATAGCGCGGAAGCAGGAAGGCCACCGCTGCCAGCGCGGCGTAGGTGACGATGCTGATGAGCAGCAGCGGCAGGATGTAGCGGCGGTCGGGCAGCTCGCCCGTCATGGCCGACGAGAGAATCAGCGCTGGGCAGGTGATGTTGATGACCAACCGCGACAGCTGTCTGTCGAAGTCGCCCCCCAAGTATCCGAACTTGCCTGCCACGTAGCCTACGATGACAAGGGCAAAGAGTGTCAGCATTACGTCGATCATTCCTTCCAGTTCAACGGCCTTCTGCTTGGCCTTGCGGCTGCAAAATTAGCAAAAATATGGCGAAAAAGAAAATTTGAGGGTTTTATTTCTTCGTATCAGAACTTTTTTGTACTTTTGCAACGAACAAAAGGAATGACTATGGCACTGAACTTGAACAAGAACTTGAAGCTGTACTACTCTATTAAGGAGGTGGCCGCCATGTTCGGCCTCAACGAGAGCACCCTGCGCTACTGGGAACAGGAGTTTCCCTACCTGAAGCCGAAAACTTCGGGACCAGCCAAGGTGAGACAGTATCAGGAGAAGGACATCGAGCAGATTCGGCTCATTCACAACCTGGTGAAGGTGCGCGGCTTCAAGCTGGCTGCGGCCAAGAAAATCATCAACCAGAACCGCGACGGTGCCGACCGGCGTGCCGAGGTGCTGACGCGCCTCATCGACATTCGCGACGACCTGCAGCTGATGAAGCGACAGCTCGACGGGCTACAGTAGCGCGCAGGTGAGGATAAAGGTAATGAAGGCATAAAAGAAGTGCCGCTTTTCAGAGCGAAAAGCGGCACTTTCTTTATAAATAGGTCCGATTATTCTTCGGCATTGGCAAAGCCATAGCCGTTGGTGAATCCGCCCGTTGCCATTGCGTTGGGCGAGAACGGGAACAGATAGATGGGGGCCTTGTCGTAGTCGTAGTTGTAGAAGAGGTACAGGTAGTACTCATCGTCGTTGTCGACGAGCTGCTTACCCCAATCCTGAGCCTTGTATCCGTCGGCCTCGGCTGCGGCAATCTCCTCGTCGGTGAGCTTCGTGAACAGACCCTTGATGGCCAGGTTGGTCTTCGTGTCAGAGCCATAGTTCTTTCCGTAGCTCTCCCAGTCGTTGTTCACACCGCGCCAGCGAGGATACAGCACCGGGTCGTTGATGAGGCTGGCATCGGTCTCCTTGACCAGACGGAAGCCGTAGGTGGCCTTGGCGTCGACCATCTTCGTCCAGATCTTCGTAGAGATGGTGTTGCCATTGTCGAAGGTGTAGTAGCCATTGTTCTTCAGTCCGTCGAGCATCTTGCGCGTGAGCTCCTTGATTTCCTTGATCTTCTCGCTGATGAGACCGGTGCGGATCAGCGTGAAGCGGCGGTCGCCCTCGCCGGCAAACTCGAAGCCGCGCTCGTCGATGACGGCCTTCAGCAGCGAGCCTTCCTTGGCGATGAAGGCATCGACATTGCCATTGCCACCGAAAGCACGGTCGCGAATGACCTTCAGATACTGCTTGGCAGTGACCTCGTCGCCCAGTGCGGCAGCGGCTTCGGCCAGTCCGAGATAGACCTCAGACATGCGCATGTAGGGGGCGTTGATGCCCGAACGGCGCTGGTTCTTGGTCCAAACGGTGCTCTGGCGGCTCTCGTCGAACTTGTTGCAGGTGATACCGCCACCCTTGGCCTGTGAGCCTGGGGTGAAGGGGATGAGGGTCTCATAGCCCTTGTTGTTGCCCGTCACGCAGCCGGCAAGGTCGCGGCGCAGGTCGTTGGGGTCGAACACGCCATAGTAGAAGGCGGGATTGATGCGGCCCTGGCCATAGTTCTTGCAGGGATAGTCGTTAGAGCTGGCACCGGTGCTGGCGCGACCGAGCGAGTAGGGACGCGGGTCGTTGCCCGAAGCACCCTGCTGGAACGGCTCCTCGTAGATGGTCTCGTCGGCATAGCTGGCATCGGCTCCGTGCAGCTGGTCGAACAGGTCGCGGTAGTTGGGCGACAGCACGGCAGCGCCTTTGTGGTCGAGCGCCTTCAGGAAGTACTCCTTGGCGGTGCCGTAGAGCGTCTTCCAGTCGGAGCGGCGGCCATAGGTGGCGCCGTTGGTGGGATTGAACTTGGTCTCGAAGGTCAGTGCCTGACCCTTGCCGTCGACGTAGGTCATGTCGCCGCGGCGGGTCTGATAGCCACCGGCTTCGAGGGCCATGCGACCGATGAGGGCATCGACGTAGGTCTGCGAGAAATAGTTCTTATTGTTGGCAGCCACGGGATTCATCAGGGGCTCCACGCTCTTCAGGTCTTCAATCAGCACGTCGTAGATAGAGTCGCGGGGCGAGAGACCGGTGGCTGACTCACCCATGGTGGTCTGGAAGGGCACGTCGCCATAGTACTTGATGAGCTCGCGATAGGCAGTGGCGCGCAGGGCTACGGCCTCGCCATAGAGCTGGCTCAGGCTGCTGGGCTCGGTCTGCTGCATCATCTCGTTGAAGCTGCTCATGCTCTCGATGGCCGATGTGATGGCATTGGCCTTACCAATCACCGAGAACAGTACGCTGAAGGGGCTGTTGGGGGCTTCCTTACCATAGGTCACGGGGTCGTAGCTGCCTGCCTCGGTGCCATTGACGTAGAAGGCTTCGGGAATATGGCGTGCAGCCTGTGCCGAATACTTCTCCGGATGGCGCATGATGTCAGAGCCGGCAATGTCGAGTGCATAGAACAGACCGTCGCCGAAGACGTGCGAGCTGACGGCGCCGTGCCATGCACTGTAGGCACCGTCCATGGCGGCGCGTGCGGTAATCATGTTTGAGAACACAAAGTCTGCATTGGCCTCTGAGTAGGATTTTGTCTCAAAGTAGTCGTCGCTGCAAGCGGTCAGACCGAGTGCTCCTGCTGCACAAAGTGCGATGGATAATATTTTATTTTTCATTGTTTTCTCCTTTTAGTAATTAGAATGCAACATTAAGACCGAAGGTGAACGTACGTGACTTCGGGTACGAACGATAGTCGTAGTTTGGAGTGGGGAAGCCGGCATAGCTGCTGTCGGCATTGGGGCTGACGTTGACGTCGGGGTCGAGACCGCTGTACTTCTTCAGGCAGAACAGGTTGCCGCCGGTGAAGTAGATGCGGGCATTGCTGATGCCAATCTTGTTGGTCCACACCTTCGGGAAGGTGTAGCCGATGGTCAGCGTCTGCAGACGCAGGAACGAAGCATCCTCGATGAACTCTGACGAGGTGATGCCGTACTCATGAGTGACAGGATACTTGGCGCTTGCATTCAGCGTAGCCAGCTCCGTGGGGTCGGTAACGAGGTAGATGTCGCCGTTGTTGTCGATGTTGTACATCTTCCAGGTGTCGCTTACTTCCGACAGGCGGTTGTAACCCAGACCGGTATCCTTGTCGCCCTTCATGTCGGACATGACGTTGGCATTGTAGACGTCGCCGCCAATCTGATAGGTGAAGTTGGCCGAGAAGTCGATGCTCTTCCAGTGTCCGGAGAAGTTGAAGCCACCAGTGTGCTTGGGCATCGTGTGGCCGATGATGGTAGCATCGTCGGCATCGACGGTACCGCTCTCGTCGGTATCGGCAAACTTAGCCATACCGGGATATGCGTTCTGGCCGGTGGGCAGGTTGTAGGGGCCGCCATAGGCACCGCCCAGGTCGAGCTTGTTGTCGGGAATGCCCTGCTTCAGGGTCCATACGCCATTCTCTACGTTGAAGTCGTCGACGGTGTAGAAGCCAATGCTCTTGAAGCCCTGTACCAGACCGACGGGCTCGCCTTCCTGGACGATGTAGTCGTAGTTAGGCTTACGCATGGTGGAACCCCAGTTGGTGTGGGCCGAGGCCAGGACACCATCCTGAAGCTTGTCGACGTTGTTCTTGTTGAAGTTGTAGGTCATGCCGAAGCTCAGGTTCCAGTCCTTCTTGCGTACAATCTCGTAGTTGAGCGACAGCTCGAGACCCTTGTTCGATGTCTCGGCGATGTTCTGCATCTGGAAGCTGAAGCCCGAGGTCGGGTCGCAAGGCACGAGCATGAGCACGTCCTTGGTAGAGTTGTGGTAGTAGTCTAAGCTACCGCGCAGCTTACCGTTCCAGAAGCTGAAGTCGACACCGATGTTGCGCGAGGTGGTTGTCTCCCACTTCAGGTCGGGATTACCCAGGGTGTTGGCGGGAACATAGGTGGTGATGCTTTCGCCGTTGACGACGGCAGTGCCGGTGGTCCAGAGCGTCTCGGTCAGACCCGAAGCAATCTGGTCGTTACCTGACGTACCGAACGAGAGGCGGAGCTTCAAGTTGTCGAGCCAAGTCTGAGCGCTGGCCATGAACGGCTCGTCGCTGATGCGCCATGCTGCAGCAGCTGCGGGGAAGTAGCCCCAGCGGTTGCCCTCGGCAAACTTTGAAGAGCCATCGGCACGGAGGGTTGCCGTGAGGAGGTAGCGGCTCAGGTAAGAGTAGTTGACACGACCGAAGTAGGAAGCCGACTTGCTGGGATGGCCGTCGGTGTAAGTATAGGTGTCGTTGGTCTTGTTGGTCATGTTGATGAAGCCGAAGCCATAGTCCATGCCCCATTCTTCGGGGTAGTTGGTGCCGTAGATGCGGGTGCTGTTGGAACGGCTCGACAGCATTTCGTTACCCACCATGAAGCTCAGCGAGTGGTCTTCGCCCAGTCCCTGCACGTCATAGCTCAGCGTGGTGTCCCAGCGGGTGTTGTAACCGTCGCCCTCGTTGAGCGTGGCCGAGTTGTAGGGCTCACCGTTGGTGTGTCCGCCAACCCAGGCCTGGGTCTTGCTCCAGTTGCGGCTCAGATAGAGCTCGGTCTTGGCCGTAAGACCCTTGATGATTTGCCATGTGAGGGCCGTGTTGACACCCAGGCGGTAGCGGTTGCGCAGGTTCTCATAGTCGTTGAGAATGTTGACGGGGTTGTAGTCGTCCTGAGCACTGGCGCTACCCATACCTAAGTCGGAAGCCTGGCCCGAGCCTAAAGGATTGTCGATGGGACGATAGCGATAGGCCTGAGTGGCAAACTCATAGCGGTTGCCCTTGAACTGCATCTCGCTGTAGCGGGCATCAACGTCGAGGCGCAGCGTGCTGGTGATGTCCTGCGTCAGCTTTAAGTTGGCACCCCAGCGGCGGAAGGCTGAATTGACCAGCGCACCCTCGTTGTCGGAGTAGTTGACGGCAGCATAGAACTTGGTGGTCTTCGAACCGCCGCTCACGCTGACGTCGTGGTTCCAGGCATGGGTGGTGCGCAGCACGTCATCCATGTAGTTGTGGGCCTTCTGGTTCTTGTAGTCGTTCAGGTGGTTGCCATAGGCAGAACCCAGACCGTAGTATTTTGCAACGCCATCGGCATAGGAGTCGCCCTGCATCTTGGCATAGCCCCAGTTGTAGAGCACGTTGTCGTAGGCACTCTGCACATCGAGGAAGTCGGGCTTGCTCTTGATTTGGTAGTACATGTTGTACTTCACCTTCGCCTTGCCTTCCTGACCGCCTTTGGTGGTGATGAGGATGACACCATTGGCACCGCGGGCACCGTAGATGGCCGTCGAGGCAGCATCTTTCAGCACGTCGATGCTCTCAATGTTGTCGGCAGGAATATCGTCAATCGACGATACCTGTACGCCATCGACCACATAGAGCGGCTCGTTGCTCTGGGTGATAGAACCACCACCACGAACGCGGATGGACATGGTGGCACCGGGGCGACCGTCCTGCGACAGGACGTTTACGCCAGGGAGCTGGCCCTGCAGGGCCTCGGCCACGGTGGCAACAGGATTAGCAGCCAGCTTGTCGCCGGTTACAGAAGCGACAGAACCGGTCAGGTCTTTACGCTTCATGGTGCCGTAACCAATGACAACCACATCTTCCAGCGTGGTGTTGTCTTCCTGCAGCTCGATGTCGATCACATTCTTGCCTGCTACGGAGACACGCTGCTCCTTGTAACCGATGTAAGTTACTTTTAGGACGCCGTTGTTGGGAACGTTGTTGATGGTGTACTTACCGTTGAAGTCTGTGACTCCTCCTGTAGAGGTTCCGTCGACTTTGATACTAACACCAATCATGGGTTCACCTGTCGCATCCTTCACTGTGCCTGTGACAGTCTTCTGGGCATAGGCCATGAAGCAGAACACAGACAGAAGTAAAGCCACTGAGGCTCTCTTGAGTTGTTGTTTCATAAATGTTTGTTTTAGTTATACGTAAGTTATAGATAAAAAAAAAGTATTTTGCATTCAAAAGGGGCGTATGTTCGCACAACGCCATTTAATAGGCTGGTTCCCAGTCGCCATAGCCACGGAACACTTCCTTCATGGTGATTTTCTGGGCTTCTTTCTTTGTGAGCTCACGGCTCCAGGCCACGCGATGCGAGCGGTCGGCACCGGCACCACGGTTGTTATACTCCAGATAGCGGGCCGTCTTTTCGCGCTGAGGCTCCCAGCGGTGCCAGCCCTCTGGGCAGATTTGGGCAGGCAGCTCGCAGTTCATGAAGAGCGTGTAGCCATAGTCGCGCCACGGACGTCCCAGGTATTCCTTCTCAACATTATCGGCAACCGTTATCTTGCAGTTGTTGAACACGTAGCCATAGTCTGCGTCTTTCGGCGTAGAGGCGGCTGTGATGTAGCTGTTGGAGAGGCAGTGGATGGCGCAGCCTTCGAACCATGCGGTGGAGGGACCGAAGATGAAGTCGGTAGTACCGCAGATGTAGCAGTCCTTAAACAGCATTCGGGTGCGGGGCATGCCGGTGTAGATGGTGTCCTGATGGCCCAGGAAGCGGCAGTTGACGAACAGCAGGCGGTCGCCTTCGGTGTGAAGGGCTACGGCCTGTCCGAGGCGAGCTGCATTGTTCTCGACGGTCAGGTTCTTCAGCGTGATGTCGTTGGCCTCGATCTTGAGCGTGTAGGTGCGGAACGTGCCGATGCCCTGCTGGTATTGCGGGGTCTTGATGTTGGCGTGGTCGTCGAATGTGATGACGGTCTGGTCGCGGTCTTCGCCCAGCAGCTCAATGTTCTGTAGCCATTGTGGAATGACGATTTTCTCCTTGTACGTACCTTTCTTTATGTATATCACCTTGTGATAGTCCATGAAGGCACGGCATACCTCGATGGCTTCCTGTATGGTTCGGAACTCACCGGTGCCGTCGCGAGCCACCACCAGCGTGTCGGGGTTGTCATACTTTGATGCGGCCTGTGTGCTTACGGCCAGCAGTAGTGTCAGTAGGGTCAGTAGAATCTTTCTCATAAGTAGTTTGGTTTTATTGTTTGTTTACATGATTTGTGATATTTCTTTCAGGTCGTCGACCTGCTTTAGGATATCAATGATCGACTTCACGTTGTCTCGGTCGTGTACCCGCAGGTCTATCCATCCTTCGAAGATTCCGTCCTCGGTGGTAAACATCACCTTGCGTATGTCGACGTTGAGCTGATTGGAGAGCACACGCGTCACGTCGTTGAGCAGTCCGCGACGGTCGATGCCGCCCAGGCGGATGGTCGCATCGAAGAACAGTTTCTTGTGCATGTCCCACTTGGCATCGAGGATGCGGTTGCCGTAGCTGGTTTTCAGCTTGTTGGCCACGGGACAGGCGCGCTTGTGGATCTCGATCTGGTTCTTGTTGTCGATATAGCCCAGAATGTCGTCGCCGGGTATGGGGTGACAGCAAGAGCGGAACTTGTACTGGCCGATGGTTTCCTCGCTGATGTAGATGGGCTTTTTGCGGTTGAACTTGTCGGGCACGACGAAAAGCTCCTGCTCGTCGTCTTTCTTCTTGGAAGTGCTGGCCTTTACGAAGGGCACGTATTTGCGCCAGCCACCGCCTTGTCCTTTCTTGTTTTTGCCCTTCAGGTCGTCAAGGTCTTTCTCGCCCAGCAGTACGCTCTTCTCTCCCAAGGCCTGGAACAGCTCTTCGCGGCGTCGCAGGTCGTGAAGCTCGCACAGCTGGTCGATGACGGCAGGCGTGGGCTCCATGTCGTTTTTCTTGAGCCATTCAGTGAGCAGCTCTTCGCCTGTCTTCTGTATCTCGCGGTTGTCGCGTCGCAGGATTGACTGGATTTTTGCTTTCGCCTTGGCTGACGAGACGAAGTTTATCCACGAAGGCTGCACGTGCTGCGACTTCGAGGTGAGTATTTCCACCTGGTCGCCGCTCTGCAGCTTATGGCTCAGGGGTACCAGCTTGTGGTTCACCTTGGCACCGATGCAGTGGCTGCCTAAGAACGTGTGGATGGAGAACGCGAAGTCAAGGGCCGTACATCCTGCGGGCATCGTCTTGATTTCGCCCTTGGGCGTGAATACGAATATCTCGCTGGCAAAGAGGTTCAGCTTGATGGCATCGAGAAAGTCCATGGCGTCGGGCTGCGGATCGTCCAGGATTTCCTTGATGGTGTGCAGCCATTCGTTCAGCTCGGTCTCGTCTTCGGTGTATTCCTCACCGTTTTCGCCCTCTTTATACTTCCAGTGGGCTGCAAAGCCTTGTTCGGCAACCTCGTCCATACGGTCGGAGCGAATCTGCACTTCTATCCAATGGCCCTGCTTCGACATAAGCGTCACGTGAAGAGCCTGATAGCCGTTGGCTTTCGGATGGTTCACCCAGTCGCGCAGTCGGTCGGGATGGCTGCGGTAAATCTTGTTCAGCTCGATGTAGATGTTGAAGCAGTCCTTCGTCTCGTCCTCGCGCTTCTCGGGCGTAAAGATGATGCGCACGGCCAGGATGTCGTAGATTTCTTCGAACGTCACGTGCTTGTTCTGCATCTTCTGCCAGATGGAGTAGGGGGTCTTCACGCGCTCCTTGATGTAGTACTTGAGCCCCATGTTGTTCAGGGCTTTCTCGATGGGAGCCGTAAACTGGTCGAACAGCTCGTGGCGTTTAGCCTGTGTCTGTGCCAGCTTGTTCTCAATCAGCGCGTATTCGTCGGGGTGTTCAAACTTGAAGCTCAGGTTTTCAAGTTCAGACTTGATTTTGTAGAGTCCTAAGCGATGGGCCAGTGGGGCATAGATGTAGAGCGTTTCGCCTGCAATCTTGTATTGCTTGTTGGGCGACTGCGATGCCAGTGTGCGCATGTTGTGCAGACGGTCGGCAATCTTGATGAGAATGACGCGGATGTCTTCGCTCATGGTGAGCAGTAGCTTCTTGAAGTTCTCGGCTTGTGCCGAAGCCTGCTCGCCGAAGATGCCGCCGCTGATTTTCGTCAGTCCGTCGACGATCTGAGCAATTTTTGGGCCGAAGATGTTGGAGATATCCTCAACGGTATAGTCTGTGTCTTCCACCACATCGTGCAGCAGCGCCGAGCAGATGCTGGTAGAACCCAGTCCTATTTCCGAACACACGATTTGTGCTACGGCAATGGGGTGCATGATATAGGGTTCGCCCGAGAGGCGTCTCACTCCCTTATGAGCTTGACGGGCGAAGTTGAAGGCCTTGGTGATAAGGTCAACTTTCTTGCGGTGACGAGATGCTAAGTAGTCATCCAGCAGTTTCTGGAAGGCATCGTTTATAAGTTTATCGTCGGCAGCTTCTCTTCTGGCTTGCTCGTCATCCATAGTCTGTAATCCTTTCTTAATAATATAGGTATATTCTTCTTTTCCTTATCTCACTCTTATCCTCTGTCCGGCGCGTATGTTGCTACCCTTGATGCCGTTCAGTTTCTTCAGCTTGGCCACGGTAGTGCCGTTGCGCCGTGCGATGGCCGACAGACTGTCGCCCTTCCTCACGGTGACGCTCTGGGCGCTGCTCCTGCTTGAGCGTGCCCTGCCTTGCTTGGCGCTTCTGTTAGCCTTGCGGCTCGATACGTACGTAGGACGCTCGTCGTTCACTTCTACCTCGTCGCGCTTGTTGAGCAGTTCGCGCGAGTTGTAGTTGTAAATCTGGTCTTGCATGTCGATGAAGCGTGTGGCGTCGGCCTGTGGCAAGCGGATGGCATAAGGCTTGGTGGCGCCAGGCACGATGTCGCGGCGGAACTCGGGGTTCAGGGTGCGCAGCATCTCGATGTCGACATTCAGCACCGAGGCCACTTGATTGAGGTGCACATTGCGGTTGACCATGACGGTGTCGGTCTTTGCCGGCAGCTTCGAGCGCATCGGGCAGATGTTATGCTCGCAGTAGTAATTCATGGCATAGTTGGCAGCGATGAAAGCAGGCACGTAGCCACGGGTCTCGGCAGGCAGGTAGGGATATATTTTCCAGTAGTCTTTGATGCCGCCGGCACGATGTATGGCTTTGTTCACGTTCTCTGGTCCGCAGTTGTAGGCTGCAATCACCAGGTTCCAGTCGCCAAACACCTTGTAGAGGTCGCTCAGCAGGTGGGCTGCTGCAAACGAGGCCTTGATGGGGTCGCGGCGCTCGTCAACCAGCGAGTTGATGTCGAGCCCGTAGGTCTTTCCTGTCGAAGGCATGAACTGCCATGGTCCGGCAGCGCCGGCATGCGAGACGGCACGGGGGTTCAGGGCCGACTCGATGATGGGCAGGTATTTCAGTTCGAGCGGTACTTGATAGGTCTCCAGGGCATCTTCGAAGATGGGCATATAGAAGTTGGCCGCACCCAGGAAGAGGCTGACCGAGTGGCGCAGACGACCCATGTAGCGGTCGATGGAGTTGCGCACCACGTCGTTGTAGGCCATCTCCATGACGGTTGGCATGCGGCTCAGTCTTTCAACGTACACCTCTTTCGGAAAATCGGGATTGGTCTTAGCCGTCTGGCAGTCGCCCGATTCCGTGAGATAGGTCTTCGACATGTATAGGTTCAGCAGCGAGTCGAGGTCGTAGGTCATGGCCTCAGGGAACTCGATTTCCACTTCGTTGCCCTCGTCGTCGGTCACGATGATTTCGTCGTCGTCAATCTCTTCATCGGTTGTTTCCTGTTGCGCCTGGATGGATAAAGGTAAAGAGACGAAAAGGCAGAAGGGCAGCACTCCCTTCAGCCATCTGTTTGCCTTTTGTATGGTTTGTATTCTCATATTGCTTGTTTGTCGTAATTTGTTCTTTTTAGAAGTTCAGGCTGCATTGCACCCCTACCGATGTGTCGCGATAAGAGCGGCTGTTAAGCTGTCCATTGTTGATGACCGCTGGCCTGACGCGAAGGCTCAGGTCCTTTGATATGTCGAAATCAGACAGCTCGGCGTCGACATAGGCGTCGATCACCGAGAGCGCATAGACACCAATCATGACGAAGAAGCTCATGTCGCGATAGCGGCGGTAGCGGTCTTTTCGCTTCTTGAAGATGTTCTTGTAGCGTTCCTCGTTTTCTGCGGTGATTTGTCGGCCCAGATGCAGGAACTTGTTGTAGCTGGCTGTCTTCGGGTCGTCGTCCATGATGTCGAGGTAAGCCTGCGAATAGTCCTTGTACATCATGTTGTTCCAGGTCATGGCATAGATGCAGCCCACGAAGCCTCCATAGACCAGCGGCAGTTTCCAGTATTTGCGGTTGTAAATCTGTCCGCCGCCGGGAATGACCAGTGCCATCCATAGTGCCCGTTGCGGATTTGGCTTCCACGTGCTCCAGTCGCGCACTTCCTTCAGCTTGGCTTTGTCGAGTTTGGGCAGTACCACCTCTGCGGCATTGCCCTTCAGTGTGTCGGCAGCGATGAGGGCCGTGTCGGTGGGCATGGCCTGATACATAGAGTCGATGGCTGCAACAATCGAGTCGCTGACCACCACTTGCTGTGCCGAAGTCCTTCCTACTGCAGCCAGCAGCAGGAGAACGGCGGCTAATGCCCGTCTTGCGGATATTATGATTGTCTGCTTCCTCAATTCCTCTGCCCGTCGATTGCGTTCATAATGCGCTCCAGCTCCTCTTCGTTGGCGAAGGGGATGGTGATTTTTCCCTTGCCCTTGGGAGAGCATGTCATTTGCACCTTAGTATTAAATAAGTCGGTGAGCCGCTGCTTCAGCATGTTGTACTCTTCGGGCAGCTCGGCCTTGGCTGCTATTTTCTTGTGTGCAGTCTGCACGTCCTCGCCGTTTTTCAGCATGTGCACCATCTCTTCGACCTTGCGCACGGAGTACTGGTTCTTCAGCACTTCCTTGAACAGCTTGAGCTGCATCGAGGGTGAGTCGATGGCCAGCAGCGCACGTGCGTGCCCCATGTCTATCTCTTTGTCCTTGAGGGCCATCTGTATTTGTGCGGGCAGCTTCAGCAGTCGCATGTAGTTGGTGACGGCTGTACGGCTCTTGCCCACACGCTCTGAAATCTTTTCCTGTGTCATGCCCGTTGTCTCGGCCAGATGCTCGTAGGCCAGGGCAATCTCAATGGCGTTGAGGTCTTCGCGCTGAATGTTCTCGACCAGTGCCAGTTCCATGACGTTCTCGTCTTCAACGGTGCGTATGTAGGCTGGAATGGTCTTCAGCCCGGCTATCTGCGATGCACGCCAGCGCCGTTCGCCTGCAATAATCTGGTAGCGGTCGGGAGCCATCTGGCGCAGGGTGATGGGAGCAATGATGCCCATCATCTCGATGCTTGCGGCCAGCTCCTGAAGGGCGGTCTGGTCGAACTCGCGCCGAGGCTGGTCGGGGTTGGGCTCAATCTGCTCGATGGGTATCTCGTTCAGGTTCGATGAGCCCTGTGTCTTCACTTCGGTAGTGTCGATGAGCGCGTCGAGTCCGCGCCCGTTTCCAATGTCGTCAAGTCCGCGTCCCAAGACGTGGGAGCCTGAATATTTCTTTCTTACTGCCATGTGTTTTATGAGTGAAAAGTATCCTTAGTTTAGTTTTTCGAGATGATTTCCTTGGCCAGTGCCAGGTGGTTCTTGGAGCCGGTAGAGTCGGCATCGTAGAGAATGACGGGCAGTCCGTGTGAGGGGCTTTCCGAGAGTTTTACGTTGCGCTGGATGACGGTCTTGAACACCAGTTCCTGGAAGTGACGCTTCACCTCGTCGTAGATTTGGTTGGCCAGACGAAGGCGCGAATCGTACATGGTGAGCAGGAATCCCTCGATTTCAAGCCTCGGGTTCAGCTTCGACTTGATGATCTTGATGGTGTTCAGCAACTTCGATATGCCTTCGAGTGCAAAATACTCGCACTGCACGGGGATAATCACTGAGTCGGCAGCCGTCAGCGAGTTGACCGTGATGAGGCCCAGCGACGGCGAGCAGTCGATGAGTATGTAGTCGTAATCGGCGCGGATGGGGTCGAGCAGTTTCTTGATAACCTTTTCGCGGTTGTCCAGGTTCAGCATCTCAATTTCTGCGCCTACCAAGTCGATGTGGCTTGGAATGATGTCAAGTCCGTCGATGTCGGTGGTATAGATGGCATCGCGAATATCGGCTTTGTCGATGATACATTCGTAGAGCGAGCAGTCCACCAGCTTGATGTCAACGCCCAGACCGCTCGAAGCGTTGGCCTGCGGGTCAGCGTCGACTACCAGTACGGTTTTCTCCAGAGTGGCAAGCGAAGCGGCCAAGTTGATGGTCGTCGTTGTCTTTCCTACGCCACCTTTCTGGTTGGCTAAAGCAATAATCTTTCCCATTCTCAATCTTTCTTTTACCTTAATGAATGAATCGATATAGAGTGCAAAGGTACACATTTTCCGTGAAACATGCTTTGTTTCTTCTACAATTTAAGTATTTTTGCACACATTTTCTGCTCAATGACGAGAAAGCCCTGCGCTTTGTGGGGCGCAGGGCTTTCGATGAATGTTAGAAAAGTGTCGTGTCTGCAGCTTTACTTCACGAGCACCTTGCGTGCCTTTCCGTTGCTGATGACAATGTTCAGACCGCGCTGCAGCTTGTTGGTCTTAGCGCCAGCGATGGTGTAGATGCCGTCGGGCATCTGCAGGTCAGCCTTCATGTTCTGGATGCCAGAGACGACGGGGCCTTCCCATCCGCTGTTGTCGCCCATAGAGACGAGCGTCAGCGTCCATCCGCCAACCGAGTACCATCCGCCGGCGAATACCTTTTCGGTCTTGCTGGCTTCGGTGCCGGCCATGGTGCCGATGAGCAGTTCGTGGTTAGTCACCACGATGTTGTCCATCTCCTGGTGCTTCCAGCCGCGACCCTGACCGCTGTTGGCGTTGTAGATAGCAAGCTGTTCGCTGGTAGCGTTGCCGGCTTCCTGAGCGGCCTTGCACTCCTCCCAGATGGGACCGTACTTGTCGCTGGCCACGACGGTGGTGTCTTCGCCAGTCTCTGCATTGGCGTAAGTGTAGTAGTTGAGCGGAATCTCAACGAAGGTGGTGTCGCTGCCAACAGCGTAGCAGATGTAAGCGCCCTCGGCCGGTGTGCGGGTGTAGACACCCACCTTATAGGTACCGTTGGGCAGTTCCTTGATGAGCTGCATAGCCGAGAAGCCCTTCAGGCCTTCTCCGTTGTAAGAGTCGAAGTAGCGGGTGCTGCTGTCGTCGAACCACTGTCCGCTCTTCTGGCCGTTGCCGTCGCCGTTACCCATTACGAAGTCCCAACCGTCGGTAGCTTCTGCGTTCGGGTTCTTGATGAAGAGGGTGTAGTCGGTAGCGTTCTTGTCGTCGTAGATGTTACGCTTCTCAACCATGTTGATAACCGTGTTGAGCGTCTTCACGAACTCGTTGATGGTGTTCAGGTCGATGACCTCAGCCACCATAGCCTTCTTCTGCTCTTCCATCAGACCGTTCAGGGCCTCCTGGCCGGCAGCAGAAGCAGCGGCAGAAACCTCGGCAGCCTTGTTGTAGACCGGCGTATAGGTGTTCAGGTAGTTCTTCAGCACGTTCACCACTTCGTCGAACTTGGTGTAGGTAGCAGTGTCGCCCTTCACCCAGTTGGTGACGTAGTTGTAGGCGAACTCAACGATTTCCTCGGCAGCACCGTAGCCTTCGCCGCCGTTTTTCTTCAGCGTCGTCTGCACGGTAGGAATGGTCTTGCCGTCGATGGTTCCGTCAGCGGGAACATACTCTTCATACTTGTTGATGCTCTTCTGAGCGTCGGCGATGGTAGCAGCCAGGCCGGCGAGACCCTCTACGTAGTTGTCGTAAGCGGCAAACTTGGCAATCGAGTCGTTGATGGCAACGCGGTCGGCATTGAACGTGATCTTGTCGGCCATCTCCTTGGCGGCAACAACCTTAGCGTCGAAGGCTTCCTTCAGTGCCTCGACAGGAGCCTCGCCCAGATAGTAGAGGTGGAAGTTGGTGGCCAGGAACCAGCCAGTAGCGCCTTCACCGCTACCAGTACCCTCGGCACCGATGGTGATCTTATTGTCGACTACGAGCACCTTGTCCTCAGCAGTCATGCTGACGGTCTCCCACAGGCTCTCGTCCCAGCCTTCGGTGGTCAGAGCGGCAGTAGAAGTCTTCTTCTCGGCAGTGCTCTGTGCAAATACGCGCTGTGTGCTGTTGTTGCAGCCACTCTGCGTGATCAGGTCGGCCGAAACGGTGTAGTAACCGTTAGGAATGCCGGTGATGTCCTGAGCCACGGCGAGTGTGGTGGTGTAGTTGTTGTTCCAAGCGTTCCAGCAGCTGCGTCCGCGCTGCCAGTTCAGGCGCTGATCGCCACCCGATGCACCGGCAACATACCAGCCCGTGCTGTTCAGGTCGGGGCTCGAAGCGCTGCCCTCGGTGTAGTTGCTTGTTCCGTCTTCCTTCAATGCGTTGGGGAAAAACCACCCCTCATCCTCGAAGGTAGGCTCGGCAGCGGTATTGATGAACCAGGGGTTCTGGATGAAGATGGTGAAGTCGGCAGGGTTCTCTACGCTGCCTTCCTGCGTCATGTAGTAGTCCTTAATGGCCTGGTTGCCTTCAGCAACGATGTTCAGCATCTGCTCTACGAGGTTTTCCGGCAGCGCGTCGGGGTTGTCGTTCTCCTTCAGGTTGAGCAGTCTCATGTAGGTAGCCTCAAATTCAGCCTTACCCTTGAAGTTGGTGGTCTGCAGCAGCTTGTCCATCTTAGCCAGAACGGCGTTGATGTTTTCAGCCTCGGCCAGCACTTTCTTGTATTCGGCAATCTTTGCATTGGCCTCTTTCAGTCCGGCCTCCATAGTTTCCTGGTCGCCGCCAGTGAAGTCGACAATCTCCATGCTGTAGTCTGACAGCAGTGCAGAGAGGCTGTTGAAGCCAGCGTTTGCAGCGTCAGAGGCCAGCAGACCGCACTCGTCGGCAGCATCGTTGAGGTCAGCCTCAAGAATTTCGAGAGGATCGGCATCGCCAATCTTGTAGAGCTTGATACCGTCGATGCAGAGGAACGGGTTGCTGTTCGAACCGCCCGATGACTCGAAACCAAACTCGATGGTGAACTCAGACGTCGGGGTGAACTCAATCTGGTGAAGTGTCCACTCGGTGTCAGAGAAACCGGTTTCATCGGCAAATACATCCTTGCGGCAGGTTACCTTCGAGAGGTTCTTTCCGTTCTTACCGTTGGGATTGATGTTGATTGCCCAGTATTCCAGACGATACTTGGCGCAAGGCAGCTTCACCACCTGCTTGTAGACAGCACGTCCGCCCCATCCTGCACGCAGGTAGGCAAAACCCGTGTTGTCTTCGGTGTCAAAGTCTGCGGGCTTAGCGGGCACCAGCAGATAGGTGTCGCCATCATCGGCGATGGGCACTGCCTGAGGATCCAATGCATAAGGCACCGTTCCGAAATACACCCACTCGCATTTGGGGAAAACCTGATTGGTCTCGATTTGCCAACCAGCTACTCGGCCAATAAAGCCGTTCACAGCGTCGAGCTTGCTGCGGCCGTCCTTGCGCTGCTGCGAGCTGGTCGACTTAGGCTTTGCATAGACGGTGCTGTCGGCTGCGATGTAAGCCCAGCTTCGGTCACTCAGCGATTCATCGTTTTTGACGATGTCCTTCATGGTTCCATTGGCCTGGAAGGTCAGGTCTTCATCGAAACCAGCATTCGCGATGTACTTCGTTACATCCTCTTCTTCTTGGGCGAAGGTAGGTGTTGCAAACAGTACCCCTCCCAACAACATTAGTAATAGTTTCTTCATGTGTTAAGTAAAAGTTAGTAAATTAATGTATAAATAATAAGTATAGTGTTCAACTCTTCATAAATTACCCTGCAAAGATAGGCAATATTTGCTGATAGTCAAACAAAGGCAACCGTCAGGCCACCGTCTTTTATGCTTTTTTAACGTCACCACCAGCGGTCAGGTCGTCGTGTCTTGCGTCTTGTTGCGAAGCATCAAAAAGTTCCATAATCTGCTCCTACGGTCAGCCACACATCCTCGCCCTCGAATCTAACATTGACTCGAGCAATTCCGTTTTCATCCTGATAAATCAGGAAAGCCTCATTCCTTTTCTCTATTTCGTTTGCCATATCATTTATAACGATTATATTCCTTGTTCAATTGTCTGATGCTCAGATGCGTGACAGAGTACCTCCCCATGATTCATTCATCCCTCATTCTTTGGCAGGCTATTCTCTTTCTGTATCAGTTCTCTGATGGCCCTGTCGTAGTCACTTTCATACTGTAGCATCTCCAACTTACGATACTTCTCAAACTCAGCGATTGCCTTCTTTTTCGCCTCTTCATGACTGATACTTCCCTTGCCCACCAATAACTGTCTGCCAGAGAGAGTCATCAGACTATCCAGTTTCTCAATCCATTCCGCCATCCTCATAGGAATCTGCTGCAAAGCCTGAATTTCGGCAAAGTCCAAATACTGTGATACCAACAGGTTCAAGTACGTCAGTTCTTCTGCCGTCAGATAGTTCTTCGCAATCTGCACATCCTCCTTGGTGATATAATCACCCTTAAAATTAGTCATGCCCACCATAGGCTTCTCTGCATCCACACGCTCATATATCACCTCTGCCGCCGTAGTTGCGCTCACTACTTCGGATGTCCCTAATACGTTGCAGCAACTCACGGAAATACCTGTTACCTTTCCCTTTCAGCCTGTCATCATCCAGCGTAAACCCCTTTTGGATAAATTCACGCAGATGTTGTGTCGCCCACTGACGGAAGCGAGTAGCCACCTGTGACTTCACACGATAGCCCACAGCGATGATCATGTCCAGGTTGTAGTGGCTCATGTTTCTCCGCACACTCCTGTTACCTTCCTGGCGAACTAACAAAAATTTTTTGTGAGTTCGTTCCGCATCTTGTTCACCATCGGCATAAATCTGTTTGATGTGGTAGCTTACGTCCTGTTGTGAGGCATCAAACAATTCCATAATCTGCTCTACGGTCAGCCACACATCTTCGCCCTCGAATCTTACATTGACTCGTGCAATCCCGTTTTCATCCTGATAGATCAGAAAAGCCTCATTCCTCTTCTCTATTTCGTTTGCCATATTCTTATAATGTTTTCGTTTCTTGTTCAATTGCCTGATGCTCAGAAGCGTGACGGAGTATCTGTCCCTAGTGTCACAATGATTAGAAATCAAGTGCCTGACTCCGTGACTCATTAATCCTTGTGCAACTTATCCTTTCAAATAGCCTAATATCGTCTCTGGCGATACCATCATCTTCGTAACTGCACACATGCCAACCCCCATATCCTTCACGCTTGCACCAAGCAGATAGACCTCATCGTCAATAATCAAAAACCTATCATGGTTCTTTTGTGGTAGTTGTTTGAATTTGATTTCACGATACTGTTCGTTATGCTTTTTCAAGTCTATTTGGAGCGATTCGTAGTAGCGGCTATGAATAGTAGCCTCCACATTGTTTGCACGCTTGTCTAAGAGTGACAATACACGATCATCCACAAAGTTATCAATCAGCACAATCCTCTTCTTGGCACTTCTCACCAAATCAGAAACGTATGTCCAAGCATCCCATACACAGCCGGTAGCAAAAATCTGCTCTGGCAAAAGCTTAGGCGATATATCGTCCATTTTTGTCATAAGAACACTGATTTTCTCATCTGTTTCCTGTTGGCGTTGCTCCAAATGAAAAACTCGTTTGAACAAGAGAGCGTTACTTTCCATGATTTGCTGGCTGGCAGTAAATGCACGCATGATTCGTATATTCATAGCCACTGCCGTTTCAGACCCCAGTACGCTACTTAACATTCCTATGCCATTTCTTGTGAATGCATATGGGAGCGTCCTGATCTTAGAAAGGTTTTTTGTGGTCGCAAATTGCGACCGCAAAAGTGCAATGGTCTCATCCTCCGGTGTTTTTGCAGTCGCAATATGCGACCGCAACATATTCCACTCATCTTTTGTGAGTTGGAACATAAAATCATCAGGGAAGCGCTCTATATTACGTTTCACTTGTTCGTTAAGGCGTTTGTTCAGGACTCCATAGAGCATAGCCAGGTCAAAGTCGACCATCACTTTTTGCCCACGGATAGTGAGAATAAGACTCTCGATATTGATATTATTGAGGTCATCATTCGTGACTGCAATCTGTGACTTGTCACTAATTCTAACAGCTTCCTCATTCTGGCTATTATCTTGAATAGACTGTAACATCCCCAACATTTCGTCAAAATGGAAATTCAATGCATAAAATTTGAATTGGTTTATCCTTGACCGTGCAAACTTGATGTCTTCAAGAAATGTTTCAATGTTATTTGTCCAAGTATAATACCTTTGCTTGTCTGGAATATCATGATAATACCCACCCTTTGGTTGCGTATTCTTAATAGCCTGTCCCTCTTCTATTAGATCCTTAATCTTCATATTCTCTTTAATCTTCAAATGGATACGTCTCGGCATAAACATTTCTTTTTGCCCTAAAGCGTATAATACTCTAGTTCATTTTATTCACGAAAATGACATCTTCTCCATCTTGTTGTGGCTTAAATGGAGGGAAGTTGTTGGGATAACAAGAAACAATACCCTTAACTCGGCAATGATAATTACAGCATAGGTTATTGAGTTTGTCTGCAAGAGACATATCTTCTCTATGCTTATAACTTTCATTGTTAAAGTAATCTAGGACTTCCTTGTCTGCAAACTCACTTAACCTACAGGTACGTTTACAAGCTTCCGTGTAAATATCCTCAATAACTTTATCTGCTTTTGCTCTAATTTCCTGCGCTTCTTGAGAATAAATATGTTGAAGTTCCTTATAGAATTGTAACAGTCTTCGATCCTCAATAAGATATTCCAATTGCTGCATCACGTTCTCCATTGTAAGCGGGAGTTCGTTTCTATAAGTCTCCTTTATTGCCTCAATAGCCACTTCTTCATTGTCAATAAAGAAGTCATTGTATTTTATTCTAATAGCTTCTACCAACATTTCATTGGTTAATTCTGGAGCAGTTGCCCTATACTCTTCAATCCTTTTCTTTGTCGCAGAAGGTCTTGTCTTTCCTTCCATCATCCTTTTCCGTAAAGGAACAAAAGATGCAGAATCTGTAACCTCTCCAATAGAGTTACTGTTCTCCAAATACGTTGATAAATCAATAATATTTGGAATCTCTTTCTTTTTCTTTCTTCGTTTATAGAATGCAGAAGCGCATGAGAGAACTTGCTCTCTATTCTTAGGAGCTATTATCCAAGCAACACCTTCAGGTAGAGAAGTTTTATCTTTCTTATAAACATAGCCGACAAATGGACATCTATGAATGCCCACCCATTGAACAAACTTATCGGCAATGGCATCAAGTTGTTGGATAGGTTCTCCCATTGGAGTAAATGCAGTAAGTTTATAACGACCAGAAGCATACACTACACTATAGTCTTCATTCTCTTTGGGTTCAACATAGCCGAAGATACTTCCCTTGAAATCATCACCTAAAGTCTCATAGACAGTATAGAAGTTGGCTTCCCAGATTTCATAATTATCTGCAAAGTCTTTGATAGGTGAAGTAAGACTCCATAAATCTATAGCTTCTTTTGTAAAGCGAGGGTCTTTATTAAGACTGATGGCACTATTTCTTTCTTGCTTCCCCTCTTTTTCTTTCACAACAAATAATTGCGCTAAAACTTCCTTAGTCATTTTGTTCTTGGTGTCGAACATTGACAATGCATCATCGATTTCCATATCCTCTAAGTTCAAAGAGCTGTATTTTTCTCTTTCAAAAACAATGTTGTACAAGGATAAATTATTGGAATCTTCGGTATTGACATGTCCTTCAATACTAACCTGTTCTATTTGGGGCGAGATATTAAAATAGTAGGCAGCCACATAGAATGAGATTCCCCAAACCCAATTAGAGTAATCTATTTTCTTGTTCTTGTCTGGTATCTCCTTGATTTTATAATTTCCACTGGCCAAACGTACACCTTCCAAGTTAGGTAAATCTTTTGGCTGTGGAAGCAAAAGGCTTATGTCGACAGCTTTCCCATTAAGAGTTGATTCAATATGATATGGAAAAGAAAGGCCCATAAGTTCAGGTACGTGAACTAGCTCTTTTTCAAGACTCGAATTCTTTCCCTCAATAAGAGATACCAGCCAACTTTTGTGCTCCTCACATCTTTTTTGACTTTGTAAGTTATACTCTTCTTCTACTTTGTCCTCATGTGCTTCATGCTGGGCAAGCCTTTGATTATATGAGTCAAGTTGTTCCTGATAGCATTGATTCAAACGGCTATTGACATATTCCAGACGTTTTTTCTTTACCGTCCAAAACATCCAAGATGAAATTTCACGTTCGGCCTCCTGCTCCAATTCTTGCTGAATCTTATCTTTAGAAGGAGGTTGCTCGTCAAAAGATTTTCTTACGTATAGATTTGGCTTTATTTCTTCTATTTCGTTTCTATAATCCTCTTCTCTTTTTATCTTAGGCGACTTACGATATATTTGAATCAGGTCATTTCTTTCTTCCTCTCTCTCTTCTGCCCATTGGATTATCAATTCTTGACGAGCAATATTATACGTCTTTTTAGACAAGCCAAAGTAGTCCTTAAAAAACTTTTCGTCTGCAAGTTCTCCGTCTTCAGTTTCAATACGGATATCATCAGGACTTTCCACACGCAAGATAAGGTTTCTTGGAATATTAGCAATGTCGTAAAGATTACATAATCCTTCTGCGACAATTCCCTCGAAACAGAGTTTTGTCAACTCTACATCTCCAGAACTATCGTGAAGAGCAATTTTAGAATAGTCTACGCCAAGACAATCTGCCAACTCTGTTAGTTTAGGCCATTTGTAGCCATTTCCCCAATCCTTAGGAATCTGACAAAAATTAGTTGTACGTTTCATTGTGTCGTACGACTTTGACCAACCGCTATTTGCGAATTTTACACCTTCTTCTCGACATGATGCTATAATAAACTTTTTATCAAATTCTAAATTGTGAGCAACAAGCAACTCGCAAGAATCCTTATCTTTCACGAACTCTTCAAGAGCATTTTTCCTGTCCGATAGTTTTTTACCAGCTAAAAATTCTTCAGTCAAACCATTTACCTCTATAGCCCCATAAGTGACCCTTGCTTTATTCTCAGGCCACGAGAAATAGTGGTTCACACTTTTTAATGTAGCCCATGAATCAGAATCTACAATCTGATATGAAAGCTGAAGAATAACATTCCATTGTGGATCTAATCCCGAAGTCTCAGTATCAAAAAAAAGTATTCTCATATCTATCAGTTTTATTGTTTTACTTAAAATACTCTGGTTGTGGATAATCTAGCGGGATATACCTATAGTTGAACGGCAACATCATCCGCTCCATCTCTTCGCGATGTTTGCCAAGAAGATCGTTGTCCTTTGCGTAAAGATAGATATTCTTCAGATAATGAGCCAGAATATGAATCGGAGGAAACATTTGCTTTTTCTCAAAATACCATTCCAGCAAGTCGGTATCGCGCTTAGATGAATTGCATTGCTTACAAACGAACATGATGTTGTCCATGTCGTTAGTACCGCCCTTGCTGCGAGGAAATATGTGGTCAACGGTCAGGTCTTGTTTGCTGTCCACTTCTTTACCGCAGTACAAGCAGAAACTGTCAGATTGCATTTTCCAAATATTGTTTTTGAACAGGTCGTTTATTTGCCAGCGTCCCTCCTTGTATGCTTTGAACGCTTTAGCGCGAATCATGTAACATTGACGGTCGTATGTGGCTTTCCCCATGTTGTTCGCAGCAACAAGCATCTGCAGGTTTGCATACGACCAAAACAGCATCTCTCCAAAGCCATTGAACCTCGGATAGCGCTTCTCGTTCTCATGTAAGATATTCACTTCTTGCATATTGTCTTTATCTTCTTGTTCTCTTCTATCCTTCTTCCTTCTACGAGCCATCTACGAATCGTCTTCGAGCCATCTCAGAGGGTATAAACTCGCTTTACGCTCCGCCTATACTCTGCCTATGCTACGCCTATACTCGGATATCACATCCACATCAGGTAACTTGACGAAGCCATACAGACTCCATGAACTTCTTATTGTACAATTCCTCTACACCGACTTCTAATAGCTTCGCTATCTTTGCAAGGGTTTCAATGTCTGGTTGTGAAGAGTTGGTACACCATTTTTTGTTCTACCAGCACTAATTTCAGGCGATTTACGTCTTGCATACATTTCAAATTTATAGTTTGGGTGTAAAGTTAGTGAAAAATCTTCAATCAAAATAATATTTGCTTGTTTTTTAGAGTTTATTAAGTCTACGGAAATGAAAGATGCAGTATTTATCCGCATCTTTCAGGTATGTTTCGGACTTCATTACCCCCCAAGTCCTTTCTTTTTGGTTCCATCCCATTTCGTTAACTCGGCAGCTTCCGCCATTGTGCATGCAACGCATTCCGTTTTGTGCCAAAACGTTTTCCGTTTTGTGCCAAAACGCATTCCGTTTTGTATCAAAACGCCCGCCGTTTTGTGCCAAAACGCATACCGTTTCCATACAAAACGCATTTTGCGGAAAAATGCATTCCAGCACAGTATAAGATCTTATCGAGTGGATTGGCTCCGTGAATCGGGTGGATTAGTGCCGTGAATCGGGTGGATTAGTGCCGTGAATCGGGTGGATTTGTCGGATGAATCGGGGCGATTAGTGCCGTGAATCTGCTTGGCTGGTTCCGCCTCGGGTCTCGAGCCGGCAGTTCGTGGGGCTCGAGGTGCCGGTTCGTGAGGCTCGAGGTGCCGGTTCGTGGGGCTCCTACTGCCGGCTCGAGGGTCACGAACTGCCGGCTCGAGGGCTGCGAGGCGGCGGTAGCAGGGTGGGGAGGCTTTTGAGAGGGGCTGCTTGGGCGGATGAGCACAAAAAAAAAGGAAATGTTTTGGCAGTTCAGAAAACAATCGCTACCTTTGCAAGCCAATGGATGAAAAGAAGAAAAGACCGCTCATTCTTATTTCGAACGATGACGGCTATCAGTCGAAGGGCATTCGCTGTCTGGCTGATATGGTTCGCCACTTAGGCGATGTGCTGGTGTGCGCTCCTGATGCAGGACGCTCGGGTTTCTCATGTGCTTTCTCGGCATCGATACCCCTCATGCTGAAAAAACGGCACGAGGAGGAGGGACTTGAGGTGTGGTCGTGCAACGGAACGCCTACCGACTGCGTGAAAATGGCACTCTCGCAGCTGGTCGACCGCAAGCCCGACCTGGTGCTCGGAGGCATCAACCACGGCGACAACTCGTCGGTGAACGCCCACTATTCGGGCACGATGGGCGTGGTGCTCGAGGGCTGCATGAAGTATATTCCCTCGATTGCCTACTCGCTGTGCGACCATAGTGAGGATGCCGACTTCGAGCCGATGCGTCCTTACGTGCAGAAGCTCACGGAGCGCATTCTTCGCGAGGGCCTGCCCGTGGGCTCCTGCCTCAACGTGAACTTCCCCCTTGCGCCGTCGTTCCGCGGCGTGCGCGCCTGCCGGATGGCTCAGGGTACGTGGTTCAACGAGGTGAGGCGGCGCGAGCATCCGCGCGGCGGCTACTACTACTGGATGGTGGGCAACTACCGCAGCGACGAGCCGGAGGCCGACGATACCGACCGCTGGGCGCTGGAGCATGGTTACGTGGCCATCACTCCCACGCAGATTGACCTGACAAGCTACGCGCTGCTGGAGCAGATGCGCGGCTGGCAGTTCTGATAACCGAAACGACGAAACCGATGAAATACTACCTGATAGCAGGAGAGGCCAGCGGCGACCTGCATGCGTCGCGGCTGATGCGGGCGCTGAAGGACGCCGACGCGGCGGCTCAGTTCCGCTTCTTCGGCGGCGACCTGATGGCGGCCGAGGGGGGCACTCGCGTGAAGCACTACCGCGAGCTGGCCTACATGGGCTTCGTGCCCGTGCTGCTGCATCTGCCCACCATTCTGAGCAACATGCGCAAATGCAAGCAGGACATCGCCGAGTGGCGTCCCGACGTGGTGATACTCGTTGACTATCCTGGCTTCAATCTCGACATCGCCAAGTATGTGAAGAAGCAGGGGCTGTGTCCTGTCTACTACTATATTTCGCCCAAGATATGGGCCTGGAAGGAGTATCGCATCAAGAACATCCGCCGCGATGTGGATGAGCTCTTCTCTATTCTGCCCTTCGAGGTGAGCTTCTTCGAGGGCAAGCACCATTACCCGATTCACTACGTGGGCAATCCGACGAAGGAGGAGGTGGACGGTTTCCTCGCGACTGCCGACGAGGGGCGCGACAGATTTTACAAGCTCAACGACATTCCTGCTGAGAAGCCCATCGTGGCGCTGCTCTGCGGAAGCCGCCGACAGGAAATCAAAGACAACCTGCCCGCCATGCTCGAGGCTACGAAGGACTGCGCCGACTACACGATGGTCGTAGCGGGAGCGCCCGGCATTGACCGTGATTACTATGGGCAGTTCGTGGAGGGCTACGATGTGAAGGTGGTGTACGGACAGACCTACGACCTGCTGGCCAATGCGCATGCAGCCCTCGTCACCAGCGGCACGGCCACGCTCGAGGCGTGCTGCTTCAATGTGCCGCAGGTGGTGTGCTACGAGACGCCGCTGCCGAAGCTCATCGGCTGGCTCAGGAAACGGGTGCTGAAGGTGGAGTATGTGTCGCTCGTGAACCTCGTGGCCGACCGCGAAGTGGTGACCGAGCTGGTGGCCGACACCTTTTCTATATATAATATAAAGGCCGAGCTGCAACGCATTCTTAGCGGAACGGCCCGCCAGCAGATGCTCGATGGCTATGCCGAGGTGCGCCGCAGGCTGGGTGAGAGCCGTGCGCCGGTGAAGGCTGCAGAAACGATGGTGAAACTATTGAATCAAAAATAAACCGATGGTTTGATTTAAGGGAATAGTGAAAAGTGAAAAGTGAAAATAGTATGAAAAAGCTCTTATTTAGCGGATTGCTGGCAGTAGCTGCTCTCACCGCACAGGCACAGAACGTGCAACTACACTATGATCTGGGACGTAACCTCTATCCTGACGAGGAGGCCGGACGCCAGAAAGTGACGATGACCCTCGAACAGTTTAAGGCCGACAAATGGGGCTCGTGGTTCTATTTCGTCGATGTAGACTTCAGCCGTAAGTTCGTGGAGGGAGCCTATACCGAGATTTCGCGCGAGTTCAACATTGGCAAGAAGGGATTTGCTGCCCACGTGGAGTACGACGGCGGACTGAACCGCTTCGGCAGTTTTCAGCAGAGTGCTTTGCTGGGTGGTGCCTGGAACGGACACAATGCCGACTTCTCGACAACCTACAGCGTGCAGCTCATGTATAAGCGCTTCTTCAAGAGCTACAACTACACGAATGCCTACCACAGCTTCCAGCTGACTGGCGTGTGGAGCACAACGTTTGCCAATAAGAAGTGCACATTCTCAGGCTTCGTCGACCTCTGGCGAGGCGAGAAAGCCAACGGTCACGGCCAGTTGGTGATCCTGGCCGAGCCGCAGTTCTGGTATAATGCAACGGAACACTTCAGCGTGGGCACAGAGTGGGAAATCAGCGACAACTTCGTCTACAACACCTACAACGGCAAGACGTTCTTCGTCAACCCCACGCTGGCTGTGAAGTGGAATTTCTAACAGCGTGCTTTTAGATAAGCGTCAGCGTGTAGAGGTAGACGACAGCTGCGGGGATTGCCAGCAGCGAAGAGTCAAAGCGGTCGAGCATACCCCCGTGTCCGGGCAGTATGCTCCCGCTGTCTTTTATGCCTAAGGTGCGCTTGAAGAGGCTCTCTACAAGGTCGCCCCAAGTGCCGAAGACAACGACGGTCAGTCCCAGTCCCAGCCATTCGGGTATAGAGAGCATGCCTTGCGACAGCCATGTGTAGCTGATGTCGGCGGGCTGGATGTTGTCTAAGGTGCCAATGCCCCAAGCCACGAGCAGCACTACGACGGCGCCACCGATGGAACCCTCCCACGACTTTCCTGGAGAGATGCGGGGGAAGAGCTTGTTGCGCCCTAACAGCGAGCCTATGCAGTAAGCGCCCGTGTCGTTCATCCAGAGGAAAATGAATACGGAGAGCGGAAGCAGGGTGTTGAAGGCCACGTTGTCGTCGGGTGTGGCTGTGAAGGCCAGCACGTTGAGCAGCGAGAAGGGTAGGGCGATGTAGAGCTGCGACAGCATGGTGTAGGCCCAATCGTTGATGGGGTCGGGCTGCTTCAGGTAGAGCTCGGCCACAAACAGATAGACGATGCTCACGAGATAAGGGATGAAAACCGTTGAGGGAGTGAGTCCGCTGTTGTAGCCGGCCATAGCGAGAAACAGATAGACGCCGGCAACGGTGCAGATGAAACGGTTGATCTGCACGTTCTCGCGTTCGTTCACCAGGCCGCAGAACTCCCAGATGGTGAGGCCCGTGACCAGCGCAAACAGGAATACCATGGCTTGCGGATTGAGGAAACATGCCACAATCGCGGCCACAAAAATCACACCCGTAATGGTCCTTATAATGAAATTCTTCATATCAATGCGTTATGAATTGTTTTCTGAACTATTGTTATCTGAACTATCGTTATCTGAGCTTTCGCTATCAGAGCTTTCGCTTTCCTGGGCTTTAGCCTCTAATTGGCGCTCGCGTTCCTCTGCCATTCGTTCTGCATCGGCACGCATCTGGGCTTCGAGCAGTTCTTCGGCACGACTGGTCCAGGGACGCTTGCCGAAAATCTTCTCGACATCTTCTGCGAAAATCACTTCGCGCTCCACCAGAAGCTGGGCCAGCTGGGCGTGTCCGTCCTTGTGCTCTGTGAGTATCTGCTTGGCGCGCTCGTACTGCTCGTTGATCATCTTCAGCACTTCGTCGTCCATGATTTTGGCCGTAGTCTCAGAGTAGGGGCGCTGGAAGCTGTATTCGCTGTTATTATAGTAGCACACATTGGGCAGTTTCTCGCCCATGCCGGCATAGGCTATCATGCCGTAAGCCTGCTTCGTGGTGCGCTCCAGGTCGTTCATGGCACCTGTCGAGATGTGGCCGATGAACAGTTCCTCGGCGGCACGACCGCCTAAGAGTGAGCACATCTCGTCGAGCATGGCTTCCTTCGTCTGCAATACGCGCTCTTCGGGAAGGTACCAGGCAGCACCCAGGGCCTGTCCGCGTGGCACTATCGACACCTTGACGAGCGGATTTGCAAACTCCGTGAACCATGAAATGGTGGCGTGGCCGGCCTCATGGATGGCGATGGAGCGCTTTTCGCTCTCGGTCATTACCTTCGTCTTCTTCTCCAGACCACCGATGATGCGGTCTACAGCGTCGAGGAAGTCCTGCTTGCCAACCTTCTCGCGGTTGTGGCGAGCAGCTATCAGGGCTGCCTCATTGCATACGTTGGCGATGTCGGCTCCTGAGAAACCAGGCGTCTGGCGAGCCAGGAAGTCTATGTCGAGGCTCTCGTCGAGCTTCAGCGGTTTCAGATGAACCATGAACACTTCCTTGCGTTCGTTAAGGTCAGGCAGGTCTACGTGTATCTGTCGGTCAAAACGTCCGGCACGCAGCAGGGCCGAGTCGAGCATGTCGGCGCGGTTGGTGGCGGCCAGCGTGATGATGCCGCTGTTGGTGCCGAAGCCGTCCATCTCGGTGAGCAGGGCGTTCAGCGTGTTCTCGCGCTCGTCGTTTCCACCCATGGCGGGGTTCTTCGAACGGGCTCGACCCACGGCATCAATCTCATCGATGAAGATGATGCAGGGTGCTTTCGACTTGGCTTTGTCGAACAAATCGCGTACGCGAGAAGCTCCAACGCCCACGAACATTTCGACGAAGTCGCTACCCGACATCGAGAAGAACGGCACACCAGCCTCGCCGGCAACGGCCTTGGCCAGCAGCGTCTTACCGGTTCCCGGAGGTCCTACGAGCAATGCGCCCTTGGGAATCTTACCACCCAGCTCAGTATATTTCTTCGGGTTCTTCAGAAAGTCTACGATTTCTTGCATCTCCTGCTTGGCTCCAGCCTGTCCGGCAACGTCCTTGAAGGTGATACCCAGATCGCCTCCCTTCTCATACATCTGTGCCTTCGACTTGCCTACGTTGAAGATGCCTCCACCGAAGCCGGCACCTCCACCGCTGCCCATGCGGCGCATGAAGAACATCCATACGGCTACAATGAGGAATATGGGCAGAAGATTGTAGATGAGTGAAGTGAGGAAACCGTTCTCAGCGGGGTGCTCGAACGACAGCTTGCCCGAGAATTTGCCTTTCTCGCGCTCTGAATCGATGAATTTTTCCAAATTTTCGATGCTGCCATACTCTACGTTCAGGTAGGGTTCGTTGCCCACCTGGTCAGCACCCTTCTTGAACACGTCGCGAATGTTCTCTGCTTTGACATACATCTTGAGTGAACCGTGCGTCTTGTCGACCACGATGCGCGATGCATAACCGCTGTCTACCAGCACCTTGAATTCTGTGTATGTCGTCTCGGTCTGTATCTTTTGCATCGGCTCCTTCATGCCATCCGTCATCCAGAACAGTGCCAGCGAGGCAATGGCCAGAATGTAGAACCAACTCATATTGAACCGAGGCATCTTCGGTCCTTTGTCCTTTTGTTTTTGCTGTTCCATAGTAGCTTTTTAGTCTAAGTTGGGAATCACGTTCAGTTTGGCGTCGGCCCAAAGGTGCTCCAGGTCGTAGTATTGCCTGACGTCTGGCAGAAAGACATGCACCAGTATGTCGCCATAGTCCATGGCTACCCACTGTGCGTTTTCACGTCCTACGATGTGTGCTGGTTTCTCGCCCTGTTCGCGGGCCATATCGGCGATGGAGTCAACAATAGCGTCGACCTGGGTAGGCGAGTTGCCTTGGCATACTACAAAATATCGGCAGATGGTGCCGTCTATACCGTTCAGGTCGGCCACTACAATGTCCGTTCCTTTCTTTTCTTGTATTCCCTTGATGATGGTGTCAACTAAATGATTTGTTTGTTCCATTAATAATAATAATGTGTTATTGGGTGCAAAGGTAGCGGTTTTTATTCGATTAACTGCTAAATATCTACTTTTTTTTGATGATTTTAATAAAAAAGTGCTCAAAAGTTTTGGTGGTTCGCAAAAAAGTAGTACCTTTGCAACCGCAAAAACGAAATGGTTCGTTTGCACAAAGGAATTGGGGTATGGTGTAATGGTAACACTACAGATTCTGGTCCTGTCATTCTTGGTTCGAGTCCGAGTACCCCAACAGATTAATCCGCTAAGTCACTGAAA
>CACXYH010000052.1 GCA_902771785.1 uncultured Prevotellaceae bacterium
CCCTCCTTGAAGTCGTAGAGCAGGAAATAGGTCTTGCCAGGCTCCAGCATTGTGCGCACGAAACAGCGTTGCCAGTCACAGAAGAATTCTGTACTGTTCATCACAGGTATCTTCGCCGTGAAGCGTCCCTGTTCGTCCAAGTCAGCATAGGTTGTCATCTGATTGTCGGTAAAGATATACTGGTAATTGAAGTCGAAGGTTTTCTGTTTTTTGAAATGTTCTGGCATATCCTTGATCCAGCCCACTATGGTCACGGTATCCTCCTTGTTGTCCGTATCGACAAAATCGGGACGCGTGTCCTTCATGGGGTAATCGGCCAGAAAACGGCTGGTAATCATCGTGTAGGCCACCTTCTGATTGCCGATTTGCATCGTGCGCATACCGTTCTTATTCTTGCCGATGGCGACCTTCAGTTCCTTGTTGCCGTTGGTGAGCACCATCTGGGCCTCGCTCGTCTTGGGGTTTATATCGCGCTGCTTGTAGGTCCAGAACTGGCAGTCATAGATGGCGCAATCCTCCAGGAAGGCAATCTTCCAGTCGCCCAGCTCGTCGCGCCAATACGAGGGCAGCAGCTGCTTCCAGCGCTCCTCCACAGGCTTGATGCCCTTGATTTGGAAAGCCCCCTGACCATCACCCTCAATGAAGTCGAACACCTTGGTACCCTTGGGCAGCGGTGGGAAGTGGAACGCCACATCGGTTTTGAAGTCCTTGCCCGTCTGGAGTTGTTTGTCGAGCTCGATACCGTCGGCCTTAACCACCGTGTAACGCTTGTCGCCCACCTTCAGGTAGGTGTCGTTTGCAAACCGGAACCAGTAGCCGTCATAGTCCGAACGCTGCATCACGGTGATATACACCACCGTTTCGTCGGCCTTCAGCTCCACCTTCGTCACGTCTAACGACAGATTGAAGAATCCGTCGCCATAACTGGTTCCAAACTCAGTCGTTGGCAGCTCCCACACAATCTCTTTTTCTTTTGCCTGCCCCGTCAAAGCAACGAGCACAAGCATGATGGTTGATAATATTAGTTTTCTCATTCTCCTAAATTCCGCAGCACTTTTGTTTAACTATCTTTATAAGTGCCTGAGCAACAAAATGTTCTTCGACGCGCGAAGCGGCAAAGCCGAGCGGCTCAGGATTTTGCCATGTCAGATTTTTCACTTACCTTAGTGCTGCGTTTAAAGACAAGCAAAATCACCAATGACATGGCAAAGGTAAGCATAAAATCTGAGAAAATCACTCCTTTTGGAGGAATATTTCATGTGAGAGAGCTTTTTTCGCGTTTTGTAGGTCCGGTTATCGACAAAGTGCTGGGGCCGCACCAGCGTCACGGCATAAATACTAATGATGGGTGACGGGACGTGGGTTTGGAATTTGCACCTTTGCTGGATTCACTGCCGAAAGGCGGGGACTTGACGCTTGATGGCAAAAAAAGAAAGCTGCGCTTTCGGGAGCGCAGCTTTCTTAATATTTTTTTCGAAGTGATTAAAGCTTCGATCCTGCAGCGACGAGCAAAGAATGTTCGTTGCTGCTGACCTCAACCTTACAGTTTCGGTCCTGCAGCGACGAGAGCCTTGCCGGCTTCGTTGCCTTCGTACTTCTTGAAGTTCTTGATGAAGCGGGCAGCCAGGTCCTCGGCCTTCTTGTTCCACTCAGCAGCGTCGGCATAAGTGTCGCGGGGGTCAAGGATGTTGGTGTCTACGCCCTCGAGCTCTGTGGGCACCTCGAAGTCGAAGTAAGGAATCTTCTTCGTGGGAGCCTTCAGGATGGCGCCGCCCAGGATGGCATCGATGATGCCGCGGGTGTCGCGGATAGAGATTCGCTTGCCGGTACCGTTCCAACCGGTGTTCACGAGATAAGCCTTGGCACCGCTCTTCTCCATCTTCTTCACGAGCTCCTCAGCATACTTCGTGGGGTGCAGCTCGAGGAAGGCCTGGCCGAAGCAGGCGCTGAAGGTAGGCGTGGGCTCGGTGATGCCGCGCTCTGTGCCGGCGAGCTTAGCGGTGAAGCCAGAGAGGAAGTAGTACTTCGTCTGCTCGGGGGTGAGGATGCTCACGGGAGGCAGCACGCCGAAGGCATCGGCCGAGAGGAAGATGACGTTCTGTGCATCGGGGCCGGCGCTCTTGCCATTCACCTTCTTGGCAATCTTCTCGATGTGCTCAATGGGGTAGCTGACGCGGGTGTTCTCGGTGACGCTCTTGTCGGCGAAGTCGATCTTGCCGTCGGCTGCTACGGTGACGTTCTCGAGCAGGGCGTTGCGGCGGATAGCGTTGTAGATGTCGGGCTCCGACTCCTTGTCGAGGTTGATAACCTTAGCATAGCAGCCGCCCTCGAGGTTGAACACGCCCTCGTCGTCCCATCCGTGCTCGTCGTCGCCGATGAGCAGGCGCTTCGGGTCGGTAGAGAGGGTGGTCTTACCGGTGCCAGAGAGACCGAAGAAGATAGCGGTGTTCTTACCCTCCATGTCGGTGTTGGCCGAGCAGTGCATCGAAGCGATGCCCTGCAGGGGCAGGTAGTAGTTCTGCATAGAGAACATGCCCTTCTTCATCTCGCCGCCGTACCAGGTGTTGATGATGCACTGCTCGCGGCTGGTGGTGTTGAAGGCCACGCAGGTCTCAGAGTTCAGACCCAGCTCCTTGTAGTTCTCTACCTTTGCCTTCGAGGCGTTGTAGATGACGAAGTTAGGCTTGAAGTTCTCGAGCTCCTCAGCGGTGGGCTGGATGAACATGTTCTTCACGAAGTGAGCCTGCCAGGCTACCTCAACGATGAAGCGCACGGCCAGACGGGTTGCCTCGTTGGCACCGCAGAAGGCGTCGACCACGTACAGCTCCTTGTTGCAGAGCTCCTTGATGGCGATATCCTTCACCTTGGCCCATACTTCCTCGCTCATGGGGTGGTTGTCGTTCTTGTATTCCTCAGAAGTCCACCATACTTTGTCGTGGCTCTGGGCATCGTCTACGATATACTTGTCCTTAGGCGAACGACCGGTGTAGATACCAGTCATCACGTTTACAGCGTTCAGCTCGGTGTTCTGACCCTTGTCGAAACCGGTCAGACCAGCCTTTGTCTCCTCTTCGAAGAGGTACTCATACGACGGATTGTGGGCAATCACGGTGCTACCGGTGATGCCGTACTGTGTCAAATCTAACTTTGCCATAATTGTTTTTATACCTATTTAAAATGTGAATATATTCTTTTTACGGCTGCAAAGGTACAAAAAAGTTGAGAGTTTAGTGTGAAGAGATGCGATTTTTTGTGCGCACACACCGCTTTTTTAGGTTAAAGTAACTAAAAACGAGCATGCCTTGGATGCTTTTGACACGTCGGCATTACAAAAGTTGCCGATGCGTTTCGTATGGAAACGCCTTCCGTTTTGATAGGAAACGGAAGGCGTTTGGATAGGAAACGTGCTGCGTTTCGATACAAAACGCAGCGGAGGTGATGCGGCTGTTACTGCAAAAGCTGACCTACTCGCTCGGCTAACTCCTCGCCTCGCAGGTCTTTGGCTACAATCTTGCCGTCCTTGTCGAGCAGCACGTTGGCGGGAATGGAGCGCACGTTGTACTTCTTCGCTCCCTCGCTCTCCCAGCCCTTCAGGTCGCTCATCTGCGGCCAGGGCAGCTTCAGCTGGTCGATGGCCTTGAGCCAGGCGTCCTTGTTGTTGTCGAGCGAGACGCCCACGATTTCGAAGCCTTGCTGGTGATACTGCTCATAGGCCTTCAGCACGTGGGGCATTTCAGCGCGGCAGGGGCCGCACCAGGAGGCCCAGAAGTCGACGAGCACCAGGGGCGACTTGCCTACGAAATCGCTGATTTTCATCGCCTTGCCGTCGGCCGAAGGCATCTCGAAGTCGGTGTATTCATGGCCTATGGTGGTGGCAGCGGTGGCCGCGCGCTCGGCCATGATGGCCTTATAGACGGGGTAGTCGGGCTGTTTTTCGCCAAAGAGCTTCAGCAGCTCCTCGAGCTCCTCGTCGGTATAGTTCTGAATGTTGTAGGCCAGCAGCATGTCGCTCAGTGCCGAGGGCACGTGGTCGGTGATGAACTTCTTGTGATAGTCGGTGAGCAGCTGCTGCAGCGAGTCGACGGTAGCCTTGGCGGCATTGCGCTCTTCTTCGGTGAGAGTGCTGTCCATCGAGGCACGCCATGGCTTCTCCATCTGCTCGTTGAACACCTTTTCGCCCTCTGTGTATTCGGCATAGAGCTTGGCATTGGGGCCGCCCTCAATCTTGCTCTCGCCCTCGCCCTTCACCAGCTGAGCCTTAATCTCGGCGTTTTCAAGGATAATCTGGGCGAAGGTGGTGGGCTCGCCTTTGTGAATGGGCAGCAGGAAGCGCAGGGAGGCGCCTTCGGTCTCGCCCTTGAACTCGAATTTTCCGTCCTGGATGATGGCTGTGTCGAGCGGAACCATGCTGAAGAATCCCTGCATCTCGCAGAGGAACACGGTGTCGCCGTCTTCGGTTCCCTCGGCGGTGCCACTGATGGTGTAGCCCGTAGTAGCGGGTTTCTGGGTGCAGGCTGCCATCACGAGCAGCGATGCACATGCGAATAGTAGTTTTTTCATTAATCTGAGGTATTGTTACTGTTTGTTATTGAGTGATGACAGGTAATTGCGCACTTCGTCGGGCCGTTCGGGCGAGAAGAGCACCTTGCCCTCGGGCGAAACAAGCAGGTAGTAGGGCACGCCTCGGCCCACCTGATACTTGGTGAAGAGGTCTTGATAGCCTTGTTCGGTGGTGCAGTACTGTGGCCAGGGCTCCGGATGCTTCTCCATGGCCTTGCGCCATGCGTCGGCATCGGTGTCGATGCTCACGCCCACGACGCAGAAACGGTCCTTGAAGTCGGCTGCTATCTGCGCTACCTCGGGCATGGAGTAGAGGCAGATGCCGCACCAGGAGGCCCAGAAGTCGATGAGCACATAGCGGCCGTCGTGGGGAATGACGTCGGTGAGCTGGCTGGTGTTGCCCTCGGTATCGACGAGCTCAAGCGACACGAGTGGCGCATCCTTCACGGTGACTTTGGCGGCTTCGAGCTTCTGCTGCAGCCGGTTGAAGCGGGCCGTGTCGTCGGGACACTGCGTGATGGTCTGCTGAAGATGGGCCACTTGCGCTGCCGTCAGGTTGTAGGCGCGGTCGGTGAGCTGGCAGGCCAGCCACACGGAAACGGCCGACTGCGGATGGCTTTCGATGAAGGCCCACGGGTCGGCATCGTGCTTCCCCCCTTTGTCGAGCAGGTCGTTGAAGTCGGCCTGAACCTGTGTGCCCGTGAGGCGGCCTTTCGGTTCGTCGCCGCTCAGGTCGTCGAGCACGAACTGCAGCTCGCCGTTCGACACAAACACCTCGCTATAGGTCCAGCGAACGGAGTCGACGGGCCAGTGGTTCTGCTCTATCAGTGCCAGATTGTTGGTCATCAGTGTGCCAGGGTACGGCCGGTCTGCCTTTCCCGTCATCACGAACTTGCCGTCCTTGATGACCACATCTTCGCAGAGACTCACGCTCATGGCTGTGTCGGTATCGACGACCAGCCCGGCCGTATAGCCGTCGGGCAGACACACTTGCCCGGTAATAACAAAGCTGTCGCTCTGCTGCGCGCTGTCTTTACAGGCAACGCAGAGCAGGGCAACAGCCGAAAGCACCAAGAGTTTTTTCATTGTTTATTTCTTGCGATACACGATTTTCTTTCCATCAGTCACGTAGATGCCGCTCTTGGCAGGAGCAACTACCTGACGGCCGTCGAGCGTAAAGATGCCGCGGCGCTGCGAGTTCTGCTGAGCTTCGATGGTGGCAATGCCGGCAACGGCCTCGTTGAAGACCTCTCCGTTGAAGTAGATCACCTCAGGAGCCTCCAGGCCTACGCCCACCATGTTGCCGAAGATGCGCATGTAGAGCTGGTTCGGGGCAATGGTGCCCGTCGTGATACGGTTGAACAGCATCTTGTCGATGTCGAAGGTGTAGTAGAGGTAGGTCAGGTCGTTCTCGACGTTAGTCGTAGGCAGTGTGTCGACCTTCACGCCCTCATCGCCGCTCCAGCGGAACATGGAGCACGAGTAGTTGTCCTCTTCGTCGCTGGCTTCCAGGCCCGATGCCGGCGAAATGGTTACGTCGCCATAGCCATGGATGATAGAGGGCTTCTTGCCATCCATGAAGTAGCCGCTGGTGGTGCCTGCCAGATGGCTCACGCGCAGGCCCTCGGTGCTCATGGTGTCGATGAGTTCCGTGCTGTTGTCCATGGAATAGTACAGATAGGGGCTATAGGACTCGAGCTGGTAGTGCAGGTCGTAGCCATACTTGTTGTACCACACCTGATAGCCGCCCTCTTCGGGGAAGTGGATGGTCACGGTGCGCGAATCGCTGAAGTTGGCCACGTAGGTGGCTACTTCGTTCACGTCGAGGGTCAGCGTGGGCTCGGTAGAAACCACTTCACCGTTGAGTGTCCAGTTCTCAAACTTGCAGAACTCGTTGTCGGGCGTAGCGGTCAGCGTCACCTTGTCGCCGATGTTGTTCACCAGCTTGTCGATGGTGGCGGTGCCCATGGCCGTCTGCATCTCGTTCACCTGAACGGCAACGCGCGTGAAGATAGCACGGAAATAGTTGTTGGGCTCCAGAGGCATCTGGGCAGCTACCGTCAGCGAGTCGTCGCTCACTTCCTCGCCGGTGATTTCGTCGATGTGCTTGCTGGTCACGCCCTTGTCGAGTGTCAGCGTCACGTAGTCAGCCCATGTGCTGACGGGATCGGTGATTTCTTCGACGTTCATTCGGTTGCCATTGATGTCGAGCGTGTCCTTGATAAAGCCAAGGAACTGCCAGCCTTCGTTGGCCTGGGCATAACCGTAAGCCAGCGTTGAGGTGGTGGTGAACTCACGGTCAACGCTCTCTGCATACTGTACGGTTGATGCATCGACCGTAACCGTATCGATGTAGACCAAACCTGCGCCCGTGGGGTAGGCATCAACCTGCACCTTGTAGGCATACCAGTCCTCGCCGCCAGCCATGGCGTTGAGCGCTGAAGTCATTACGAGCGCAGCCGACAGCAGTAGCCGCTTACTGCGCATGGAGGTAAAAATTTTCTTCATAATCTTTCGCTTTTTAATAAATATAAATATAATGATAGTTATGGTTATGAGCAATATCAATGCCACTACGGGGCTGAACCAGGTCTTCTTGATGACCGTTGTCTGTGGCGCTATCTGCTGCAGCTCGCCTGCAAACATGGGGCGGCTTCGGCCGGCACTGTCGGCAATGGTGGCTGCTGCCCAGGCCTCTGGCAGCAGTGCCGGAGCCAGCTTGTCGCGCAGGGCGCCTTGTTCCGACGAGCGGTTGCCCATGCGCATTTGCCAGAAGAGGCGTGCCCAGGGGGCATCGGCCGATATGTAGTCGAGCAAGTCGCCGTAGGTTCCGGTCAGCGCTGCGGGCAGTGTTCCGTAGACGAGCTGCTCACCTCCCGCTGTCAGGGCGCGCTCCACCATCCATACGCACATCGACGAGCAGTTGGTGGTCAGGAAATTGTAGTCCCAGTGGGCACCGCGCTTCAGCTCTTCGTCGAGCATGCGCCAGAGCTGTTGCTCCTCTTGCGGCAGCAGGTTGAGCTGCTGCTGGCTGATGCTGCGCCCCTCTTTGCGGTAGTTGGTAAAGAACAAGTCGGTGCGCGCAGCCATGAAACCGGCCTTGGCCGTGGATAGCAGGAAGCGCATCTGCTCGTCGGCGGTCAGCGCCATCTCGAAGGTGAAGCAGTAGTCGAGCCCGTGGCTGGGGCATTCCAGGCGGAGCGCCGTATGGCCGTAGAGCGAGTAGACCTTGTCGCCAGGCCCCAGTGTGATGAGGCTCACGCGTACGAAGTCTTCGTCTTGCTGTGTCGCTTGTGCTCGCAGGGCGAGTGCCGACAGCAGCATGCAGCCAAGTAGCAGTCTAATGCGCATCGCGAACATATCTTACGCTGAGTTTATAGCTGGTGGGCTCCATACTCATTCGGCACACCTCGTTGCGGTTGTAGGTCAGCTTGCGCACGTAGTAGAACTCGCCTTCTTTGCTTTCGTCGGCAGTCGAAGTCCAGTAGTAGCCAAACGTTCCCATGTAAAGCCACTGGCCGCCGACACCGCGATGCAGGAAGAAGTAGCCGCCCAGACGAAGTTCCAGGTCGCTTTTCTCATTGTAGATGCTGAGCATGGATTGTGCAATGTTGCCTCGCCATCCATCGGCAGCGGCTTCGCTTGCCGACATGCCCAGTGCCTGTTCCAGCTTTTGCCAGTCGTCGTCGGTGGGCAAGCGCCATCCGTCGGGGCAAGCCATGCGTGCTCCCTGCAACGTGTACAGTCGCCCGTAGCGGGCCAGGTTGCGTGTGCTGCCATAGTTGGTACCTGCCGACGTGCTTCCGTTCTCGTCGCTGTCTAAGTAGATGGTGCTGTTTACGTCGTCGCCGATGTCGTATCTGTAGTTCTCTGTCATCCAGTCGAGTCCGTCATAGGTGGCATAGCCATATTGCTCGCCGTCGCGTTCGTCGGTAAATGTTCCCGTTCGCTCTGCCTGCACTTTGGCTGGAGCATCGTCGTCGTCGCTCTCGCACGAGGTGAGTGCAATGGTCATGCTGCAGAGCATCAGACTGCTGAGGAGGAGATATTTTGTGGTCGTTTTCATCTTATATGATAGTAAGCGTGTTGTCGGGGTTAGAATACGTATCCAAGGCTGATGAGTATTTTGCGCACAGCCCTGGCCTTCTGCAGGATAATGGGATAGCTGCCGTAGGTCTTGGCCAGCTGTTCGTCGGTGTACTGAATGGCGAGCAGGGCAAAGGAGCTGAGGTCGGTGGTCATCGAGGGGAACGACGAGATGCTGGTGGAGCTGAGGAAGCCCAGCTGATAGAGTACTGCCGTGGGAGGCGTACTGCTGTAGCCCATGGCCCGATATTCAGTGCCATAATAGTCGGCACTGTACTGATAGAACTCGCCGAAGGCGCTGCTCTGGTTCGAGGCCAGCTGGCCTACGATGGCATTCAGGATGCGCTGGGCGTACTGTTGCTTCTGCTGCTCGGTGCGCTCGCGCTGAATGAGAAAATTGCCTGCTACGACCACGCACCGCTGATTGCTGGCGGCATAGGGATGCGACACGGTGCCCGAATAGCTGTCCTTATAGCTGTTGATGACGTTGCACACAAACCAGCTGTAGGGCTTCAGGCTCTTCGTCAGGTGGGGCTGTACGTACTCCAGCAGGAACTCTGTCATCTTCTGTTTCTGTTCCAGCTCTTGCAGGTAGGTATAAGTGTAGCTCATCGTGACGCTGGCCGACTGTCCTACGGCGTAGGTCAGGTCGACGGTCTCGGTGAAGTATCGCGGCTCACCGTTGATGTCGGTGCCTAAGAATTCGTGCTGGATGGTGTCGTTGAACAGCAGGTAACTACCCGTTTCGCTGAAGAACTGACGTCGCAGCTGTGCCTCCGCGCTCTGGTCGTCGGCAGCAGGCATGAAGTTGTCGGAAGGATTCTTGTAGTCGGGCTTCAGCTCGTCTTCTTTCGAGCAGGAAGAAAGTGCTGCGACAATACCGCAGGCTACAAGGCTACTGAGTATAAGATATCTTGTTTTCATCGTTGTCGTTGGTTTTGGGCGTCAATATTCGGTGGGAACCACGGTGTATTCGCGCCATGGGTTGCCGTTGTTCTCCATGCCGGTGTTGAAGTCGAGCACCTCCTGCGGAATGGGTTGCGTCCAGGAAGGGTCGTCCTCGGTGAGCACAAAGCGGTGAGTCTCCAGTGGCTTGGTGGCACCACGCTCCTCATAGTAGGTGTAGTTGTGTACCAGCTGCACCTTCTCCGGCTGTACCATGCAAACCCTGTAGCGGCGCAGGTCGAACCAGCGCTGGCCTTGCAGCATCAGTTCGCGTCGGCGTTCCTGGCGGATATCGCTGATGAGCTGCGACCCCGCAGAGCTGATTTCGCGATTGATAGCGTTCGTGGGGAAACGGTAGCTGCGCAAGGTGTTCAGGGCGGTGCGGGCTGCATCGTCGTGACCTTGATAGGCTTCGGCCTCGGCCAAGTTCAGGTAAGCTTCGGCAGAACGCAGCCAGAAGATCGACGAGATGGGGAACTGCTTGCCCATCTGATAGCCCGTATAGCCATAGTAGTAGTAAGTGGCGGCTGCCGTGTCGATGGGTGCGGTGAAGCTTTCGTGGGCGTCTTCCTGCATGGTGACGCCCTGGAACGAGCCGCTCTTCCAAAGCCATTTGGAGCGACGCAGGTCGTTGGAGGTATAGCTGTTATACTGCGAATTGCTGACGCGTAGTCCTTGAGCCTGATAACCCAGCATGGCGGGCAGGTCGTCGCCGCCCATGGAGAAGATGTTCTCAACGTTTTTCTTCATCATCATCGGCTCGCGACTCGTGCGCAGGTCGCAAAGCTGGCCATGAGCCTCAATCACCTGTTGGGCATATTGTGCGGCTTTCTGCCATTGCTGCATGTAGAGATAGACGCGGCTCAGCAGCAGTCTGACGGCTGTCTGGTCGGCACGGTAAATGCTCTTCTTGCTCTTGAGGACGCTGTTGAATGCCTCGTCGGCCTTCAGCAGGTCGCTCTCAATCAGGTTGAACACTTCTGCTACGGTGTTGCGCTGCCACTTCACGTCCTCCACTTCGGGCGACGTTTTCAGGGGTACTCCCAGCTGCTCGGCTGCTGTCTGCGGATTGTAGGGCTGACCGTAGAGGCTCACCAGCGTCAGGTAGTAGTAGGCTCTGAGGAAGCGGGTCTCGCCTTCAACCTTGGCTGTTCCCTCGCGTTCGCTGTCGCTACTGTGCGACACATCGCCGAGGCTGTTCAGGATATTGTTTGTAATGTTGATCTTCTTGTAGACCTGTGTCCAGAAAGCGTTCTCGGGGAAGAAGCCTGAGTAGGTCTCGTTCTGGCCCACACGCTGCTGCCACGTCAGGTAGCCGAACAGCCGTTGGTGGTCGTCGAACATGCCATAGCCGCCGGGATACGACACGTTCTGCTCTTCGAGTTCGTCGGCCAGCAGGTGAATGAACATGCCCAGGTTCGACTGCGAATGGAAGTTCTGCTTGCCGTTGACGGGCCAGTAGGCATCGCCAATGAGTAGCTCGTCGAGGTCTTTCCACGAACGAACGTAGTCGGTGTCCTGCGAATACTCCTCGAGAAAGTCGGAGCAGGAGCTGAATATGGAGCCGATGACGCAGCTCAACAGGCAGGCGTAGGTTGCTTTTGCTATATGTTTCATCATGTTGTTTGCCTCCTTTCTTTAGAAATCAATGGTGATGCCAAACGTGTAGCTGGGCGTGTCGCTCAGTTGCACCTGCGAGAATCCACCCTGCGTGGGGGTCTGTCCGCGCAGTTTGCTGTTGCACCAGGTCTTCAGGTTGTAGCCGCTCAGTGTCAGTGCCAGTCGCTCCAGTCCTAATTTCTGCAGTTGCTGCCGTGTGAACTCATAGGTGAGCGACACCGTGGAGAGCTTCATGTAGTCGCCGCTGACTACACGCACATCGCTGTAGTCGTACATCTGCCAGGCGTTGTCGGCAATGTGGGCACCTTTCCACGTGATCTGTGAGTCGCCGCCCTGCGCCCAGTGCTGGTTGTAATACCAGAAGGCAGGGTTGCCCTGTCCGATGATGGCGGGGATGTTGGTGTGCAGTTCGTCGCCGGGCTTCATCCATCGGTCGAGCAGGTCGCGGTTTACGTTGGCCTCCGATGAATAGCCGTTTCCGTTCAAACCGTCGAACAGACGGAACAGCCGCGTCTTGGCTCCTATATTATATAATAAGGTGATGCCCAGTCGCCACTGCTTGTAAGTGAAGGTGTTGTTGATGCTGCCCGTGATGTCAGGCTCGCGTTTGCCGCTCGGTGTAAGCACCTGGGTGTAGGTAGTGTAGTTGTCGGCGTTCGAAATCTCGATGTAGCGATCTTCCCAATCGTCGAACACAGGACCTCCGTCAACCGGACTCAGCCCGGCAAAGCGATAGCTGTAGAATGTGCCGATGGGCTGACCCTGCACGACGGCGGTTCCGTTGAGGAAGTCGTCGAGCTCGTAGGTCTCAGCGCCGGGTGCCGTCTTGATTTCGTTGTATATCTTCGACAGGTTGCCTGAGAATATCCAGTAGAAGTTGCGCAGCTTGACGGGAGTGGCGGTGATGGTGAAGTTGAAACCGCTGTTGGTGATGGTGCCGCTGTTGACGATGTAGGATTCAAAGCCATTGATGTCGGCGATTTTCTTCGACAGGAAAGCGTCGGTGGTCTTCTTGTAGAAGTACTCTGCTTCCAGCTGCAGGCGGTTGTTGAGCACCGACAGCTCCAGGCCGACGTTCGTAGAGTGGGTCTTTTCCCATTTCAGGTCGGGGTTGGCAAAGTAGGCAGCAGTCGATGTCATCTCATTGTAGTAGGCATCCATGTTGCCTTTGCGGATGACGAGTTCCGACGTCTGGTTGTCGAGCATGTTGCCCTGTTCGCCATACGATGCCTTCAGTGTCAGGTTGTTCAGCCATTTCAGGTCCAGTCCCAGAATGTCGCGCAGGTTGGCGTTGCCCGATACCGACCAGATGGGCAGCAGCTTCTCGTTGCTGCGGCTGCCGAACTTGTTCGAACCGTCGTAGCGTCCGTTGGCATTGAGCGTGAAGAGCGACTTATAGCTGTAGGAGATGGTAGCATAGGCTGAGAGCATGTTCGACCGCGTGTCGGTGATCAGTGGCACGTTCGAGCGCACCCAGTTCCAGTATTCCGTGAAGGTGGCTGGTATCTCTGAGGCAAACGTGCGTCCGCGCTCCTTGTAATAGCCTCGCTGAACGTACTGGTTGCCAGTGTACTTGGTGCTGCTGGCCTCCAGACCGGCAGCCACGTTGATGTTGTGGTTGAAGTCGCCGAAGTATTTGTTGTAGTTTCCTTGCAGGCGTGCGGTCCAGCCGATGGTCTTGTTGTGCTGCTGTCCCAGCTCGCCGCCGTACGGCAATGTGCCGGTGGCGTCGCGCTCTTCGTCGACTTCGCCCCGTCGCAGGTCGGCAGCATAGAAGGTATCTTCGCCCCACCAGCTTTCGATGTTTGCGTTCTGAATGTTGGCCGAGGCCACGGCATTGAAGAACAGGTCTTCAGTGGCTTGATAGCGCAGGTTCAGGGTAGCGGTGACGGCATCGGTCAGTTGGCTGACCGAAGAGTTGTCGAGCTCGTGCAGGATGCTGAAGCCATACCAGCCTCTCTGCGATCCAGCCTTCTGATATTTGTAGTAGGAGCCGTCGGCATTGTAGGCGGGAATGGCGCGGCTGGTGTTGTAGGCATAGTCGATGGGGTTGTTGGCATCCTGTGCGTATTGGCGTTTGTTCAGATAGCCGTTCACGTTGAATTGCAGCTTGAACTTACTGCTCAGGTCCATGTCTATTTTCGCCATGGCCGTGTAGCGGCGGTTAGTGGTGTTGTTGATGACGTCGTCCTGGTCGGTATAGCCGATGGAGGTGTAGTATCTTACTCGCTCGCTGCCGCCCGATACCGACACGGAGTGGTCGTGCGAGAAAGAGTTGTGGCAGAGAATGTCGAACCAGTCGGTGTTCATGGTCTGCATGCGGCTCACCTCCTGTTCGAACATTTCTTGCGTGTAGACGCCGGCATAAAGGTTTTGCAGCGCCTGCTCATAGCCCACCTTGGGCATGCCCGAGGGGAAGATGTAGTGCTGGTCGGTGAGATACTGCGAGAACTGAATGCGCTCGAGCGAGTTCATCAGGTTGATTTTCTCGTCGGTGTAGTAGGGGCGCTTGCGGGCGGTGAACTGTCCGGTATAGCTGATGATGGGCTTGCCTTCGCGTCCGCTCTTCGTCGTCACGACAATCACGCCGTTGGCGGCACGCGTGCCATAGAGGGCGGTGGCGGCGGCATCTTTCAGCACGTCGATGCGCTTGATGTCTTGCGGATTGATGCCGGCAATGGCATTACCGATGCGGTTCACGTAGTCAGGGTCGTTGAGCACGTCGGCAGAGAGGTCGACGGGGTCGGTCAGTATGATACCGTCGACCACCCACAGTGGTTCGCGGTTACCCACGAGCGTCGAGGTGCCGCGTATGCGGATGCGGCTGGTGGCATTGATTTCGCCTGACGGTGCCATCGCGATGAGGTCGGGGATTTTGCCTTCCAGCATCTTCGAGACGTCGGCAACGCCGGCAATCTGTATGTCTTCCATGTTCTTCGACGTGACCGATGACGTGAGGTTACGGCGGTCCAGCTGCTGATAGCCCGTCACCACCACGTCCTGCAGCTGCTGGGTGTCGTCTTCGAGCATTGCCAGCACGTAGTCGCCGGGCTTTCCCTGCCAGGTGGTAGGCTTCATGCCCAGGTAGCTGATGTCGAGCACCATGCGTTCGTGGGTGGCCACGATGCTGAATTTTCCCTCGGCATTGGTCACGGTCTGCGCTTTGGCCTGCCGGTCGCGCACGATGGCACCGATGATGGGCTCTCCCTTGGAGTCGACAACCATGCCCTCCAGGTGCTGCTTGTCGACACTCTGCTGCTCACTCTGGTCTATCCGGGTGATGGCAATGTAGCCGTCGTTGGCCTGTGCCCGTAGTGGATGGCCTTCGATGATGGCACGTACGATGGTCAGCGGTTTCTCGTTGATAGCCGAAAACGTCACCGTGAAGTCTACGTCGCCATAGTTGTATTGTATTCGTGTTCCTGAGAGTTTCTCTACTTGCCGTAGGGCGGTTGTGGCTTTTTCGTTTTGAAACGAAACAGTGATGGCTGCCTTCCCTTGAGCGAAGACGGCCATGCACAGCTGCACGACAACGAGCAGCACACCTAAGCGTTTTAGTAGTTGCATGTATTTTTTATCAGCCATTAAGCCTATTGTTTGGTTTGTTTATTCTTTACTATATACGTGCACGTGCGTGAAATGGTACGCGTAAAAAATGTTAAATACTAACAGTTTCGCACTTTTTGGTTGTTTTTGTTTACTAATACACACGCAAAACATCATCTTCTATTGCAATTTGTACATTGCTGATGTCGTTCAGCTGCCGTATGATTTCGGTGAGGGGCAACGTGCGCTCGCTGCTGAAGTGCAGGCGGTCGTCCAGGTGCTGGGTTCCGCTGAAGACGACGCTCTTGTTATACCAACGTCCGATGGCTATCATGATTTCGCGCAGCGTCTGTCCGTCGAAGTAGAACTCGCCTCGCATCCAGCTGGTCACCACGTCGGCATCGGCATCGCTCACGCTCAGTGTGCCGTCGCTGCCCAGCGATGCAGCTCGTCCGGGCACCAGCAGCAGGCTGTCGCCACGCTCTGTGCTCACGCTGACCGTGCCCTTCAGCAGCATCACCTCGGTAGGTTCGGTCTCGAAATTGCGCACGTTGAAAGCCGTACCCAGCACGGTGGTCTGCATCGAGCCGCAGTTCACCACGAAAGGACGGGCCTCGTCGCGGGCCACTTCGAAATAGCCCTCGCCCACGAGTGCCACTTCGCGCGGCCCATTGCTCAGGAAGCGGCTGGGAAACACCAGACGGCTGTCGGCGCTCAGCCATACACGGGTGCCGTCGCTCAGCATCAGCCGTGCCACACGTCCTTGCGGCACCAGCAGCGTTGCGCGGTCCTCGTCGGCAACAGGGGTCGAGGGGCTGATGTGTACCTCGCCGCTATTGTCTATGCTGATGCCGTGGGCCTTGGCCTTTGGCGTGGTCAGTGCTACGGCCTCGCCCCCGACAACTATCGATACTTCTTTCTCTGACACCGTGTTGCCGGCATAGACGGTCAGGCTTTCGCTGCCCTCGCCCGAGCTGGGCAGGCGCTTGGCAATCAGCACCACAGCCAGCACGCAGGCTGCAGCCGCCAAGGCAGCCATCAGCGAACGGTTCCACATGCGGGGCGTGTGCGCGTGCTTGAACTTGAGAAACTCCTGGTGGGCGTCGGGTACGGCAGCCTCTTCCAGAAGGGCCTGGCGAATGTCTGTCTGCAGACGCAGCTGTTCGGCGTCGTTCATTTCCATGTGTTCATGATAATCGGTCATAGTCTTCTCTTTTACTATATTAACGAGCCACAGCCACAGTCGGTACGCTCGCTTTCGCTTTTTTAACGATTATGGCGTCAGTGCAGCTTGCGCGGCAGACTGTCGCGCAGCAGCCGGTAGGCTTTCATGATGTGGCGATGCACCACCGCCTCGCTGAGCCCCAGCACCTCGGCAGCCTCTTTGTAGGACAAGCGGTTCAGGCAGCAGCAGCGTACAATGCTGCGGGCAGGCTCGGGCAGTTCGCCGATGGCCTCATAGAGCACGGCAATACGTTCCTCGAACTCGGCCACGTCGGCATCGGTGCTCAGCTCGTCGGTAGCAATCGTCATGGCGGCATAGCGCTTGTGCACCTGGCTGTGGCGCAGCACGTCGAGACAACGATTGCGCGTCGCTGTGTATAAGTAGGCCGAGCTGGGCATCAGAGCCTTGCCGCCATCATCGTCGAGCCATTGCTGCCACACGCCCGCCATCACCTCACTCACCACGTCGCGTGCTTCCTCCTCGTCGTCGACGAGGGTCAGCGCAAAGAGATACAGCCGTCTGTAGAACTGCTCGTAGAGCCGTTCCATCTGCTGCATCAGCTGCCTGTGGTGTCCGATGATGGGTAGAAGCATCTGCTGTCGGGAGTGAAGTTGCCTGTCTTCGAATAAAAACCGCCACAAAAGTACTCATTTTCACTCAAATAAACAGCGAAAAGCAGCCCTTTAATGGTTAAAATTGCATAAATACTTGACCTGTTCCTTACACTTAAAGTCCACATTCCTTTCACGACAAGCTATTATTCCGTGAACCTCGTGATGCGTTTTATATCAAAACGCCTCCCGTTTCGATACAAAACGGAAGGCGTTTCGATATAAATCGTGTTGCGTTTCGATACAAAACGCATCACGAGGTCCTCAGGGCTCCACTTTCTTTCCTATCTGTACGTGCGTATCGCCCGTCACTTCAGCATTGTTTCCACCACCATAGATGTTGCCGCGAATGTCGGCACCCTGAACGGCAACACCTGTGGCTGGCGTTGTCTCGCCATCTTTCTTCGTCACAAAGTCAATCGTAGCCTCCGTACCGATGTTCACGTAAGTGTTACCAATCACCTTGGCCGCATTACCACCGCCATACACATTGTTGATAGCACCCATGGCATTGGCGGCATGGGGTGGCAGATAGACGTCGATGGTCACCTCCTCAGTCTCTCTCTCACCCGTTTCGGCATTATAGACATAGCCCTCGGGATTGTCCGTAGTGGGCTGTATGCGCTTGAACTGCGTGAATTTGTATTGCTTATTACCGGTAGAGCCAGCAGGAGTGGCTTGTGCGTAGTATTTGCCGTTGACCTCGTTGATGTTGACGTAAGTGTCGCCCGTCACCACTGCCGTCTGACCATAGCCACCGCCAAAGACATCGCCGATGCTGGTGAACGAGCGCACGTTGACGGTCGGACCCTGACGCTCAGTCCCTGAGCCGGCCTTCAGCGGACCAGTGTAGGCAGCTTGGTTGCCACCGCCATAGAGTTGACCGATGATGATGGGTTTACAGCCTGTCTCCTCAATATTCACGGTGATGGTTCCGCTGATGGTTCCTGCCACATTGTTACCACCGAAGACACGCTCGAAGGTGCCATTGGTGATGTTCAGCGTTACGTTGTCGTTGATGTTGGCATTCTCGGCACCACCATAAGCAGCCTTCAAACCAGGGATACAAGCCATTACCAGATTGGCGGCACCATCCATGGGTGCCGACTTGCCGCCGCCGTATGCCTCGTCGACCTTAAAGTCGCAGTCGGTGTTGTTGTCGAGCATGGTCACGGCCACCTGACGCACGTTACCCTTGGTGTTTGAACCGCCATAGACGCGGTGCACAAGTCCGCCATAGATATTTACGTTGGCCTTGCCCGTGCCGTACTGGTAGTTTGCTTTTCTGTCGGCAGGAGTCTGGGCATCGTCCGCGTTGCTTGCATTGTTGTCAGCATCGTAGACCGTATAGTTATAATAGCCTACGTTGGCACCCGGGTTCTCCCTGCCGTTTACCATGTCCTTGCCGTTTCCGCCACCGAACACCTCTCCTATCTCGTAGGTTCCATTTACGTCGACCTGCGTAGCCGGCGTCGATGCCGCATTGCCACCGCCATAGACCTGACGGATACTGGTATCACCGCAACCATAAATATTCACATGGGTTTTCTTGGTCTCATCTGTAGGAATATACGCTGCAAGGTTGCCTCCACCATACACTGCCGCCACCTCATAGGAGTGTTTGTTGTCGTCAATATCATTCAGTGCTGCCTCTCTCGCTGCAGGCGTTTCGGCATTGGCACCCGTTCTTACATGCCCCTCATAGCCTTGCGTCTTATAGATGTTCACCTTCACATCGCCCAATGGTGTACCATTCAGATTGTTACATCCGAAGATATTACCCTTGACTACGCAGCCTGCCTTTCCGCTCTTTCTGGTATAATATTCTATGTCGTCGCCAGTAGCATTTTCAGGATAAGCCTCCACCAATGCGCTATGAGTTGCCGCGACATAGTCGTCTTTCTCCATACCGTTCAGGTTCACCTTCGTGCTACCCACTGTAGCGGCAATAGGACTGACATAGTCATCATCCCCTACTTCTCCTACCTCCAATCTGCCTTTACCGCCGCCATAGACATCGCCTTTCACTGTACCGCTTAAAAGGAGCACATTAGTATCACCGCCTACGTTTGCTACATTACCGCCGCCGTAGACATTATTGATAATTCGCTCGCCTGTGGTCTGTATCAGAATGTTGGTATTACCGTTGACAGCCGACTCATCACCACCGCCAAAGACACCGCCATCCGACTTACCGTCCACAATACCATGAACCACAGTATTCCCTTTGACGGTCAGAACGACATTATTTACCTGACCGAGGGAGACCAAATCTTCATCGGTATAGACAAAGTTGCCAGCAGAGGTGCTTTCCATACCGATATTGCCATTTTCTGGCATATTTTTAACATGCTTCCATTCGTAGATGACAGAATCCGCTCTCTCGCCTTCCTCAAACATACCGATGTTTGTGTTCTTATTGGGTTCCTTGTCTTTCTTGAACGCCGGGGTGTTTCGAACTTCTATCTTTGGGATTGTAGCAGAATAGCCACCGCCAAACACATTGCCGTTTATCGTACAATCGTCAAGTATGGAAGTAGCAGTG
>CACXYH010000053.1 GCA_902771785.1 uncultured Prevotellaceae bacterium
GTGCTGGCACAGACGAAAGTCAATGGTACCGTAGTGTCTCAAGACGACGGACAGCCCGTGGTGGGTGCAAGTGTCCTCGTGGTGGGAACACAGGTCGGTACGACAACCAACGCCAACGGTCAGTTCTCGCTGACTGTGCCTGCAGGACGGAAGACCCTGCGCATTACGTATGTAGGTATGGAGCCCATCGAGGTGAGCGCCCGTCCTAACATGCGCATCTTGCTGACCAGCGACCAGAAGGCCCTCGACGAGGTGATCGTGGTAGCTTATGGTACACAGAAAAAATCATCGTTTACGGGTTCTGCTGCCGTGGTCAACTCTGACGCTATCGGCAAGGTTCAGGTGACCAACGCCGTAGATGCTCTGAAGGGTAAGGCTGCCGGTGTGCAGATTTACAGTGCTTCTGGTCAGCCCGGTACTACGCCTACTATCCGTATTCGTGGTGTGAACTCGATTAACGCTGACAGCAACCCGCTGCTCGTTGTCGACGGTGCTCCCTATGACGGTTCGCTCAACGACATCAACCCCACCGACGTTGAGTCGATGACGGTGCTGAAGGATGCTGCCTCGACCTCGCTTTACGGTGCACGCGGAGGTAACGGCGTTATCCTGATTACTACCAAGAGCGGTAAGCGTGGACAGGACGCTACCATCACGTTCGACGCCAAGTGGGGTGTGAACGCAAAGGCTACGCCCAACTACAACACCATCGATGATCCTGCTGCCTACTATGAAAAGTATTTCGGCGGACTGACCCTCTATGCTCAGAATCAGCTCGACTATTCTGCCACTCAGGCTTGGCAGTGGGCCAATCAGGCTATGCTGGCCAACAACGGCGACTTCTCTTTGGGTTACAACGTGTACGAAATTCCTGAAGGCCAGATGCTCATCGGACAGAACGGCAAGCTGAACCCTAACGCTAAGTTGGGCCGTGTCGTCACCTATAAAGGCGAACAATACATGCTGACTCCCGATAATTGGGAAGATGAAGTTTATAAGAATGCCCTGCGCCAGGAGTACACCGTCAGTGCTAACGGTGCCACCGACCGCAGCACGTTCTATCTCTCGGCCAACTATCTGGACAATAAGGGTATCACCACGGGTTCTGACTACTCGCGCTTCACTGCCCGCTTGAAGGCCGACTACCAGCTGAAGTCTTGGCTCAAGGTTGGTGCCAATGCCAGCTATTCGCACTTCGTGCAGAACTATCTGGGCGATGACGGTAGTACGGGTTCATCGGGCAATGCGTTCTCGCTGATTAACATCGCACCTATTTATCCTGTTTACATCCGCGATGCCAAAGGTAATTTCATCTACGACGAGACCTCTCGCCAAATCTTCTACGACTATGGCGACCGTTCCATCAACGGACAGTATCGTCCGTACCTGAGCCAGTCGAACCCCATCTCGGCAAATGCTCTTGACACTCGCGAACGCGAGGGTAGCACCTTCAACGGTACTGGTACCATCGAAGTGCGCCTGCCCTATGGTTTCACCTTCACTTCGATCAACAGCGTCTACATGCGCGAATATCGCTATACCAACACCACAAACCCGTTCTTCGGACAGTATGCCTCTTCAAAGGGTATCGTCAGCAAGGAGCACCTGCGCTGGTGGAACTACAACTACCAGCAGCGTCTGAACTGGCGTGGTGACTATGGCAAGCACAACATCGAGGCTATGGTTGCCCACGAGTATACGCGCGACTACGACTATGACCTTTGGGCCAACAAGCAGAACATGTTTTCTGTATTCAACAAGGAGCTGGCTGGTGCCGTCATCATGGGTAGCGCAAACTCTACGATGGGTGAATACAACGATGAGCGTTGGGTAGGCCGTGCTCAGTATAGCTTTGACGAGAAATACTTCGTTCATGGTTCGTTCACTCGCGAGGCTTCGTCAAACTTCGATCCCGACAACCGCTGGGGCTCGTTCTGGTCTGTAGGTGGTGCATGGATGATTTCGAAGGAGAAGTTCATGCAGAACATCAAATGGCTCGACGAACTGAAGTTCAAGGCTTCTTATGGTGAAAACGGTAACGACCAGATTGGTTCGTATCGCTACATCAACTACTCGACCATCAACAACTCCAACAACGCAGTGTCGCTGGTGCCCTCTTCTCTGGGTAACAAGGACATCTCATGGGAAAAGGCAGCTAAGTTCAATGTCGGCTTCGACTTCGCCATGTTCCATAACCGCCTCTCGGGTAGCATCGAATACTATGCCAACAAGACCAACGACATGCTTTCGTGGTATCCTCTGCCCGCATCGTTCGGTTACACAGGTTACTATGCTAACGTAGGTAATATGGTGAATAACGGTATTGAAATCGACCTCCGCGGAGACGTTATCCGTACGAAAGATCTCACATGGTCACTCTATGCCAACCTGACCTCAAACCACAATGAAATCACTGAGCTGGCTGAAGCTCGCAAGACCTGGCAGGATAACCTGCAGGGTAAGGGTTACTCTTCTAGTTCCTACTTCTACATGGAGGGTGAGTCGCGCTACAACTACTACACCAAGCGCTATGCTGGCGTTGACTCAGAAACCGGTAAGTCGCAGTGGTGGATGAATGAATATGAGACCGCACAGGACATCGACGCCGCCGGCAACCCCGTGTGGAAAACAGATGCCAATGGCAACCAGGTTGCAGTCACACACGAAGTCTACTACGACAAGGACTGGAAGGTCATCCCTCAGAACGAAGTGGAGAGCTACGTAGGCGAGAAGCGTCGTAAGAAGGTGGGTGAAAAGAAGACCGACAGCTACAGCAATGCTGACGACTATCTGATTGGCGACATGATGCCCGACGTATATGGCGGTTTTGGTACCAGCCTTACATTCAAGGGCTTCGACCTCTCTGTTGACTTCCAGTATCAGCTCGGTGGTAATGTTTATGACAGCGAGTATGCAAGTTTGATGGGCAACACCCGCGGTTTTGGTATCCATGTCGACATGCTCAACTCATGGACACCCACGAACACCGTAACCGATGTTCCTCGTTATCAGTCTCAGGACACTTACTCTAATGGTTCTTCTGACCGTTTCATTACCGATGCTTCTTACCTGTCGCTGCAGAACATCACGCTGGGCTATACCCTGCCCAAGTCGCTGACCACGAAGTTCGGCGTGCAGAAAATCCGCATCTACGGTGTGGCCGACAACGTTTGGCTCTGGTCAAAGCGTCAGGGTCTTGATCCGCGTCGTAGCATTACTGGTGGTTCCGGTGCTCAGTACTATAGTTCCATCCGCACGATTTCTGGCGGTCTGAGTGTTACTTTCTAAGCATTAAGTAAAAGATTAGTAAGTTAAAGATTAAAGATAAACAGACATTATGAAGAAACTGAATAAAACAATATTCGCCCTCGGAGCAGTAGCTGTCAGCCTCACAACGCTGAACAGCTGCATCGAGGAGACTGAACCCACATCGGTTGCTACGACCAAACAGATTGCCGCTTCGTCGGCAGCTACCGAGGCACTGGTGATGGCACAGCCAGCCTACTTCAACCATCTGTGGGATGAGGATCGTCACTATTCGTTCGGCTATGGTGCTATCATGCACGTTCGCGACCTCATGGCTAGTGATATTACTAAGAGCACGCTCAGCTACAACCAGTGGCGCTATTGGCTCTGCAACCAGTATCAGGGAGATCAATACATCTTCGGACAGTTCATCTGGAATGTTTATTATGGCTTCGTGCTCGCTGCCAACAACGTAGTTGGTAACATCGATCCCACAACTGCAACCGACGAGCAGCTGGGCTTCCTCGGAACGGGCTATGCCTTCCGCGCTATGCTCTATCTGGACCTGGCTCGTATGTATGAGTTCCTGCCTAACGACGGAACATCGGCCATCAACGCCAACGGCAATGACGTGACGGGTCTCACAGTGCCCATCGTGAAAGCAGAGATGACTCAGGATGAGGCTCGCAACAATCCCCGTGCTAAGCACGCCGACATGAAAGCCTTCATCGAGGACGACCTGAACAAAGCTGAGGAATATATTGTCAAACTCACAACGACCAATGGTAAGACGCTGCCCGACCTGGCTTGCGTTTATGGTCTGAAGGCCCGACTCTATATGTGGGACGGCGACTATGCCAAGGCTCAGGAGTATGCCCGTAAGGCCATCAACGAAGCTGCCAGCAATGATATTGTTCCAATGACACAAGAGCAGTGTCTGAACACAACGACCGGCTTCAACGTTGTTGACCCTTGGATGTGGGGTGCCGTGCAGACAACAGAGGACGATGTTGTACAGACGGGTATCATCAACTGGACCTCGCACGTCAGCGATGAGTCGACATTCGGCTATTGCGGTACTGCTACTGGCCTCTACAATGTGGCTGACAAGAATTTCTACGACCGCATCAGCGACACTGACTTCCGCAAGCTGGAATTCAAGGCTCCTGCAGGCTCGCCTCTGGCTAGCAATGTTTCTTACATTGACAAGTCAGCTGCTGAAGAAATGGACGACTACACCATGGTGAAGTTCCGTCCGGGCAACGGCAATGCCGACGACTCCATGACTGGTTCGTCAACCGCATATCCCATCATGCGCGTTGAAGAAATGTACTTCATCGAAGCCGAGGCAGCAGCCCACCAAAATGCGGCTCAGGGTCAGCAGCTCATCAACGACTTCATGAAGAACTATCGTGACCCCAACTACAATACAACGAAGAGCGGCGACGACCTGATTGAGGAAATCGTCTTCCAGAAGCGCGTTGAGTTGGTCGGTGAAGGACAGTCGTTCTTCGATATCAAGCGTCTGAACCTGCCTGTAACCCGTGGTTATGCTGGCACCAATTTCGTTGCTACTGCTCGTTTCAACACCACCACGCGTCCTGCATGGATGAACCTGGTAATGGTACGTACCGAGAAGAACAACAATCCGGCTGTCGACGGTTGGAACAACCCTGATCCCTCGGACTGCTACAAAGTATGGACAGGTAAGTAAAAAAGAAACAGTAATATCCTAAAAGTAAAGAAATTATGAAGAAGACTTTTGAATATGCATACGTTGCGCTGATTGGTCTGCTGTCAATGGCTGCTATATCCTGTACAGATGAATTTGAGTACGGAGATGTAGGCGGTGTCGCACAACAGGATCCGGGTGCATTCTTTGTAGCTGATGCTACTTCACTGAAGTATTCCGCTGAAGATGCAGAAATATTGAACGTCATCTTGATGCGTACTGATTCGACAAATGCCGAGACCATCAGCCTCTCTGGCGACAACAGTAGCTTCCAGGTGCCTGCTACCGTGAACTTCAGTGCTAACGAGCTCAAGAAGATCGTTGCCATTCCTTTCCATATTAATGGCGGCACCACGCAGACAGTGACAATTGCCATAGCTAAGGAAAACGCTACTGTTTATGGAACCGATTCACTCACTTTCACGATAACCCGCGACTTCGTTTGGGAATACCTGGGTGAGGGCGTCTTTACCTCTTGGCTCTTCGGTGAGAGTTGGACTCAGCCCGTCTATCGTGGCGAGGGTACTCACCTCTACAAGCTCACCGACTGTATTGCTAAGGGCTATGACATCACATTTGAGCTTACTGAAGACGATATGCATCTGGCCAAACCGATAAGTAAGTTTGAAACTGGTTACGTACATTCCAATTATGGAATGGTTTCTGCAGAAAACGGAACTGACGGAGATGGCAATCTGCTTGACATCGAACGTGAAGACAATATCATCTATCTGCCTCTCAAGTATACGGTATCTGCAGGCTCGTTCGGCACAAACTATGATTCTATCGAACTTCCTGAATAATTTTTCAGAATGATTTTAAGGGCCGTGCCGTTAGTACATATTTGGCACGGCCCTTTGATATTTATGAACCCTTTATCACCTATGAGACAAAAAATCGTATTGTTATTATTGCTTGCTGTAAGTGCAAATTCCCTGGCTGGCGTTCGCTCCGAAATACAGAAGAGACTTATTGCAGAAAAAATGCTGTTGAAAAGCGGCACACGGGCTGCTAACGGCACAAACAAGCTAAGGACCATTAAGTCGAATGACATGCTGAGCGTCATTGGTCACGAAACGAAGGGGTATGTTATCGTCACTAACGACGACCAATTTCCCAGCGTCATCGGATATTCTGATGAACCGTTCAACATATTGCCACCAGCCGTTGAGTGGTTCCTTACCTCTGCCAATCAGGCCATGCAGGCCGTAGCAGCAGGTGAAGCTCGCTACGCGCCCATCCCTCCTACTGCTGAATTTCCTGAGAGCGTGGCCCCATTACTCACCACCACTTGGGACCAAGGAAACCCCTACAACAAGTTTTGCCCCGGCGGTAACGGGAACAACTCACGCCTTTTCCCAACAGGATGTGTGGCCACAGCATTGGCACAAATCATGTACTATCATAAGTATCCGGAAGTGGGAATCGGTGAGCATCAGTATTCTTTCAAGCCAGCTTCTGGTGATGGACGGATTCTGTCGGCAAATTTTGGTGCCACTCACTACGACTGGGACAATATGCTCGACTCTTATTCGTCAGGTTATACGGAGGAACAGGCTGATGCTGTAGCCACCCTCATGCTTCATTGCGGAGTGGCTGTGGATATGATGTATACAGCCAGTGGAAGCGGAGCTTATGGGCAAGAAACCTGCTTGGCTCTTAAGAATTATTTCGGTTACAACAAGAATGTTCGAATATACTCTCGCAACTTTTTCACTGCAGAGCTTTGGATGCATATGATTTTCAAAGAGCTGAGCCTTAAGCGTCCTATCTATTATTCAGGTGCAACGGAAAGGAATGGCGGACATGCTTTCGTAATTGACGGCTATGATGCCAACGGTATGGTACACGTGAATTGGGGATGGGGCGGTAGTTCGAACGGATTTTTCGATATAGCTCTGCTTAATCCTGCGGGCTCTGGGTATACTAAGGAACAGCAAATGATCTTAGGCATCTGCGACTCAACGGTTGTCTTTCCCTACGAGTCGCAAGTTTTGGCTAGTGAATTAGCATTCAATTTCTATGGTACGTCGACAAAGCGTGTTACAATAAGTGGAAAAATATACAATGGAGCGGTAGAAAAGTTTGATGGAAAAATTGCATGTGTGTTAGAGAACAGCGACACAACCATCATACTAAAGTCTACAGATATCCAACTGACGCCTATCGTTGGCGGGAAATGGTATTTGACATCGCTGTCGTTGCCCAGCAACAACTTGTCTAATATTCCCGATGGTGTCTATCGCCTCTTTGTCGGTTCGCTTACTGAAGACGACACACGGTGGCAGTTGGTAAGAACGCCTGAAGATGTAGCCAGCAGTTTTGTCATTACTAAGCAGGGTGATGACGTAACGTGGGAAGAATCCGTTAGCGACCTGTGGACTGATATTACGCCCATTCGCCAAACTACAACGACAAATACCTGTATCTACGACCTGCAAGGCCGCAAGGTGAAGTCGCCCGGCAAGGGAGTCTTTATTAGGAACGGGAAAAAGGTGGTTTATTAGAAATGATAAATGGGAGGCGATGGAGCCTCCCATTTATCGTAAGTCTTCTTGTGAAAAACTATCGGCGGTTCTTGAAAAAGTCCTGCATCAGCAGCCGGCATTCTTCTTCGAGGATACCGCCTGTTGTTTGTGTCTTAGGGTGCAGGGCGCGCGGTGCATACTCATGGAACCCTCGCTTCGGGTCGCTGCAGCCATAGACCACTCTCGATATTTGTGCCCATCCTAAAGCACCTGCACACATGGGGCAGGGCTCAACGGTGACGTAGAGTGTGCAGTCTGTCAGGTACTTGCCGCCCAACTCGTTGCAGGCCGACGTGATGGCCTGCATCTCGGCGTGGGCCGTAGGGTCGGTCAGCGTCTCTGTCAGGTTGTGGGCGCGGGCCACGATGCTTTCTTTGCAGACGACAACTGCTCCGATGGGTATTTCTCCCTGTGCCATAGCCTGTTTGGCTTCGTCCAGGGCCATGCGCATGTAGCGCTCGTCTTTCTCTTGCTGTGTCATACTGCGCGGCTACTGATGTTGGTTGCTTACTGTCTGACAATCTGCTTCACGGGGAAAGTGAAGTAGGTGTCGGGGAAGGGCTCGTCCTTCAGCGTGAAGTGCCACCACTCTGAGTCGAGTGCCTTGAAGCCGTGGGCGAGCATAGCCTTACGGAGAATCATGCGGTTGGCAAACTGCTCGGGGGTGATGCTGCGGCCCGTGGGGCTCTTGCTGTTGTCGCCCGTGTATTCGCCCGTCTCTGGATTGCCGCAAAAGTCGGGGTGGCTCTCAGGACCAAACCAGTCGAACGTGCCGCCCATGTCGAGTTCCTTCTCCGTAGCCATGTCGAAGAGTGTCAGGTCGACGGTAGAGCCGCGGGTATGGCCACTCTTTTCCATGATGTAGTCTTGCGCGAAGAGCACGCTCTTGTCGAGGTCGGGGTAGAAGAATTGCTTCATCTCCGTAGCCGTCTGGTCGGCAGCCCAGCGCACGAAGTGGTCGACGGCCTTCTGCGGCCGATAGGCATCGTAGATTTTCAGACGGTAGCCTTGAGCGCAAACGTCATCGCTCACTGCCTTCAGGGCTTCGGCAGCCTTTTTTGTCAGCAGGGCTGTCGGCTCCTCATAGCCGTCGATGCGTGAGCCCACGAAATTGTAGGTGCCAAAGTAGCGGATTTCCAGGATGGCGTCGGGAATGGCATCTGTCAGGGTTACGAACTGGCTGCTGTCGTCGGTCAGGCTGGCGACGGGATTATCGTCTTCAGAACAGCAGGTGATGATGCATGCGCCGCAGATGATGGTGAGGATGGCGGCAAACATCCATAGCTTCACGGTTTTGTTTTGTTTCATATTTTTCTGTTTTATAGATTATTCACGGTGCAAAGTTACGGAATTTATGTGAAAAAGATGACAGAAAAATTGGAATATTGAGAAAAAGAATGTATTTTTGCATCCATGGAATGGGAATTTATTCACATAGACGAGACAGACTCGACGAACCGATGGCTGGCTGACAGGCTGTCAGACGGTCAGACGGGAAGCCGGGAAGGTGGAGATTCGTTCAGAAGGGATGATCAGGGAATTGTCGTGTGGGCCGACTTTCAGACGGCAGGACGCGGGTGCGGCTCTAACAAGTGGGAGTCGGAACGCGGCCAGAACTTGCTCTTCTCTGTTTTGCTGCACCCCCAGGCTATTCCTGCCACCCGGCAGTTTCGTATTTCCATGGCGATTTCCCTGGCCATCTGCAAGGCGTTGGGACAGCAGATAGGCGATTTGAGCATCAAGTGGCCCAACGACATCTACTGGCGCAATGCAAAGATAGCTGGCATTTTGATTGAAAACACCCTGAAAGGAGCTGTCATCAGAGACTGTATCATCGGTGTGGGACTGAACGTCAACCAGCAAGTGTTCCGTAGCGATGCCCCTAACCCCATTTCGCTTTGGCAGATTCATGGGCATACGACCGACCGCGAACAGCTGCTGCATGATATTGTCCGTTGCTTCGAACACTATCTCTATGCCGACGTGCGCGAGCAGTACACCGCTTTGCTTTATCGTCGCAAGGGCTTTCATCCGTATGCCGACAAGGGTGGGGCGTTTATGGCAGAGATTGTCGACGTGGAGGACGACGGACACCTGCTGTTGCGCGACGAGACAGGGCAATCACGTCGCTATGCATTCAAGGAAGTACAATTCATTATATAATAATAAGGTATATGGCAAGATTTAAGAGAATCCTTCTGAAGCTCTCGGGTGAGAGCCTGATGGGAAAGCAGGGCTACGGAATCGACCCTGAGCGTTTGAGCGAATATGCTCAACAGATTAAGGAAGTGAGCGAAATGGGCGTGCAGATTGGCATCGTCATTGGTGGTGGCAATATCTTCCGCGGGTTGAGCGGAAGCCAGAAAGGTTTCGACCGCGTGAAGGGCGACCAGATGGGCATGTGTGCTACGGTCATCAACTCGCTGGCACTCTCTTCGGCACTGGGCGCTATCGGTGTGAAGAACAAGGTGCTCACGGCCATCCGCATGGAGCCGATTGGCGAATTCTACACGAAGTGGAAGGCTATTGAAGCCATGGAGCAGGGGTGTGTATGCATCTTCTCGGCCGGCACCGGTTCGCCTTATTTCACCACAGACACGGGCTCCAGCCTGCGCGGTATCGAGATCGAGGCCGACGTGATGCTGAAGGGAACGCGCGTGGACGGCATCTATACAGCCGACCCGGAGAAAGACCCCACGGCCACGAAGTTCCAGGACATCACTTATAAGGAGGTGCTTGCACGTGGCCTGAAGGTGATGGACCTCACGGCCATTTGCATGTGTCAGGACAACAACCTGCCCATCTACGTGTTCAACATGGACGTAGTGGGCAATCTGAAGAAAGTGATGGCAGGCGAGGAAATAGGTACGCTCGTGCATAATTGATATGGCTCTGGAAACAAAAGAAGCTAAAATTCCTGGAATTTTAGCTTCTTTTTCTATCCCTAAAAGCTTTCGGCTGGCTCTTACGATTTGATTTCCTGAAAGTCCACATATTCGCCTTCGTCATCGTCGAAAATCTTTTGATGAGCCGTTTCTTGGCGTTCGTCCATGATGATGACTCCCTCGTCGGTGGTTGTGGTGCGTCTGATGGTTTCCTCGTCCGCTTTGTTTTTCTCTTCCACGGGTTCGTCGGCTGCTTTGAAGTAGTCGTCTTCGAACTTAGGCTTGTTGTCTTCCTTATAGTTCTTCGTGCTGAGGCGCTTGAAGTATTCCTCCTCTTCTTCAGCTTTCTGCTTCTTTTTCTTCTCCAGTTCTTTCTTGTCGGTAAAGAAATAGTACTTGATGACCATTGCGGTGGCTATCACAATGGTCAGGATGAGTATTGATAGGCTAATAAGGTATCTTGTAGACATAGGTTGTAGTAATAATATGTAAAGTTTCTATAGTAATTACGTAGGCTTCCGATTGGTGGCTACCGACAGGATGATGTACCACGCAATGATAGCAGCCAGTCCGCCGGTACCCAGCAGCCAGAGCAGAGGTATGCACGACAGCAGGAACAGGTATTTCACCTCGTTGCCCTTCCAGCCCCAGTGCTTGAACTTCAAGGCAAACATGGGAATCTCGCTCACTAAGAGGTAGCAGCTGATGGGTATGAGTGCCAGAATGATGTAGAGCCAATACTCGGGCTGCATGTAAGGCTCAAACCAGGTCTGGAAATCCAGGCTCGAGATGAGTGCTCCCCAGAACAGGGCGTTGGCAGGCGTGGGCAGTCCGATGAATCCTAAGGCCTGGCGCTCGTCGAGATTGAACTTTGCCAGTCGCAAGGCTGAGAAGGCAGCTATGATAAAGGCCAGAAACGGCACAAACGTCAGGTGAATGTGGAAGGAGGAAAGGAAACTGAAAACCATGGCCGACGGCGCAAAGCCAAAGGTGATGTCGTCGGCCAGCGAGTCAAGCTCCTTGCCTATGGGCGACGACACGTGGAGCAGGCGCGCCGACATACCGTCGAAGAAGTCGAACACTGCACCGATGATGATAAACAGCAGGGCTTCGTAGTAGCATCCCTGGAAAGCATAATATGTAGCGATGCAGCCAGCTATGAGGTTGCAGCACGTAATGGTATTGGGTATGTGTTTTTTTTTCATCGGAGCGGTAGCAGCTTATTCCCTTTTTACTTCAGTTTTGCTATCACGGTCTGGTCGCCGGTTGTGGGCTGTCCCATCTTTACGCAGACCTCCGTGCCCAGCGGCAGGAAGACGTCAACGCGCGAGCCCAGCTTAATGAAGCCCAGGTGCTCGTCAATGTAGCAGTCCTCGTCGTCTTTGGCATAGGTCACGATGCGTCTTGCCATAGCGCCGGCAATCTGCCGCACCAGGATGTCCTGCCCCTCAGGGGTGGTAATCATGATGTCGGCATGCTCGTTCTCCTCGCTGGCCTTGGGCAGCCAAGCCTTGTGGTAGTTGCCATCCTGATGGTGCACGAACTTCACACGTCCGTCTACCGGAAACCAGTTGGCATGCACGTTGAGCGGACTCATGAAAATCGAAATCATCAGTCGCTTGTCGTGGAAATACTCGTCCTCGTTAGTTTCTTCAACCACCACAATCTTACCATCGGCCGGTGCTACCACCACGCGTTCCGTGTTGCCGTTGAAGTAGCGGATGGGACAACGGTAGAAGTTCAGCATCAGCGCCCACGCTGTGCCGAATATGATAATGAAAATCCAGAATGGAATCTGCGTGTCGAAGGACCGCCAGAGAATGACGCCAACGGCGATGATGGCCAGCATGGTGTAAAACAGCTCGTCGGTACCTTCACGGTGTATTCTGATTTTTTTCAGTTTCTTTATTCTTTCACCCATGGTTAGTTGTGGTAATTCATGTCAAAAACTTTGCAAAGGTACTACTTTTTTCCTAATTTACAAACTTTTTGTTACTTTCTTTTCGTTTTAGTGCTCTGTTTTGCTACAATTTCCCTGCATCGGCTCTCTTTTGTCTGCCGCCTCTTTGCTATTTTTTTTATATCATTCGCTTTTGAATTCCAAAAATATTTGTATCTTTGCAGTCAAAACTATTGCTACGGAATGGAAGACTTTGTTCATTTGCACGTACATACGTACTACTCTATATTAGACGGTCAGTCGAAAATCAAGAACCTGGTGGATAAGGCCATCAAGGACGGCATGCGCGGCCTGGCCATTACCGACCATGGCGACATGTTCGGCATCAAGGAGTTTCACGACATCTGCAACGATGTCAACAAGAAGCGGAAGAAAGACGGGCTCGAACCTTTCAAACCTATCTTCGGTTGCGAGATGTACGTGGCCCGCAACGGCCCTAAGGAGCAGAAGAACGGCCGTGAAGACCAGAGCGGTTATCACCTCATTGTGCTGGCCAAGAACTATAAGGGCTACAAGAACCTCATCAAGATTGTGTCGAACTCGTGGGTCGACGGCTATTACATGCGTCCCCGAACCGACCGTGCCGATTTGGAGAAGTATCATGAGGGTCTGATCGTCTGCTCAGCATGTATTGCCGGCGAGGTACCCAAGAAAATTCTGAACGGCGATATAGCCGGTGCCCGTGAGGCCGTGGAATGGTATCACAATCTTTTTGGCGACGACTACTACCTGGAGTTGCAGCGCCACGAAGTGAAAGACCCCAGCATACGTGCCAACCGCGAGACCTTCCCTCTGCAGCAGCAGGCCAACAAGGTGCTCATTGAGTTGGCCCGTGAGTATGGCATCAAGCTCATCTGCACCAACGATGTTCACTTCGTCGACGAGGAGAACGCTGAGGCTCACGACCATTTGCTTTGCCTCTCGACGGGCAAAGACCTTGACGACCCCACGCGCATGCTCTATTCCAAGCAAGAGTGGTTCAAGACGAAGGCTGAGATGAATGCCATCTTCAGCGACGTGCCTGAAGCACTCAGCAATACGCTCGAAATTCTCGATAAGGTTGAAACCTATTCCATCGACCACGACCCCATCATGCCTTTCTTCCCCATTCCCGAAAGCTTCGGAACCGAAAAACAGTGGCGCGAACGCATCACCGAGGAACAGCTCTTCGAGGAGTTCACGCGCGATGAGAACGGCGAGAACCCTATGCCGCGCGAGGAAGGCGAGAAGAAAATCAAGAAGCTGGGAGGCTTCGACAAGCTCTATCGCATCAAGTTCGAGGCCGACTATCTGGCAGAACTGGCCTATAAGGGTGCCAAGCAGCGCTATCTGCCTGACGAGGAACTGAAGATTGAAAAAGTAAAGGTAGAGACAGAGGATGCCAATTCTTCATTCTTCATTCTTCATTCTTCATTGCCTAAGGAGGTCGACGACCGCATCCGCTTCGAGCTTCACATCATGAAGACGATGGGTTTCCCGGGCTACTTCCTCATTGTGCAGGACTTTATCAACTCGGCGCGCGATGAACTCGACGTGTGGGTAGGCCCTGGACGTGGCTCAGCTGCCGGCAGTGTGGTGGCCTATTGTCTGGGCATCACCAAAATCGACCCTCTGAAGTACGACCTGCTGTTTGAGCGTTTCCTGAATCCCGACCGTATCTCGCTGCCCGATATCGATACCGACTTCGACGACGATGGTCGTGGCAAGGTGCTGAAGTGGGTAATGGACAAGTATGGCCACGAGAACTGTGCCCACATCATCACCTATGCTTCGATGGCAACGAAAAACTCCATTAAGGATGTGGCCCGCGTTGAGAAACTGCCGCTGGCTATGTCGAACGCCCTCTGCAAGGCCATCCCCGACCGCCTGCCCGATGGATTGAAGATGAACCTGCCCAATGCCATCAAGTGCACGCCGGAGCTTCGCGATGCCGAAGCCTCGAGCGATCCTGTGCTGGCCAACACCATCAAGTATGCCAAGATGCTTGAGGGAACCGTGCGCGGAACGGGCATCCATGCCTGCGGCTTCATCATCTGTCGCGATCCTATCAGCGACTGGGTGCCGGTGTCTACAGCCGATGACCCTGATTTCAAGGATACGAAAACCAACTGCACCCAGTACGACGGCCACGTCATCGAGTCGACGGGACTGATCAAGATGGACTTCCTGGGCCTGAAGACACTTTCCGAGCTCAAGGAAGCCTGTGCCAACATCAAGCAGCACAGAGGCATCGACGTCGACCTTGACCATATTCCCATCGACGACCCCAAGACCTACGAGCTCTATCAGCAGGGCCGCACCATCGGTACCTTCCAGTTCGAGTCATCGGGCATGCAGAAATACCTGCGCGAGCTGCATCCCACCGTGTTCGAAGACCTCATTGCCATGAACGCTCTCTATCGTCCGGGCCCCATGGACTATATACCTTCTTTTATTGCCCGAAAGAACGGCCGCGAGGAAATCAAGTACGACATTCCTTGCATGGAGAAGTATTTGAAGGACACCTACGGCATCACCGTCTATCAGGAGCAGGTGATGTTGCTGTCGCGTCAGCTGGCCGATTTCACCCGAGGCGAGAGCGACGCCCTGCGTAAGGCCATGGGTAAGAAGAAGAAAGACATCGTCGACGCCATGAAGCCCAAGTTCATTGAGGGCGGCAAGAAGAATGGCCACGACGAGAAAGTGCTCGACAAGATATGGGCCGACTGGGAGAAGTTCGCTTCCTATGCCTTCAACAAGTCGCATGCCGCCTGCTATTCGTGGGTGGCCTATCAGACGGCTTACCTGAAAGCCAACTATCCGGCCGAGTTCATGGCGGCCATCATGTCGCGCCGGCGCGACCAGATTACTGAGATTACGAAGCTCATGGACGAGTGCAAGCAGATGGGCATCGCCACGCTGGGCCCTGATGTCAACGAGTCGTTCCAGAAGTTCGGTGTGAACCACAAGGGCGAAATCCGCTTCGGTCTTGCTGCCATCAAGGGCATGGGCGATGCGGCAGCCATATCCATCATTGAGGAGCGCGAGAAGAACGGACTCTACAAGGACATCTTCGACTTTGCCCAGCGTGTCAACTTCAGCAATGTCAACCGCAAGGCCTTCGAGTCGCTGGCACTTAGTGGCGGCTTCGATGGTTTCGGCATTCGTCGCGAAGCCTTCTTTGCTCAGAACAGCAAGGGCGAGGTGTTCCTCGATACCCTGGTGCGCTATGGTCAGATGTATCAGCAAGCCAAGCAGCAGGAGCAGACCTCGTTGTTCGGCGGCTTCGACGATATAGAAATCGCTACGCCCGCCATTCCCAAGGTCGATTTCCGCTGGAGCGACATCGAGCGGCTCAACAAGGAACGCGACCTCGTGGGCATTTATCTTTCAGCCCATCCGCTCGACGAGTTCCGCATTGTGCTCGATAACCTCTGCAACACGCGGTGTGACGAATTGGCAGATGTGTCGCAGCTCGCCACTCGCGAGGAAGTCGTGTTTGGCGGCATCGTCACCGCCGTGCGCACCCGCTTCGACAAGCGTGGCAATGCCTGCGGTTTCGTCACCATCGAGGACTTCAATGGCTCAGGCGAACTGGCCATGTTCGGCGAAGACTGGAACCGCTGGAATGGCTACTTCACCGAGGGTGCCTCGGTCTATGTCACCGCCAAGATGCAGCCTCGTTTCCGCTTCCAGGAGAAAGGCCCCATCGACCTCAAGGTGCAGACCGTCGAGCTGCTGACCACTATCAAGGATAAAGCCATCGACCGCATCACCATCTCGCTGGTCACCGACCGTCTCGACGACCGGATTGTGGCTGAGCTCAGCGAGCTTATCAGCGAGAGTCCGGGCCACACGAAGCTGTTCTTCCAGCTTCGCGACTCTACCGGCAAGCACCATGTGCTGCTGCAGTCGCGCAAGGCCATGGTCGACGTTCGCCATCATCTCATCGACTTCATCGAGGAGCACGAGGCGCTCGACTATAAAATCAACTGACCGGCAGACAATGTTGGCACGATGTTTGTAAGCAGATAAATGTGTGAAATAGAATATTAATGTTGAATCAGTAACAAAACAGAAAATTATGGAAGTACAAATCACAAGCGAGAATTTTGAGAGTCTGAAGAAAGGACAGCAGCCTTTGGTAGTCGATTTCTGGGCAACCTGGTGTGGTCCCTGCCGCATGGTGGCCCCCATCATTTCAGAGTTGGCCGCCGAGTACGACGGAAAGATAGTCGTCGGCAAGTGCGACGTTGAAGAGAACGAAGACATTGCGCTTGATTTCGGCATCCGCAACATTCCCACCATCCTCTTCTTCAAGAACGGCGAGGTAGTCGACAAGCTCGTAGGTGCCCAGTCGAAGGCCAAGTTCGAGGAGAAGTTCCAAGCCCTGCTGTAACGATGACGTTCGATGAAGAACTCCGCATCGCCGAGGAAGAGAACCGCCGCGAGGTAGCTTTCATCAAGAAGCAGCTGCCCAGCGAGCTGAAGGAGAAGTTCTCCGACGACGATTTGCTGTGGATGACCGATGCCGCTGCCGACTATTACGTCAGCAGTGGCGTGCTGGAGAGCACCGCCGACGAGGTCGACATCGACCTGGAGGCCGTTGCCCAGCACGTCTGTCAGCTGGCCGCGCAAGAAGGTCGTCCGGCCTACGACGCCCAGGAAGTGTTCTTTGTGGTGCAGGCCGACCTCGATTTTCAGGAGGCGTCAGCCTGATTGGAGTGAAAAAACTGCCTGTCAAGAGCAATTTACATTGTAAAAATTCCAAAAAATATGAGAATATATGTCATGTTCTCATATTTTTTTGTATCTTTGCACCCGAGTTCACGCCGTACATGCCCTGAGAGGGGGCTGTGAAGGTGTGGGCCAGACATATTGGAACAGCGTCTTACAACGCTTTGTTTTTGGTTTCTTTGAACGTAGGAAATTCAAACAACCCAGTCAAAAACATAGCAGATGAAGATGCTACGGGTTGGTATACGAAGACAAACCCGTTAGTGTGCCGAGGCTCGTGCAGCCTCACGCACACTTTACGGGTGCATATATACCACGGCGTGGGCGTCATATTCTGTCAGTTTACTGGAAAGGTTTTCCTACGACCTAAAGAGACGGACGGGCAGAGTAACGTTTCACGCTTTTTTCGTGTCCATAGGTCAACCCCTTTGACCTCCGATTTCGAGAGCGCTTGCTGATTCCATCCATACCGTTGCTGGCTTTCCCACAAGCCATGCAGGAGAGAGAATGAAAGATAACTCTTCAACGACTGGAAACCCCTCCGAGACCTGTGCTGCTTTGCACAAGCCTTGCGCCGGAGGCATGGAGCGCACACAGCTGGAATCCCACGACGACAGCTGGTTCGTAGCTGAGGTGAAGAAGCATCAGGAGCTGCGCAGTCGCGACCATTTGAACCGTCTCTCCCACCTTACTTATAATATAGAGACCTACGTTGCCTCTCAGCAGCAGATGCACTTCTACTCCAATCGCACCCGCCGTTTGGTCGACCACATCGTTATTCCGGGCAAGGTTTTCATCCGTGTCAGCGAGCAGCACCGTCAGGACGTGCTGAAGCAGTGTCCGCTCCTGGTGCGCTATATGATGGATCCCGCCAAGGTCACCCACAATGGCTTCCGTGCTTTTGCCCGCGTTCCCGACTGGGAGCTGCGCAAGCTTCAGGAGCTGCTCACCACTGCCGAAGGCCCCGTAGAGTATCTTGACGTCCGGCCCCGCATCGGCGATAAAGTCCAGGTGCTCAGCGGTCGTTTCCATGGTCTCACGGGCTGTGTGCTCGAAGAAGGCGGCAGCAAATACGCCATTGTCACCCTCGACAGTCTTGGCAGTTTCCGTTTCCGTCTTCCCATCAGCGAGCTGGGGCAGATTCCAGAATAATTTTAGTAAACTTTTTTTCTTGCGAGTTGAGTCATTCGCAAGCTTTTGAGCGTATAGATATAGATTATGAACATTCTCAGCAAACTTTTCAACTGGTATTTCACCAAGAACGCGTTGCCCTATTGGTGCCTGTTCCTTTTCGATGCCGCCATCGTGCTGGTGTCCGCGCTGTTCACCTACTGGGTGTTCAACCGCACGGGCATCATGTTCGAGGAGCGCTTCGACGTGCTCTACACCGCGCTGGCCTATGCCGCGCTGAGCTGTGTCGGCGCCCGCCTGTTCCGCACCTATTCCGGCGTCGTGCGCTATTCGTCGTTCGTCGACCTCATGCACGTGGCCTATGCCAACCTCCTGTCCATGTTGCTGGCCCTGCTGCTGTCGTGGACGGCCGAGTGGCAGGGCATCGTCGAGCTGTCTGCCCTGAACCAGACGCAGACGGTCATCACCTTCGTCATCTCGATGCTGGTCATGAGCTTCGTGCGCGTGGTGGTGAAGACCCTCTACGAGGTCACCGCCTCC
>CACXYH010000054.1 GCA_902771785.1 uncultured Prevotellaceae bacterium
CAAATAAATAGTGTAGTTTTAGGTGGTAAAAAACAAGCGAGACAAACAAATAAAATTTGCTTATCTCGCTGATTTTAAATTACTTAGATTAAAATCTAATGTTTAATACTCATCCTCGTTGAAAAGAAAATCTTCTTTTGTCGGATAGTCGGGCCATATATCTTCTATGCTTTCATACACATCGCCTTCGTCCTCTATTTCCTGAAGATTTTCCAATACTTCGAGCGGAGCTCCAGAGCGAATTGCATAGTCAATAAGTTCCTCCTTGGTTGCGGGCCAGGGAGCGTCTTCAAGTTTTGATGCCAGTTCAAGTGTCCAATACATAGTCTTTGTAGTTATTGTTTCTAAATTTGGCCGCAAAAGTAATCATTATTTTCTTATTTGCAAGCGTTTTTCCATAGAATTTCTTCTTGCCCTGTGTTAAAATTTATTATTTTGGCTAATACAAAGAGAAAATCGCTGAGGCGGTTGATGTATTGTTGTATTTCGTCGGAGATGGTAGCTGTCTCTGCAAGCGCTGCGATACGCCGTTCGGCACGTCGGCAAACAGTCCTGCAGACGTGGGCCTGGGCTGCTGCTTGGCAGCCCCCTGGCAGAATGAAGCCTTGCGCCTCGGGCAGCCTGGCATTAATCTGGTCGATGGCTTGCTCCAGCAGTTCGGTTTCGCCTTCTGGCAGATGGGCAGAAGGGTAGAGTGGGGTCTGGCTTTGGTCGGTGGCCAGGTGTGTGCCAACGTTGAAGAGGTTGTTCTGGGTGCGGATGATGAGGCTGCGCTCTTCGCCTTTGGGCAGCATCGCCGCCAGCAGACCGAGGTTGGCACTCAGTTCGTCGACGGTGCCATAGGCTTCCAGCCGTGCGTCGCTCTTTCTGATGCGTATGCCGCCTACGAGGCTTGTGGTTCCGTTATCGCCGGTGCGGGTGTAGACTTTTGTTATCTTCATAGTTTTCGATTGTTTTAGAAGTTTACGATGTATGTCTGGCGGAATCGTCGGCTGCTGTCGAAACATGCAATGCCGCAGTAGTAAAGGTCGAAGGCAGTGCGCACGCGTTCGTCGCTGAGCAGGCGTTCCCACCAGTCTGGATGCTGCCAGATACCTTCTGCCACGAGTACCGTCTTTTCGTCGGTTTTGTCGAGCAGGGTGTTGATGTCGGCTACGTCGTCGGGGTTTGCAATGATCAGGTCGGCATGCTCGGCATTGCTTTCTATCACGGCATTTCGGCATCCTGCGTGCAGATAGTCCTCGGCGTGGTTGCTCTCAATGATGTGTGGCTGCCGCCAGTTGGCCAGCCGGAAGTAGAGCTTCCCCAGTTTCCGTGTCAGCCAGTCGTCGCTGCTCCATCGCTCGTAGGCATAGTAGGGCCAATGCTCGTTGATGACGTAGCGCACGAAGCCGTAGTCGGTGGGCGACTGAATGCCAAAGCCGCGGCAATGTGAGATGCGGCTGAGCCAAACGACGACATGACGTAATCTGCTTATCATTGTGATATGGTTTTTATCCAGTGCAAAGTTACGAAAAGTCGAGAGCAAAACAAAAGAATTCATTCTTTTTTTTGCCGAGACGGAGAAACTTCGCGGCATTTTGTCGCAAAGTTACGAAAAAATTATTGAAACAGGCTCATAATGTGCTGAAAAACTTGCTGTTGTTTTGTTGCTGTTTACGTTAAAAAATGGTAATCATTCGGATATTTGGCGAATTATGTGTAATTTTGCAGCCCAATTTGAGTATATAATATATAAAGGTATAATAAATAATGAACATTCAGTTTGAAAATGCCGACAAGGTGAATGGTTTGATGACCATTACCATTGAGAAGGCCGACTATGAAGAGAAGGTCATGAAGACCTTGAAGGATTATAGAAAGCGTGCGCAGGTGCCTGGCTTCCGTCCAGGCATGGTTCCCATGGGGCTCATCAAGAAGCAGTATGGCACAGCCGTGAAGGTGGAGGAAGTGAACCGCCTGCTGAGCGACAAGCTTTTTGAGTATGTCAGGGAGAATAAGATACAGATGTTGGGCGAGCCTCTTCCGAACGAGGAGAAGCAGCAGCCGCAAGACTTCGAGCAGGACGGTCCTTTCACCTTCGTGTTCGATATCGCCGTGGCTCCTGAGATGACGGTTTCGCTGACGGGTCGCGACAAGATCGATTACTACGTGATTGAGGCCGACGACAAGCTCATCGACGAGCAGGTACAGATGTATGCTTCTCAGGCTGGCGAGTTCGTTCAGGCTCAGGAGTGGAGCGGCAACGACACGCTGACAGGTGACATCCGCCAGCTCGACGCTGAGGGCAACACGCTCGAAGGAGGCATCACCGTGAGCGGAAGCATGCTCATGCCCAGCTATATCAAGGGCGAGGACGAGAAGAAGAAGTTCGAGGGTGCCAAGCCCGGCGACATCATCACCTTCAACCTGAAGAAGGCTTATCCCGACAACGATGCTGAGATTGCAGCATTGCTGAAGATGGAAAAGGAGCAGGTGAAGGACCTGGAGAGCGACTTCAGCTTCCAGGTGACCGAAATCCGCCACTTCCAGCCTGCCGCCGTCGACCAGAAGCTGTTCGACCGCGTGTTTGGCGAAGGCACCGTGAAGGACGAGAAGGAGTTCCGCCAGAAGATTGCCGATATGATTGCCCCGCAGTTGCAGAGCAATAGCGACTATAAGTTCCTGCTCGATGTGCGCAAGCACATGGAGAAGAAGGTGGGCGAAGTGACCTTCCCCGAGGCACTGCTGAAGCGCATCATGCTCAACAACAACAAGGATAAGGGTGCCGACTTCGTAGAGAAGAACTTCGAGCAGAGCATCAACGAGCTGAAGTGGCACCTCATCAAGGAGAAGCTGGTGGCCGCTAATAATATTAAGGTAGAGGACGACGACCTGAAGGCTGTTGCCAAAGAGGCTATCCGTGCCCAGTTTGCCCAGTATGGCATGAGCAATGTGCCCGACGACGTGCTGGAGAACTACGCACAGGAACAGCTGAAGAAGCGCGAGAACGTAGACAACTTCGTAGACCGTGCTGTCGACCAGAAACTCACCGTTGCCTTGAAGGGCGTAGTGAAGCTGAACGAGAAGAAGGTTACGCTTGAGGAATTCAATAAACTGATGGCTTAACCACTTATTATAATTCTTTAACCAAAAAAAAGAGTCGGGATGCCTTGCATTCCGACTTTTTTTCGTAATTTTGTTCCTAAGAAAATCGAAGAGAGACCAATAATCTCTCTTCTGTTATCCTAAATTTTTAATATAATAAGTTGATTATGAACGATTTCAAAAAATACGCAACCCAGCATCTTGGCGTGAATGGCCAGGTGCTCGACGATGTGATGAGAGTACAATCGCAGTACATGAACCCCTATATCTTGGAGGAGCGGCAGCTGAATGTGACACAATTGGACGTGTTTTCGCGTCTGATGATGGACCGTGTGATTTTCCTCGGCACCGAGGTGAACGACTATACGGCCAATGTGCTGCAGGCCCAGCTGCTCTATCTTGATGCCAGCGACCCGGGCAAGGACATCAATGTCTATATTAATTCGCCTGGCGGTAGCGTCTATGCCGGACTTGGCATCTACGACACCATGCAGTTCATCCAGAGCGATGTGGCTACTATCTGCACGGGTATTGCTGCTTCGATGGCTGCCGTGCTGCTCGTGGCAGGTAAGGAAGGCAAGCGCTCGGCCCTGCCTCACAGCCGCGTCATGATACACCAGCCTTTAGGCGGTGTGCAGGGACAAGCCTCCGACATTGAGATTGAGGCTCGCGAAATACAGAAACTGAAAAAGGAGCTCTACACAATCATTGCCGACCACTCGCACACTGACTACGATAAGGTGTGGAAAGACTCAGACCGTAACTACTGGATGACAGCAGAGGAGGCTCGTGAGTATGGAATGATTGACCAGGTGCTGATGAAGAAGTAAGGTGTTGGAATGAAGAAAAGTTGCAGCTTCTGTGGAAGAAGCGATCAGGAAGTAAAACTGCTCATTTCGGGCATCAATGGCTATATTTGCGAAGACTGTGCCGCACAGGCTTACCAAATCGTGCAGACATCGGGCTTGAAGGCAGGGAAGACAGATGGTAAGTTCAGCCTGACCAAAGTGCCGAAGCCCCGTGAAATCAAGGAATACCTCGACCAGTACGTCATCGGGCAGGATGAGGCTAAGCGCTATCTGTCGGTTGCGGTCTATAATCACTACAAGCGTCTGCAGCAGCCGCAGGACGATAGTGGGGTGGAAATCGAGAAGAGCAACATCATCATGGTGGGTTCTACGGGAACGGGCAAGACGCTGCTGGCTCGAACCATTGCCAAGTTGCTCGATGTCCCCTTCACCATTGTCGACGCCACAGTGTTTACGGAGGCCGGCTATGTGGGTGAAGATGTGGAGAGCATTCTGAGCCGTCTGTTGCAGGTAGCCAATTTCGATGTGAAGGCCGCCGAGCGTGGCATCGTCTTCATCGACGAAATCGACAAGATTGCCCGCAAGTCTGATAATCCTTCGATTACCCGCGACGTGAGCGGTGAAGGCGTACAGCAAGGACTGCTGAAACTGCTGGAGGGTACGATTGTGAACGTGCCGCCGCAGGGAGGCCGCAAGCATCCCGACCAAGAGTATATCCACGTAGATACGCACAATATTCTCTTCATCTGCGGTGGCGCATTCGACGGCATTGAGCGTAAAATCGCGCAGCGTCTGAATACGCACGTGGTAGGTTACAATTCGGTGCAGAATGTCCGTAAAATTGACAAGGGCGACTTGATGAAGTATGTGTCGCCGCAGGATTTGAAGTCGTTCGGACTTATTCCTGAGATTATCGGCCGTCTGCCTGTGCTTACCTATCTCAACCCGCTCGACCGTGAAGCCCTCGAGCGTATCCTGCTGGAGCCGAAAAACTCCATTGTCAAGCAGTATGTGAAGCTGTTTGAGATGGACGGGATAGAGCTGACGTTTGCCCCGGAGGCCCTTCGGCTGATTGTCGACAAGGCCGTGGAGTACAAGCTTGGTGCTCGCGGTCTGCGTTCCATCGTTGAGAACATTATGATGGATGCCATGTTTGAAATCCCGTCGAAGAAAGTTAAGAAATTTGAAGTGACTGAAGCGTATGCCTTGGAGCAGCTCGAAAAGTCACACATGCAATAATAAAGAGGAGTGCGTCAAAGCACACTCCTACATCAAAAGGAGCCTATGACAAAAGACAAGAAAATAAATCTGACAGAAGCCCTGAAGAAATACTTTGGCTTTGACAAGTTCAAGGGCGATCAGGAAGCTATCATTCGCAATCTGCTTGATGGCAAGGACACCTTTGTGCTGATGCCTACCGGCGGTGGCAAGTCGCTGTGCTATCAGTTGCCCTCACTTTTGATGGAGGGCACGGCCATCGTCATCTCACCGCTCATTGCGTTGATGAAGAACCAGGTAGACTTCATCAGCCAGCTCAGCGAGCATGAGGGCACCGCCCATTTCCTGAACTCATCACTCAACAAGGCCGCGATAGACCAGGTGAAGACCGACATCAAGGAAGGGAGGACCAAGTTGCTCTATGTCGCTCCCGAATCGTTGACGAAGGAAGAGAATGTAGAGTTCCTCCGCTCGGTCAAAATTTCGTTCTATGCCATCGACGAGGCCCACTGCATTTCGGAGTGGGGCCATGACTTCCGTCCGGAGTATCGTCGCATCCGTCCCATTATCAACGAGATTGGCGTGGCGCCGGTCATTGCCCTCACGGCCACGGCCACCGATAAGGTGCGCACCGACATCAAGAAGAACCTGGGCATTGTGAATGCCGATGAGTTCAAGAGTTCCTTCAACAGGCCGAACCTGTATTATGAGGTACGTCCGAAAACGAAGGACGTCGACAAGGACATCATCCGCTTCATCAAGCAGCATCCTTCCAAGAGCGGCATCATCTATTGCCTCTCGCGAAAGAAGGTCGAGGAGCTGGCCGAGATTTTGCGTGCCAACGAGATCAAGGCGGCAGCCTATCATGCCGGTCTCGACTCCGTCACCCGCACGCAGACGCAGGACGATTTCCTGATGGAGAAAATCGATGTGATTGTGGCAACGATTGCCTTTGGCATGGGTATCGACAAGCCCGACGTGCGCTTCGTCATCCATTACGACATACCCAAGTCGCTCGAAGGCTATTATCAGGAGACGGGACGCGCCGGCCGCGACGGCGGAGAAGGCATCTGTCTGGCCTTCTATAGCTATAAGGACCTGCAGAAGCTTGATAAGTTCATGGAGGGAAAGCCCGTGGCAGAGCAGGACATCGGCCGCCAGTTGCTGCAGGAGACGGCTGCCTATGCCGAGACTTCTGTCTGCCGGCGTAAGATGCTGCTCCACTATTTCGGCGAGAACTACGACAAGGACAACTGCCACAACTGCGATAACTGCCTGCATCCGAAGACGAAGATCGAGGCTCGCGACCAGCTGGTCATCGCCCTTGAGGCCATTCTTGCCGTGAAGGAGAACTTCCGTTCCGACTATGTGATCGACTTTATCATGGGTCGTGAGACCGACGAGATCGTTGCCCATAAGCATCAGGAGCTCGAGGAGTTTGGCTCCGGCGAGGATGAAGAAGAGAAAATCTGGAACCCTGTCATCCGTCAGGCGCTCATTGCCGGCTACCTGAAGAAAGATGTAGAGAACTACGGCCTGCTCAAGGTGACGGCCGCAGGCAAGAAGTTCATCAAGAGCCCCAAGTCGTTCCAGATTGTCACCGACCATGAGTTCACCGACGATGATGAGAGCGTGCCCGATCACGACGGCACCACCAGCGCCCTCGACCCCACGCTTTCGGCCATGCTTCACGACCTGCGGAAGAAGTGGGCGCGCAAACTCGGCCGTCCGCCCTATGTCATTTTCCAGGACGTGAGCCTTGAACAGATGGCTACCGACTATCCCGTCACCCCCGAGGAGCTGAAGAATATCCAGGGAGTGGGCGAGGGTAAGGTGCGCCAGCCCTACGTCAAGGAGTTCCTTACCTTGATCAAGCGTTATTGCGAGGAGAACGATATCACCCGTCAGGCAGACCTGCGCGTGCGCACCGTGGCCAAGAAGTCGATGCTGAAAGTGAAGATTATTCAGAACATCGACCGCCAGATTGCGCTCGACGATATTGCCAATGCCCAGGGCATCGACTTCGACGAGCTGCTCGACGAGGTAGAAGCCATCGTCTATAGCGGCACCAAGCTCAACATCGATTACTTCCTGGAGGAAGTGATGGACGACGACCACGTCGACGACATCTACGACTATTTTGCCAACTCTGAGACCGACGACCTCGAGGCAGCCATCCAAGAGCTGGGTAGTGAGTGCTCTGAAGACGAAATTCGCTTAGTGCGCATCAAGTTCATCAGCGAGATGGCCAACTGATAGCCCTCGCTTTCGACCTGCGTTTTGCTGCAACCCCTTTCCCGTTTTGCAGCAAAACGCATTTCTTTTTGATACAAAACACCGCCCGTTTCCATACAAAACGCATTCCGTTTCGATACAAAACACCGCCCGTTTCGATACGAAACGCAACCCGTTTTGATACGAAACGTTTCCCGTTTTGGCCCAAAATGCCCTCCGTTTTGGCCCAAAACGCAAGTTCCGATATTGGTTAAATCGTATTAATAAGGTGTGTTTTTCCTAAAAAACGCATGCTATATGGCAAAAAATGACTACCTTTGCACGCAATATTTAAAGAAAGGTATAAGTTATGGCTTCATTTATTGCAGACAAAATCGTGATGGACGGTTTGACATTTGATGACGTCCTCCTCATCCCCGCTTACTCGGAAGTATTGCCCAAGACGGTAGAACTTCGTACCCGTTTCTCACGCAACATCCAGCTCAACGTGCCCTTCGTGACGGCCGCCATGGACACCGTCACCGAGAGCCAGATGGCCATTGCCATTGCCCGCGAAGGTGGTATCGGCGTTATCCACAAGAACATGTCGATCGAGAACCAGGCCCGCGAGGTGGCTATTGTCAAGCGTGCTGAGAACGGTATGATCTACGACCCCGTGACCATTCCCTGCGGTAGCACGGTGGCTCAGGCGCTCGACATCATGTCGGAGTATCACATCGGCGGTATTCCCGTGGTCGACGACGAGAAGCATCTGGTGGGCATCGTCACCAATCGCGACCTGCGTTTCGAACGCCGTCTCGACCGTCCCGTCGACGAAATCATGTCGAAGGAGAACCTCGTCACCACCCATCAGCAGACCGATCTGGCGGCTGCTGCCGAAATTCTGCAGAAGAACAAGATTGAGAAGCTTCCCGTGGTCGATAAAGACAATCACCTCGTGGGACTGATTACTTATAAGGACATCACCAAGGCCAAGGACAAGCCGATGGCCTGCAAGGACAGCAAAGGCCGCCTTCGCGTGGCAGCCGGCGTGGGCGTCACGTTCGATACCCTCGACCGCATGCAGGCGCTGGTCAACGCCGGTGCCGATGCCATCGTCATCGATACGGCCCATGGCCACTCCAAGGGTGTCATCGAGAAGCTGCGCGAAGCCAAGGCTTCTTTCCCCCATATCGACATTGTGGTAGGCAACATTGCCACCGGCGCTGCCGCAAGGATGCTCGTTGAGAATGGTGCCGACGCCGTGAAGGTGGGCATCGGACCGGGCTCCATCTGCACCACCCGCGTGGTGGCCGGTGTGGGTGTGCCCCAGCTGTCGGCCGTCTACGATGTCTACAGTGCCCTCAAGGATACCGATGTGCCTCTGATAGCCGATGGCGGTCTGCGCTATTCCGGCGATGTGGTCAAGGCTTTGGCCGCCGGCGGCTCGTCGGTCATGATCGGTTCGCTGGTGGCAGGCACCGAGGAGAGCCCGGGCGACACGATCATCTACAACGGACGTAAGTTCAAGTCGTATCGCGGCATGGGTTCGCTCGAGGCCATGGAGCATGGCTCTAAGGACCGCTACTTCCAGGCCGACACGAAGGATGTGAAGAAGCTGGTGCCCGAGGGCATCGCCGGACGCGTGCCTTACAAGGGAACGGTGCAGGAGGTTATCTATCAGCTGACGGGCGGCTTGCGCTCCGGCATGGGCTATTGCGGTGCGGCCAACATCGAGCAGCTCCACGAGGCCAAGTTCACGCGCATCACCAATGCCGGTGTCATGGAGAGCCATCCGCACGACATCACCATCACGAGCGAAGCTCCAAACTATTCTCGTCCCAACGATTAAAAAACGCATGAATAAGAAAGCTGTCTTGGCATGGGCCTTGGCCCTTCTGCCTTATGCTGCGGCGCTGTCGCAGTCTCAGGCTGACGACCCCGTTATCATGACGATCAACGGCGAGCCAGTCCTGCGCTCAGAGTTCGAGTATTCTTACAACAAGAATAACTCTGAAGGCGTGATTGACAAGAAAACCATTGAAGAGTACGTCGACCTTTTCGTCAACTTCAAGCTGAAGGTATGCGCTGCCCTCGACGCCAAGTATGATACGCTCACCTCTTTCCAGCAGGAGTTCCGCCAGTATCGCGACCAGCAGCTGCGTCCTGCCATGGTCACCAACGCCGACCTGGAGGCCGAGGCCCATAAGGTCTACGACCAGACGCTGAAGAGCATCGGTCCCGACGGACTCATCAAGACGGCCCATATCCTGCTGCGTCTCGACCAGCAGGCTTCGGCCGAAGAGCAGGCCAAGGCCAAGGTGCGCATCGACAGCATCTACCAGGCGCTGAAGGCCGGTGCCGACTTTGCCGAGCTGGCCAAGAAGGTGTCGCAAGATCCCGGCACTGCCCGCCAGGGCGGCGAGCTGCCTTTCACGCAGCGCGGAAAGCTGGTCAAGGAGTATGAAGATGCTGCCTTCGCCCTGCAGCCGGGCGAGATGTCGGGCATTGTCCAGTCGCCCTACGGCTATCATATCATCCTCATGAAGGAGCGCAAGCAGCTGGAGCCCTTCGCCTTCCACCACGATGCCATTCTGAAGTTCATCGAGCAGCGCGGCATCCGCGACCGCATCGTCGACCATAAGCTCGACTCGCTGGTCAAGTCGGCCAAGGGCACGCTCACGAAGGAGGCCATCATGGACAAGACGGCCGAGGAGATGTCGGCCCGCGACCCTGAGCTGAAGAACCTCATCCGCGAGTATCACGACGGCTTGCTGCTCTACGAGGTCAGCAACCGCGAAGTGTGGGACAAGGCCGCCAAGGACGAGGCCGGCCTGGCCAAGTTCTTCAAGAAGAACAAGAAGAAATACGCCTGGGACAAGCCCCGCTACAAGGGTATGGCCTATCATGTGAAGGACGAGGCCGACGTCAAGGCCGTGCGCGACTGCGTGAAGAAGCTGCCTTTCGACAAGTGGGCCGATGCCCTCCGTACTACGTTCAATGCCGACTCGGTCATCCGTATCCGTGTGGAGAAAGGCATCTTCCGCGAGGGCGACAATGCGCTCATCGACAGCGTCGTCTTCCAGAAGGACACCACCGTTGCCCGTCTGAAAGACTATCCCATCGACGCCGTCTATGGCAAGCTGCTCAAGAAGGGTCCCGAGGATTATACCGACGTGCGCGGACTGGTTGTGGCCGACTATCAGGAGCTGCTCGAGCAGCAGTGGGTGGCCCGCCTGCGCAAGGAGTATCCTTTCCAGGTAAACAATGATGTATTACAGACCGTAAACAAACACTGATGAAGAAATATTTAGTAGTCTTGGCCTCCCTGCTATCTCTCACGCTCCATGCAGAGAAGGGCGACAGCATCGGCAGCGTTATCGACGAGGTGATCTGGGTAGTGGGCGACGAGCCCATCCTGAAGAGCGAGGTCGAAGTGGAGCGCATCCGTTCGGCCATGGAAGGTGTGCGCTGGGGCCGCAACCCCGACTGCGCCATCCCCGAGCAGATTGCCGTTCAGAAGCTGTTCCTCAACCAGGCCGAGCTCGACAGTATCGAGGTGACCGATGCCGAGGTGGCCGGTCAGGTAGAGCGCTACATCGAGCACATGGTGCAGCAGATAGGCTCCATGGAGAAGCTCGAGGAGTATCGCAAGCAGTCGATGTCGCAGATTCGCGCCTCCATGCGCAACGACCTCCGCAATCAGCTCATCACCCAGCGCATGCGTGAGCATCTTGTCAAGGACATCACCGTCACGCCTGCCGAGGTGCGCCGCTATTTCAAGGACCTGCCTGCCGACAGCATCCCCTACGTGCCCACCACCGTCGAGGTGCAGATCATCACCCAGATGCCGCGCATCGACATGGCTGAAATCAACCGCGTGAAAGAGGAGCTGCGCGACTATACCGACCGCGTGAACAAGGGCGAAGCGTCGTTCCAGACGCTGGCCCGTCTCTATAGCGAAGACCCCGGCTCGGCCCGTTATGGTGGCGAGATGGACTATGTGGGCCGTGGCGTTCTCGACCCGGCCTTCGCCAATGTGGCCTTCAACCTCACCGACCCGAAGAAAATCTCGAAGATTGTCGAGTCGGAGTTCGGTTTCCACATCATCCAGCTCGTCGACAAGCGCGGCGATAAGATCAAGGTGCGTCACATCCTGCGCAAGCCCGTCGTCAGCGATTCGGCCATCGCGGCCTCCGTGCAGCGCCTCGACACCATCGCCGACTGCATCCGCAAGGGCACCATCCCGCCCATGCTCGCCGGTGTCTACAACGGCGTCTTCGACTTTGAGAACGCCGTCAGCATCTTCTCCGACGACAAGGACACCCGCAACAACCGCGGACTGATGGCCAACCTGCGCGAGGAGGACCGTTCGCAGACTTCACGCTTCAGCATGCAGGAGCTGCCGGCCGAGGTGGCCAAGGCGGTCGACACCCTCGAGGTGGGCGAGATTTCGCGTCCCTTCACGATGATCAACAAGAAAGGAAAGACCGTCTGCGCCATTGCCAAGTTGCGCAAGCGCATCGATGGTCATAAGGCTACCGTCACCGACGACTTCCAGGTGCTCAAGGAGGTGGTGCTCAACAAGCGCCGTAGCGAGGCTATCCACGAGTGGGTGGTCAATAAGATTAAGAACACCTACGTGCGCCTCAACGAGAACTATCGCGATTGCGATTTCGAGTTCGAAGGGTGGGTGAGGTGATAGTTGAGAGTTGAAAGGTGAGAGTTGACAGTTGAAAGGTGAACCTATTATAATATGGCGTGGCAGGCACAGAAGCACCCTCTTGGTGCTTCTGTGCCTGCTTGTGCTTTCTGTCTTCGCTGCCGCCGCGCAGAAGACGACGCAGAAGAAGAAAACACCGGCGAAGGACGACCTCGTCTACCTGGTCCATGCCGATGAGCTGCGCTACGACCGCTGGCAGAACAACGACGCCCAGGTGCTCACCGGCAACGTCGAGTTCCGCCATAAAGGGGCGCGCCTGCTCTGCGACAGCGCCAACTTCTTCGAGGCTACCAACTCCTTCGAGGCGTTCGGACATGTGCGCATGTATCAGGGCGACACCCTCTCGCTCACCAGCGAGTATGGCTACTACGACGGCAACGACCAGCTCATGCAGGCGTTCCACAACGTCGTGCTCAAGAACCGCAGCACCACCCTCTACACCGACTCGCTCTATTACGACCGCATCTGGCAGATGGGCTACTTCGAGGAGGGCGGAAAGCTCGTCGACAAGACCACCACGCTCACCAGCGACTGGGGCGAGTATCATGCCGACACGAAGCTGGCCATCTTCTACTACGACGTGAAGATGCGCGACAAGAACTTCTACCTCGAGTCCGACTCGCTCTACTACGACACCAGCGAGAAGCTCGCACACATCATCGGACCCAGCGACATCACCTCCGGCAAGAGCCACATCTACTCCGAGCTGGGCTACTACAACACCAATACCGAGCAGGGAGAGCTGCTCAACCGCTCGGTGCTCACCAACCAGGGACGCCGCCTCGTGGGCGACAGCCTGTGGTACGACGGCAAGGCGGGCGTCAGCGAGGCCTTCTACGATATCGTCTATACCGACAGCGTCAACAAGAACATGCTCACCGGCAACTACGGCTACTACGAGGAGAACACCGGCTACGCCCTCTGCACCGACAGCGCCATGGCCGTCGACTTCTCGCAGCGCGACTCGCTCTACGTCCATGCCGACACCTTCAAGGTCTATACCTATAATATAGATACCGACTCCGTCTTCCGCGTCATGCATGCCTACAACAAGGTGCGGGCCTATCGCATCGACGTGCAGGCCGTCTGCGACTCCCTCGTCTACAACTCCAAGGACTCCTGTCTCACCATGTATAAGGACCCCATCTGCTGGAACATCAACCAGCAGCTCGTGGGCGAGGTCATCGAGGTCTTCATGCGCGACTCCGTCATCGACCGGGCCCACGTCATCAACCAGGCCTTCAGCATCGAGCAGCTGCGCGAGCCCGAGATGTATAATCAGGTGTCGTCCAAGGAGATGTTTGCCTTCTTCGAGAAAGGCGAGATACGCGAGGCGCAGGCTGTCGATAACGTCATCGTGAGCTTCTATCCCGAAGACGAGTCCGACAGCACCTATATTCTCAACGTCTATATGGAGACCTCGAAGCTGCGCATGTTCATGAAGAACCGCAAGCTCGACTATATCTGGTCGCCCAAGAGCGACGGCATGGCCTATCCGCTGTCGCAGATTCCGCCCGACCGACGCTATCTGGAGGGCTTCGTCTGGTTCGACTATGTGCGCCCCACGTCGAAGGACGACATCTTCGTGTGGCGCGGCAAGAAGAAGGGCACCGAGCTGAAGGCGCTGCCGCAGCGCCGCAAGCCCACGGCGGCGTCCGTACAGCCGGAGACAATCCAGCCGGCATCTGCACAATTAGAACCGCAATGACCGATATCATACAGCTACTGCCCGATTCCGTCGCCAATCAGATTGCTGCTGGCGAGGTGATTCAGCGCCCGGCTTCCGTCATCAAGGAGCTGGTCGAGAATGCTGTTGATGCCGGCGCAACCACCATTCGGGTCGTCATCGTCGATGCGGGGCGCACCCTCATCCAGGTCATCGACGACGGCAAGGGCATGTCTGAGACCGACGCACGCCTGGCCTTCGAGCGCCATGCCACCTCGAAAATACGGCAGGCCGACGACCTCTTCAACCTCCACACCATGGGATTCCGCGGCGAGGCGCTACCCTCGATAGCCGCCGTGGCGCAGGTCGAGCTGCTCACGCGCCAGGCCGGCGAGGAGCTGGGCACCCGTCTGCGCATCGCAGCCTCGCGGGTGGTGGCCCAGGAGCCGGCATCCTGCCCCGTGGGCAGCAACTTCCGCGTGGAGAACCTGTTCTATAACGTGCCCGCACGCCGCAAGTTCCTGAAGAGCAACGCCACCGAGCTGGCCAACATCCTCACGGCGTTCGAGCGCATCGCCCTCGTCTATCCCGGCATTGCCTTCTCCCTGCACCACAACAACCAGGAGCAGCTCAACCTGCGACCCGCCACCAGCCTGCCGCGCATCGTCGACCTCTTCGGTCATAAGCTGTCGCAAGAGCTGATGCCGCTTGAGGTCGAGACGTCGCTCTGCCATATCACGGGCTTTGTGGGCAAGCCCGAAGCAGCCCGCAAGAAGGCCACCCACGAATATTTCTTCGTCAACGGCCGCTACATGCGTCATCCCTATTTCCACAAGGCGGTGGTCGATGCCTACGAGCGATTGTTGCCCGAAGGCTCGCGCGTACCTTATTTTATATATATAAGCGTGAACCCCGCCGACATCGATGTCAACATTCATCCCACGAAGACCGAAATCAAGTTCGAGAACGAACAGGCCATCTGGCAAATCCTGACCGCTGCCGTCAAGGACGCCATCGGACGCTTCTGCGAGGTGCCCGCCATCGACTTCGACACCGAGGGACGGCCCGACATTCCCGTCTTCGACCCGCAGCGCGACCACATCGAGATGCCGAAGGTGCAGTATAACCCTGCCTACAACCCCTTCGCCTCGCCCCGTTCCGCTGCACAGCCCGCCGCTGCGGCGCCGCAGCACCGTTCCGAACCGCTGCCGTCGGCGCCCGTCCAGCCGCAGCTCGACCTCTACGATGCGCTCCTGGCCGACAATAGCCCGGTAGTTCAGCAGTCGGCAGCCCTGCTCACCGACAAGTCGCCCGTTCACTATCAGTATAAGGGGCGCTACATCATGACCGCCGTCAAGTCGGGACTCATGATTATCGACCAGCATCGCGCCGACCTCCGCATCCGCTACGAGCAGTATCTCGACCAGCTGGCCCATCGCAGTGCCGGCACGCAGCGCCTGCTCTTCCCCGAGGTGGTGCAGCTTTCGCCGGCAGAGCAGAGCGTCATGCCCGCCGTCATGCCCCATTTGCAGCATCTCGGCTTCGACCTGACCGACCTCGGAGGGGGCAGCTATGCCGTGGCGGGCATCCCTGCCGACCTTGAAGGGCTCAATCCCGTGGCGCTCGTCACCGACCTTGTGGCCGATGCATGCAGCAGTTCGCAGCTCTCGGTGGTCAACTATCAGCAGTCTGTAGCCCTCTCGCTGGCCCGTGCTGCTGCCATTCCGCAGGGACAGGTGCTGCAGAACGACGAGATGGAGTCGGTGGTCAACCGTCTCTTCGCATGCCAGAACGTCAACTATACCCCCGACGGAAAAGCCATCCTCTGCATACTCCCTCAGACCGACATCGAGCAAATGCTGGGGTAGGGCGGGGAATACCTTCCTTCATGTGCATCGTCCGCATGGCAATCCCCTCCCTTCAAGGGGAGGGGCTGGGGTGGGGTCTCTAACACCCGAAATGGAAGGATTGTAAGAATGTTGGGCTAAAACAGAAAAAAAAACTCATTTTTCTTTGCTGTTTTTGAAAAAATTCTTAACTTTGCACCGATTTTGTACAAATTATAGATATCGAATATTCAAATTTAAGTTTAATTATTAATAACAAGTTCAATGAAAAGAAAATTTATTAATGGCTTACTTCTGGTGGCGTTAATGTTTGCCTCCACGAGTGCATTTGTTTCTTGTAAGGACTATGAGGAGGAAAATTATTCCGACCTCTTGAGCAAGCTCGGTGATACCAACAAGAGCCTCAAGGACTATGTTGATGTCAAAATCGCTGCGCTGCAAGGTGAAATCGACGCAATGAAGCTCGCACTTCAGCCCACTCGCGACAGCTTGAAGTGGGCTTACGACTCTGTTGGCAGAGTGAAGTCGTGCTACTGCGACCTCTCGAGGATCGGTGCTCGCATCGATTCTCTGAACGCTGTTCTGGCTGCTATCCCCGACAATCAGGGTAACTCCTGGACGCTCGTGACCATCGCTAACGCTTTGGAGCAGGCTCAGGCCGACCTCGCTTCGCTCTATCGTATCGATGCCGCTACCTTCCAGGGTGTGCTCGACAGACTGACTGCGCTTGAGAATAAGCCCGGTGTAGTTGTTCCCCCGTACACTCCGTATAACGACTCTGCTCTCTGGGCTAAGATCGACTCTTTGAAGGCCCTGCCTCATGCAGCTGCATACGACGAGACGAGCATCGTCAGCCGTGTCACTGTGCTCGAGCAGACCATGTACATCTGGAGCGACAGCCTGAAGCAGGCTTATACCGACGCTGCCTTTGCCAAGGGACTGGCTGAGCGCGACAGCATCCGCATCGACTCGCTCCGCGACGCTTTCAACGAAGTTGACTTCGACAGCTATGTGACCCGTCCTGAGCTGAAGGACAGCCTGAACAACCTCTGGGCAAGAACACAGGCTCTGGCCGACGAGTATCTTGACAGCGCTATGACTGCTCTTAAGAACACGAACGAGGTGCTCAACCTCCGTATCGATAAGGTCATCGAGGCCTATGCTGCTGCTGACGACAAGCTCAACGACCGCATCGACTCGCTGAACAACGCTCTGACTCCCATCAAGAACGACATTCTGGCTAACTCTAACCGCATCGACAAGATCGAGGAGGCTATGAAGCTGCATGTGACCAGCGTCATCGTACAGGATGTCTACAACCCCGTATTCGGCGACATCACCACTCCGTTCGGACTCAACACCACCGTCCTCGCTGCTTTCTATGGTAAGGCAACGACCGACTTCGAGTTCCCCTATCTGAACAATATGAACGACTACTACCTCTCTGAGGACTATATCGCTCGCGCTGACCTGGCTCCCGAAATCGAGGCTCTTGGCGACATCCAGGGTTCTATCGACAAGGTGGCTAACCAGATTCTGCTCGGTGGCAACGGCAATGCCGGTAAGCTCTATGTGACCATCAACCCCAACACCACCAACTTCTCGGGTAAGGTTGTGGAGCTCGTGAACAGCCAGGACAAGGCTGCTCCCGTATCGCTCACTCCGCTGGTACGCAGCGACCATGTGAAGGGCTTCGGCTGGACCAAGGCTGCCGACAACGGCTTCTATGAGGCTGACGCTACCATCAGCGTGGAGAACATCAAGAGCGGCGACACCAAGGCTCGCGTGAACTTCAACAACAGCGTCAACGATATCAAGGCGTTCGTGGCTAAACCTAACCGCGGTTCGCTCACCACTGCTGCTAAGAGCTTCCTGAAGGACAGCTATCAGAGCATGGGCAACATCCTCGATGCTAACGCAGTGAAGGCTACCTACACCGACTTCCAGGGCAACCACAGCGTTTACTCTGACTACAACGTGGCTGTTACCACCATCTACCCGCTTTCGTTCAACACGGGCAACGGTCTCAACGTTGTTGACAATGCCTTCGGTTCTGTGAAGAAAGAGATCTCAGGCGCTCTGAACATCAGCACCAGCTCGATTGACCTCACGGGCATGACCTTCGACTTCAACCTCGATGCAGACCAGATTCTCAGCGGTATCAACTTCCAGGTTTCTATCGACGCTATTGACAAGACCATTCCTGGAACCGTGTGGACTTATGATCCTTCTGGGTATGTATATAATGCTGACGGAACTTATAGTGCGAATACCTATCATTATGAGTACGACCCGACCACCGGCATCTATACTATAATAAAGGCATATGGCATAGAAAGTAAGAACTATCAGAAGGGTGACTATCTCTATTACACCAATTGGTATGATAGATACATACTTGCTGATAACACAGTATATAACAGCTGGACTGAATGGAATGCAGCAGGTGCTCCTGACTACGTGAAGAACGAATGGGGTGAAGAGATAGTTCAATATACTGCCGAAGATGTTAAGAATTCAGGTTATATTAACGGCGTAGGTTATCTGACCGAGGATGGCAGTGACTATGTGCTCCATATTGATGCACAGAATGTGAACCTGAACCCGCAGATTCGCCAGCTCGTGGAGAAGCTCAACGCTCAGCTCGCCAGCTCTACTGCTAATGTCAACTCGAAGCTTGCTGAACTCTCTGCATTTGCTGACGACATCAACAACATGCTCTCTCAGGTTAGCAGCATCAAGACCAAGGTTAGCACAAGCGTTGATAACATTGCAAATCGCATCAACAGCGCTATCGACCGCATCAATAACCGTGCCGTTAGCTACATCAACCGCCTGAACAACGTGATGCAGCCCATCATGCTCGTCGAGGCTGCTAATGGTCCTGCTCGTCTGTCGCAGATGTTCAGCAGTCCTTCTCATCTGACCAGCAACAACCTGCAGCTGCTGCCCACCACGATGAACGGTGAGCTCCTGGCTCCTGCCTACAAGAAGTTCGTGGCTGTGCTGAAGGCCATCAAGAACGACGGCTCCAACGCCAACGACGCTGCTGAGGCTAAGCGCCTGAACGAAGACAACGACCTGCTCAAGGTATTCGACGGCGGCGGCAAGAAGGCTGTCAAGGTCGAGGGTCTGAAGTCTGGCTACATCTACGAGATTGTCTACATGGCTGCTGACTATAGAGGTCTTGTTGCTGCTCGCAAGTACTACGTAACTGTCGACTAAAAGAAGACTGAGGATATAGTTAATACATTTATTAGGCAACTAAAAAAATAAGATAACGATTATGAATATCAAGAAAACAATGCTGTCTGCTCTGCTGATGCTGGGATTCGTCTCGGCATCAGCCCAGGAGGCAAAGACCGTGTACGATTTCAATCCTCACTGGTATGTTCAGATTCAGCCGCTGGGTGCTCAGTACACCCTCGGTGAGGCCAAGTTCAAGGACCTTCTTTCTTACAACGTGCAGCTCGCTGCAGGTTACAACTTCAACCCCATTGTAGGTGCTCGCTTCACCGTGGGTGCTTGGCAGTCGAAGGGTGGTTTTGATTTCCAGCCCTACACTTGGAAGTGGAAGTATGTGGCTCCCGGCCTCGACTTGAACTTCAATCTCTCTAACCTCTTCTGCGGTTACAACCCCAAGCGCATCTTCAACTTCACCGTCTTCGGTGGCTTCGCTGCCAACATCGGCTTCGACAACGATGAGGCTATCAACGTGAAGAACACCCTGAACGCTCTGCAGGTTAACAGTACTTACGAGAACCTGGCTTACTCTTGGGACGAGACCAAGTGCCGCATCGTTGGTCGTTTCGGCGCTATGGCCGACTTCCGTCTGAGCGACGCTGTATCGGTAGGCCTCGAGGCTAACGCCAACGGTCTGAGCGATACCTACAACTCAAAGCGTGCCGGCAACGCCGACTGGTACTTCAACGTGCTGGCTGGTGTGAAGATCAACCTCGGCAAGACCTACACCGAGCGTCGCGTTGAGGCTCCGAAGCCCGTTGAGCGCGTCGTTGAGCGTGTTGTAGAGAAGGTGGTTGAGAAGCCCGTTCCCGCTACGAACCTCGTGCAGACTGCCGACGTTGTCGAGCCGCTGCGCCGCGACATCTTCTTCACCATCAACAGCACAAAGATTGTGGCTGCTGAGCAGCAGAAGGTCAACGACATCGTTGCTTACATGAACAAGTATCCCAAGTCGAAGGTTGAGGTGACCGGTTATGCCGATAAGGGCACTGGTACTGCCGCTATCAACCGTCGTCTGGCTCAGCAGCGTGCTGCTGTGGTCGTGGCTGCTCTGAAGAAGGCTGGCATCGCTGCCGACCGCATTTCGAGCGACAGCAAGGGTGACACCGTTCAGCCTTTCGCCGAGAACGACAAGAACCGCGTAAGCGTTTGCATTGCTGAGTAATTACAGCTCATAGCACACAACCCCGACCTTACATTCTAATCCCGTACTATGCGGAGCAAGGAATGAAGGTCGGGATTTTATTTATTCAGAACAACCGATATGAAGAAACATCTTTTTATGGCGATGGCCCTGCTGGCTTCGGCCGCTGCTACGGCTCAGACGATTGCCGAGGGCTACTATCGCGTGAAGAACGTGGGCTCTGAGCGCTACATCAGCGTGTGCGACAATCAGGCTTCGGCCGATGCTACGTCGAGCACCGTCGACATGGGTGCACTGCTCACCTTCAAAAGTCTCGACCGCGTGCTGAGCGACCCGGGCACCGTGATCTATGTGAAGCCCGTGGCCGGCGAGGCGTATAAGTACGACTTCGTGTGTCAGGGCATCAACACCTACAACATGATCCAGAACACCCACCTCACCATCATGAGCTACGACAAGGGCCAGACGTGGGTGGCCTCCGGCTCCTATAAGAACATGGCTACCATGTATATCTATGATAGCTGGAACAATGGCGACGAGGGAGTGTGCTCAACGACCAAGGCTACCAACCGCCTGAACTGGAATGTCATTCCCATTGAGACCACGTCCGACAACTACTTTGGCGTGAAGGGCAAGTATGCTGCCAACAACAGCTACTACACAACGCTCTTCGCCGGCTTCCCCTTCACCGTGACCGAAGGCGTGAAGGCGCTGCAGGTGGTCGATGTCGACGAGGCCCTGGGCATTGCCATCTACGAGGAAATCACGGGCGACGTGCCCGCCTCTACTCCCGTAGTGCTCCAGTGCAGCAGCAACCTGGCTACCAACAACCGCCTGAACCTGCTGGCCAGCACGACGGCTACGGCTCCAAAGAACATGCTGAAGGGCGCGTTCTTCAATATCAACAAGACGAAGCACGTGAACTATATCCCCGTGACGGGCACCACCCGCATGCTGGGCTACACGTCTGACGGCTCCCTGGGCTTTGTGAAGCGCCCCGGCGTCACCACCATTCCCCACAACGAGGCTTATCTCTCGGTGTCGGTCAGCGCACCTGCCGAGTTCAAGCTGATGAGCCAGGAGGAGTACACCGCCTATAAGGAAGCCATCGCCCGCGATAAGATTACGATCATCGCCAACAATGCTACCCGTGTCTACGGCGACCCCAACCCGCAGTTCACCTACATGACGTCGGGTGCTGTGCTGCGCGGCGTGCCTGAGCTCTATACCGATGCTACCGAGGCTTCGCTGCCCGGCGAGTATCCCATCCACATTGCACAGGGCTCGATGGAGAACACCATGCCTACGTTCGAGGAGGGTGTGCTCACCATCACGAAGGCTCCGCTCGTGATTATGTGTGGCAACTATGAGCGCGAGCAGGGTCAGCCTAATCCGGAGTTCAACCTGATTTACTCGGGCTTTAAGCTGAAGGAAACGGCCGATGTGCTCACCACGAAGCCTACGGTGACGTGCGATGCCAACGAGGAGTCGGCCCCCGGCGAGTACCCCATCGGCATCTATGGTGCTACGAGCGACCGCTATGACATTCGCTATGTGAGCGGCATACTGACCGTGAAGGAGCCCAGCAGCATCCGTGAGGTCGTATCAACGCAGCGTCCCACCAATGTCTACACGGCCACGGGTGTCCTCGTGCGTCGTCAGGCTACCACGCTCGAAGGGCTGCCCAAGGGCATCTACGTGGTGAATGGCCGCAAGGTCATCGTCCGCTAAGCCCTTCCCGCTTCTACCCCTAAAATGCTCCGCCCACCACAGCGGAGCATTTTTCGTTTCCTAAAGTGCCGCTTTTCACTACGCAAAGTGCCGCTTTTCGTCCCTTAAAGTACCGCTTTTCATTACGCAAAGTGCCGCTTTGCTGGCGCCCTCTGCCGTGAACGCGCGTTAAATATGGGAGAGAGAGTGATTTTTTTACTATACAAAATTGGCTAATTCGTTTTTTTGTCATAACTTTGCAGGGCATTTTACGACAACAGCACAGAAGATGATGAAGAGAATTACTATGCTGTCGATGGCACTCTGCCTGATATGGGCCTCGGTCTCGGCACAAACAGAACTGGGTGATAGCCAGCTGCCGACGGATACCATCGACCTTTCGGTCCTGACCGACACGCAGCAGAAATCTACATCGGAACCATTGACGGTGGCAACCCCCGCCAAGCAGGAAGCGAAGCCGGAGAAGGTAAGCAACCCTTACCGGCTCAGGCCGTTCGAGCATCTTGACTTGGGAGTGACGCTGGGCACCACCGGCATCGGCATCGATGCGGCCATGCCTGTCAGCGAGTGGCTTCAGCTGCGCACGGGCTTCTCTTTCATGCCCAAGTTCGACTACCACATGTCGTTTGGCGTGCAGGTGGGCGACGACGCCTCGGCCAGTGCCTCCAAGTTTGAGCGGCTGTCGGGCATGCTCGAGGGCTTCACCGGCTATAAGGTCGACGACCATGTGGACATGATAGGACAGCCAACGCTTTGGAACTTCAAGCTGTTGGCCGACTTCTTCCCCTTCCGCAACAAGCACTGGCACGTGACGGCCGGCTTCTATCTCGGCTCGTCGAAGATTGCCAAGGCCTTCAACACGACCGAGGACATGCCTTCGCTCATGGCGGTGGGCATCTACAATAATCTCTATGAGTACTACACTAAAAGGGACGAAGAAGGCAATCCATGGTGGATAAGTCACTCTTTGATGGAGGGCCTCCTGCCCGACAACGTGCAGTTTGGCGACCAGAGTACTAATGCTGTTATCATGGAGCGCCTGGAGGGCTATGGCCGTATGGGTATGCACGTGGGCGACTTCAAGAGCGACGGCCATGCCTACATGATGGAGCCCGACGGCGACTCGATGGTGAAGGCCACCATCCGCGTGAACAGTTTCAAGCCCTACTTAGGCTTCGGCTTCAGCGGGCGGCTGCTGAAGAACGACGACCGCTATCAGATAGGCTTCGACTGTGGTGCCCTGTTCTGGGGCGGCACACCCAGCATCAAGACCCACGACGGCACCGACCTGGCCAAGGATGTGGAGAACATCGGTGGCAAGGTGGGCACCTATGTTGACTTCTTCAAAGCCTTTAAAGTGTTCCCATTGCTGAACCTGCGCATCACGAAACGCTTATTCTGATATCTGAAAAAGATACTGACCCCACCCCTAACCCCTCCCCTACTTTAATTTTGCAGATTGAGAAGAGAGTCCTTACAATCTCTTAAATATTTTAACGTTCAATATATGAAG
>CACXYH010000055.1 GCA_902771785.1 uncultured Prevotellaceae bacterium
CCTACACCTATGACTACGGCCTCTGCGGTCGCACCGCTATGTTCAGACTCACATTCAAATTGTAAGGTAATTAAAGAAGTCATAAAGAAGGATAGGTCCACTTAGGCAGGTACATACCGAACTGTATTTTTAAAAAGTTTCTGTCATCTGTCATATTTTGGCTATAAATGATTGATAATAAGCGATATAACTCAAAAACAAACCATCATTTTCGGTCATATTCGGTCATGTTTCGTCAGCCAAAGCGGCACTTTGACCCACCTCAAGCGGCACTTTGACCCACCTCAAGCGGCACTTTGACCCACCTAAAGCGGCACTTCAGCCTACCTAAAGCGGCACTTTAGCCCACCCAAAGCGGCACTTTAACCCTATGAAAGTGCCGTTTTTATCCACTTTTCCCCAAAAAACATGACCGAATATGACCGAATATGACAGATGATTTTTAGGCTATTTAACTAATACACAGCCACTTATATACAAAATATGACAGATGACCGAAGAAATCAAATCTCTTAAATATATGTACAGAAGTCGAGGCTTACCTGATGGCTATCATCACATGACTTTTGCCTCTTGCGTTTTGTATCAAAATGGAAGGCGTTTCGATACAAAACGGAAGGCGTTTCGATACAAAACGCAACGACAGCTTGCTATACCGACCCCACCCCTAACCCCTCCCCTGGGAAGGGAGGGGAATGCCTCGCGCCTCCTACTGCCAGTTCGTGGGCCTCCTACTGCCGGTTCGTCAGCCTCCTACTGCCGGTTCGTGGGCCTCCTACTGCCGGTTCGTGCCCGACGAACTAACGGCTCGCGGGTCGACTGCGCTCGCGTGCGGACCTCCATAAATAAGGACGACTTCATTTTTTCGGGATGATACCCCCCGATTCACAAAAACTGCAAAATAATCAAAAAGACTGGCAGCACATTCAATTTTTTTATTTACCTTTGCAGCCGATGAAACTAAACGAGAGACGACAATGGTGTGCACGGGTGTTGCTGGCAGTACTGCTGCCCATGCTGGTGCTGTCGGTGCTGCATCTTCACAACTATGCTTATTCTGAAGAAGATGAATGCGAGGCTTGCGTAGAACACATTGCGCACAGCGGACACTTCTCGACGCATAGCCACGCGCTGCACGAGTGCGTGCTCTGCGAGTTTCTGGGGCTTTCTTATGTGGCAGTCGCCGCCGTGGTGGTGGGGGTGCCTGGTGTGAAACTGCTGCGGCTGTCCGACTCGGGCCTGTTCTGGCTTGCCGCCGCCGAGCTGCAGTCGAACGCATCGCGGGCGCCGCCCGTGGCTTGGATGTAAAGAAACGATGTACGGGCGCACTGCGTGTGCGGCCGCTAAAGTCATTTTCATTCAAACCAACCAAGCAAAACATAACTCAATGAGAAAACCAATCATGATGCTCTCATGGCTGTGCTGTATGCAGGCCATGACGGCACAGAACGCGTCGAAGGACTCGACCGACGTGTTTTTCCGCCACTTCGACTTAGGCGAAGTAATCGTACAGGGACTGACAGGACAGACGAAGATGAAGAATGCTCCGGCTCCCATCTCCATCATCACGCAGCGCGAACTCAACGCGCTGAGTGCCACCAACATCGTCGACGCCATCGCCACACAGCCCGGCGTGGCGCAGCTGACAACGGGCAGCGGCATCGCAAAGCCGGTGATTCGCGGGCTGGGCTACAACCGCATCGTCACCATCGGCGACGGCGTGAGACAGGAGGGACAGCAATGGGGCGACGAGCACGGCATAGAGATCGACGGGCAGGACGTTCACCAGGTGGAGATTCTGAAAGGCCCCGCCTCGCTAATGTATGGCAGCGACGCCATGGCCGGCGTGCTACTGATGCACGGCATGCCGACGCTGCCCGAAGGCGAGACGAAGGCTCAGGTGAACGCCGAATATCAGACGAACAACGGGCTCTACGCCTACTCGCTCTGGCAGGGCGGACACCTGAAGAGCTGGACGTGGGGCGTGAGATTCAGCGACAAGGGCGCTCACGCCTATAAGAACAAGGACGACGGCTACGTGCCCAACTCGCAATTCAGCGAGCGGGCCGTCAGCGCAAACCTCGGACAGGTGGGCTCTTGGGGCCACTCGCAGCTGAAGCTGAGCTACTACCAGCTGACGCCCAGCATCGTGGAGGGCGAGCGCGACGCTGCCACGGGCCGTCTGGAGTTCGACGGCGACGACGTGAAAACCTACGGCCACGGGCTGCCCTACCAGAAGGTGGGCCACTATAAGGCCGTGTGGGACAACGCGCTGCGGCTGCCGAAAGGCTCGCTGAAGGCCATCGTGGGCTACCAGCAGAACCAGCGGAAGGAGTTCGAGGAGAGCAACGACGAGTACGGGCTCTACCTCCGGCTGCACACCGCCACCTACGACCTGCGCTACGAAACCGACGAATGGCAGGGATGGAAGCTGACGGCCGGCATCGGAGGCATGTGGCAACGCTCTGAGAACAAGGGCGACGAGTATCTGATTCCGGCCTACCGCCTGCTGGACGCGGGCGTTTTTGCCACCATGAGCAAGCAAATAAGCCGCTGGACGCTGAGCGGAGGACTGCGCTACGACCACCGCACGCTGCACAGCTACGAGCTGTATGACGACGGCGACCTGCGCTTCAACGACTTCCACCGGCAGTTCGCGGGACTGACGGGCAGCATGGGCGCCGTGCTGAACCTGACGGAACGCACGAACATACGACTGAACCTGGCACGCGGCTTCCGTGCACCCAACCTGAGCGAGCTGGGCGCTAACGGCGAGCACGAGGGCACGGGACGCTACGAGGTGGGCGACAACGGGCTGAAGGCTGAGTACAGCTGGCAAGCCGACTTAGGCATTGACTACGCCTCGGACCTGCTGACCGCACAGATAGCCCTCTTCGCCAACCGCATCAGCAACTTCATCTACCTGGCACGCGACGCCCAGCAGCCGGGCCGATACTACCGATTCACACAGGGCGATGCCCGCCTGCTGGGCTTCGAAGCGGGCTTCGACGTGCACCCCATCCACAGCCTGCATCTGGGCAGCACCTTCTCGATGGTAGACGCTCGCCAGCTGAACCAGCCCCGCTCCACGCGCTACCTGCCCTTCACGCCGGCTCCGCGATGGACAGCCGACGTGAAATATGAGCTGACGCACGACGGGCAGGTGCTGAACAACGCCTTCGTGGCCATCGGCATGGAGTGCCACCTGCGCCAGAACCACTACTACGAAGAGGGCGGCACGGAGACGGCCACCCCATCGTACACGTTGCTGAACGCATCGGCTGGCACCGACATCCTCGTCAACAAGCGCAAGGTGGCCGAACTGTACCTCATAGGCGAGAACCTGACAAACCGCGCCTACCTGAGCCACCTGAGCCGGCTGAAATACTTGGGCGACAGGGGCGTAAGCAACATGGGACGCAACATCACGATGAAGCTCGTGATACCCATCACGCTGTAAGGCGAAATCTTAAAATGTGTATATATTGACGTTGAGACTAAAAAAACTGCACAAAAAATTTGCGAATGTGCAGAAAAGGCAGTACCTTTGCACACAAAATTGAAAATTGTGCAATGAATACGGGTTCAAGTTTCAACCAGTATATAAAAAAAGTAATCACTGAAAACTGGGACAGCGACGCCTTGACAGACTATCAAGGGGCCACGCTCCAGTTTCACGACGTTGCCCGAAAAATAGAGAAGCTGCACATTCTGATGGAGAACAGCGACGTGAAGAAGGGCGACAAGATAGCCATCTGCGGACGCAACTCTGCCCACTGGGCCGTGACCTTCATGGCCACGCTGACCTATGGCGCCATTGCCGTGCCCATACTGCATGAGTTCAATGCAGAACAGATTCATAACATCGTCAACCACTCGGAGGCCAAGCTTCTGTTCGTTGGCGATTTTGTTGCTAAAGACATAGACCAGCAGGCCATGCCCCATCTGGAGGGCATCGTCTACCTGCCCGACTTCTCGCTCGTGTTGAGCCGGTCGGAGAAGCTGACCTATGCCCGCGAGCACCTGAACCTGATGTTCGGAAGCAAGTATCCGAAGGCTTTCAGAAAGGAGCACGTAAGCTACCACGAAGACGAAGCCGACGAGCTGGCGCTCATCAACTACACCAGCGGAACGACCGGCTTTTCGAAGGGCGTCATGCTGCCCTACCGGGCGCTGTGGGGCAACATCAGCTTCTGCCTGCGGTGGCTGGGCGACCACGTGAAGACGGGCGACGCCATGCTGAGCATCCTGCCCATGGCCCACATGTATGGCATGGCCATCGAGTTCCTGTTCGGCTTCTGCAACGGATGCCACCTCTACTTCCTGAACCGCCTGCCCTCTCCCACCCTCATCGCCAAAGCCTTTGCCGACATCAAGCCCGCCATTGTCATCTCGGTGCCGCTGATTGTCGAGAAAATCATCCGCAAACGAGTGTTCCCCATCATTCAGACCAACCGCATGCGGCTGCTGCTGCAGATGCCCGTCGTGTCGAAGAAGGTCAAGGAGCGCATCTGTCAACAGGTGTACGAGGCATTCGGCGGAAGGGCCTACGAGGTGATTGTGGGCGGAGCAGCCCTGTCGAAGGAGGTGGAGCTGTTCCTGAAGAGCATCGACTTCCCCATCACCGTGGGCTACGGCACCACCGAGTGCGCCCCGCTGATTACCTACAGCGACTACCACGACTTCGTGCCCGGCTCATGCGGAACGCCCGTCGACGGCATGGAGGTGCGCATTCTGAGCAACGACCCGCAGAACGTGGCCGGCGAGATCGTGACACGCGGACACCACGTAATGCTGGGCTACTACAAGAACGAGGAGGCAACCCGCGCTGCTCTCGACGAAGACGGATGGTACCACACGGGCGACCTGGCCACCATGTCGGCCGACGGACACGTATTCATTCGCGGACGCATCAAGAACATGCTGCTCGGTGCCAGCGGACAGAACGTCTATCCCGAGGAAATAGAAGACAAGCTGAACTCAATGGCCATGGTCAGCGAAAGCATCGTGGTGCAGCGAGACCAGAAGCTCGTGGCACTGGTGCACCCCGACCTGGACGAAATCGTAGACCTCTCGCAGGAGGAGCTGGAGGCCGTCATGGAGCAGAACCGCCAGACGCTCAACGAGCAGCTGCCCGCCTACAGCCGGCTGTCGCACATAGAACTGCACAAAGAGGAGTTTCAGAAGACACCAAAAAAGAGTATTAAGCGATATCTATATCAATAAAATAGAATAGAGAAAACAAACTATGGAAACAATACCAAGTTTCAACGGACTTATTGAGAAATCAATTATTGAGCATTGGGATGCTGACGCGCTGACCGACTACAAGGGGGCAACGCTGCAGTACCACGACGTGGCACGAAAGATAGAAAAACTGCACATCCTGTTTGAGCACTCCGGCATTCAGAAGGGCGACAAGATAGCCCTCTGCGGGCGCAACTCATCGCAATGGGCCGCCGCTTTCCTGGCTACGCTCACCTATGGCGCCATTGCCGTGCCCATACTGCATGAGTTCACGGGCGACCAGATCCACAACATCGTGAACCACTCTGATGCACGCATACTGTTTGTGGGCGACCACGTGGCTACAACCATCAAACCCGAGGAAATGCCTGGGCTGGAGGGCATCATCAACAACGCCGACTACTCGCTGCTCATCTCGCGCACCGACAAGCTGACCTATGCACGTGAGCACCTGAACGAGCTCTACGGCAAAAAGTACCCCAAGTACTTCCGCAAGGAGCACGTGCACTACTATCGCGAACAGAGCGGCGACGAAATGGCCCTCATCAACTACACCAGCGGAACAACCGGATTCTCGAAGGGCGTCATGATTCCCTATCGCGCCCTATGGTCGAACTACGACTTCGCCTGCGACGTGCTGGGCAAGACCATACACACGGGCGACAACGTGATTAGCATCCTGCCCATGGCCCACATGTATGGCATGGCCTTCGAGTTCATCTTCGAATTCCTGCACGGCTGCCATGTGTTCTACCTGAACCGCGTGCCTTCGCCCGCCATCATCGCACAGGCTTTTGCCGACGTGAAGCCGAAGATTATCATCGCCGTGCCACTGGTCATCGAGAAAATCATCCGCAAGAAGGTGTTCCCCAAGATTCAGAACAACCGCATGCGCCTGTTGCTCCAGATGCCAGTCATCTCGAAGAAGGTGCGCGAAATGATTTGCCAGGAGGTGGTCAAGGCCTTCGGCGGCAACATGTACGAAGTAATCATCGGCGGAGCGGCCTTCAACCAGGAGGTAGAGCAGTTCCTGAAGCTCATACAGTTCCCCTACACCGTGGGCTACGGCGCCACGGAATGCGCTCCCATCATCTGCTATGCCGACTGGCATAACTTTGCACAAGGCTCGTGCGGACGTGCTGCCCTACACATGGAAGTGAAAATAGACTCGCCCGACCCGCAACACATTCCGGGCGAAATCCTGGCACGCGGACTCAACGTGATGCTGGGCTACTACAAGAACGAGGAGGCAACCCGCGAGACGCTCGACAAAGACGGATGGTACCACACAGGCGACCTGGGAACCATGGACAGAGCAGGAAACGTATACATCAACGGACGCTCGAAGAACATGCTGCTGGGCCCGAACGGACAGAACATCTATCCCGAGGAAATAGAAGACAAGCTGAACTCAATGGCTATGGTCGTAGAGAGCATCGTCGTGCAGCGCGACACGAAGCTCGTGGCACTGGTGCACCCCGACCTGGAAGAGGCTAAGAACATGAGCTTCACCAGCGACGACCTGAAGAACATCATGGAGCAGAACCGCACAGCGCTGAACCAAACCATTCCTGCCTACGAGAAAATCACGGAAATCGAGATACACGAGGAGGAGTTTGAAAAAACGCCGAAGAAGAGTATCAAGAGATACCTGTACAAATAATTTAATTGCCCAAAGGAATACAGAAAAAGAAGAGAGAGGATGTGAAGCACATCCTCTCTCTTTGTTTTCATGACACATTTGCTTATTTCTTCATTCGCACTTTCCCTTCCTGAATGTAGAGTCCTTGCGAAGCACTCGTGAGACGACGGCCCTGAAGGTCGAACATCGGGGCCGAAGACTTAACGTCGGAAACAACACCTACGAGTCCGGCACCATCGGAACGAACGTAGAGACGACCCGTAGTGAGTAGCTGCGTGGTGTCCCAAACCTGTGTTGCCGACGGACGGGCAGGCTCTATGGTAGTGAAGCCCGTTCCGCTGAGTGTGCCCGTGAAGAGCACGAACTCCTGGTCGTCGGCAAAGGACGACACTTCGCTCAGGTCGAGCACAAGCGTAGCGTCGTTGATCGTGGCACTGCTCACGGTCAGACCATTGGCACGAGCCTTGCCGTCCTGACTGTAGAGGGGAACTTCAACAACGCCGCCAGCCTGAACGGTCAGTCCGCCATTGAGCTTTAGCTTGGTTCCATTGACCAGCGTATCGCCGGCATGCACGATGCCACCCTGCTTCACCGTCACCTTACCGGCAATGGTTCCTGTACCTGCCAGCGTAGCATCCTTATTCACGGTGACAGCACCGGAACCCGAGTTGGTTCCGTTGACGGTGAGCGTACCACCATTGACGGTAGTCGTGCCCTTATAGTCGTTCTTTCCTGTCAGGCGCCATACACCGGTACCCGTCTTCACAATGCTGACCGTACCTGTATGTCCGCTTCCGCTGACCGACCAGTTGTTGATGATACCACGGAAGGTTTCGTCGGTATTGGCACTACCCACGGTCCAGGTGCAGGTGAAGTTGTTTGTCTGCTTGCTGGAGCCATTCAGATAGGTGCCCGACGTTCCGGAGAGACCGCCAACAGTCACGTTGCCATTGGTGCTCCAATAGCACAGGCAAGCATTGCCCTTGAGCTCAACGACTGTCTTATCCATCTTGGGAGACTTGTCGAGCAGCAGCAGCGAACCACGCTTGTCGGAAGAGACGCCATTGGCCACGAGACGGCCCGTGAAGCCACTCCAGTCGCCCTGAACATATTCGCGCAAGTATGGGATGTTGAGCTGCAGCGTGCCGTTGCCCGACACCTTATTATTTATATAGCAATTGCGGTTAGGCGAGAACTGAGAGGTGGTGCCTTCTTCAACCTCGATGGGGAAGGAATAGGTCTCATGGCCGCTCGACTCGCCCTTGGTCTGCAAGTGGCCGCCAGCCATGATGAGCTTCGACGACGAGCCGATACCAGCTTTCGAAATGTCGGTAGCGCTCAGGTAGACTTTCGAACCGCGAAGCACGGTTGCGCCTTTGTATCCGAAGAACTTAGTAGAAGCGACGGTCAGCTGTCCGTTGCCGTCGATGATGAAGTTATCGGCAGCATTGGCTCCTTCTATCGTTCCGCTCATGGTCACCGTGCCCTTGCCGATCTCGAAGGTAGAAGTGCTGCTGAGCTTAGCAGAACGATTGGTCGAGGTGTTGCCTCCTGTATAACGATAGGTACCGCCGTCGAATATCCAGTTCTGCGCAAACTCAACGCTGGCACCGATGCTGCTGGCCTCGCCGCCATTCTTCAGCGTAGCGAACTCCAGCACACCATCGTGCACAACGGTAGCACTGGTATAGGTATTGCTGCCCGTCAGCGAGAGTGTTCCCGTGCCCGCCTTGTTGACAGAGGCAGCACCACCGATGGCAGCACCACCGACTGTGAGGTTAACGGCCTCGTTATAGACGATAGCGGCAGGCTCCGTAGCCTCAGCAAGGGTGAGCTCGGCATCTGCTGCAGGAGCCAGCAGCACGTTCTTCGCGTCGGCCTTTGACTTATCGAACTCGCCGCTGCTCCACGTATAGTCGGGCTGATAGCTGTCTACATCTATCACACCTACCTCGACAGGACGTGTCGACATATCAGTTTCTGCCGTATATTCCGAATTCTTGTCGCCGGCGAAAGCCTTCATGCGAATGGTATACTTCGTGCCTGGTTCCAGCCCGGAAATGGTGAAGCTGGTAGCACCCGCCTTCGTACGCCCCACCTCCTCGAAGCTGTCGCCTTTCTTCAGCTCAATAGCAAAGCCATCTTCCTCGAAGGTATAGTCGCGCCAGCTGATGGCGAGCGTAGAAGTGGTGGCCTTGTCGAACGTCAGGGCAACAGGCGTACGCAGGAAGTAATCACGGCTTTCGACGGTGATGCTATTGATGTAGTTCTCAATGTTTGCATAGCCATTGGCGACAATAGTCATGGCATCATTCTTAGCCGGGTCGGTACCATTGGCATTCTCCCATTCGTCGGGCATGCCGTCGCCATCGGTGTCCTGCTTCTTCACGCCAGCATAGACCTTCCAAGTAGAGGGAGCACCATAGACAAGCGTCTCTTCATTGCTGATGAGAGCACCTTTCTTTCCGTAGCTCAACACCTCGTCGACCATGTAACAGTCGGTCATGTCGCGATAAGGCAGCGAAGCTCCCACCGTAGGCAGGTTGGTGTCGAGCAGCGTCTTACCAGGATTGAGTTGTAATTCAGGATAGTCATAGGGAGTCGACTCGCGTGTAGCTGCATTGTAGTCGGTGATTTCCTGCGGGTCGAAGTTTCCGTCTATGTTGCGGTCTTGCCAGTTGTCTACACCATAACAATGGAAATCGGCATTACCACCCGTAAAGGCAGCGCCACCCTTTGCAGGACCATTGATGAAGAGGTTCGACTGAATGTTTACATACGACTTGCCTTCAGAATCGCCACCCATGATGTAAGCTCCGTTCGACCAGTTGTAGACGATGTTATTGGCATACTGGTTGATGCCCTTGATCTTGAAGTTACGGGTGCTGTTGTCACAGAGGAAGTTGCCAATGAGCGACACATAGTCGGTCTGCATCAGACCGCCTGCTGAGTGGGTCATAAGTCCCTGTCCTACGATACTGTTCTGCAACGTGATGTTTTGGGGCGTCGTGCCCTTGCCATCGGGATTGATAGAGAAGGTTTCGTCGAGTCCCCAGGCAAACGAACAGTGGTCGAAAATCATGTTGGCACCGTTGGAGATGCCTGCACAATCCTTGCCGCTACTGCCCTTATGGCCCATACGGAAACGCATGTAGCGAACAATGATGTTGCTGGCACCCGAGAAGGAGACGCCATCGCCATAGACAGTGATACCTTCGCCAGGCGCCGTCTGTCCGGCTACGTAGAGGTTGTTCTTGAACACGATGCGGCTGCTGATATTGATAACGCCAGCCACATCGAACACAACAATGCGGTTGGGCTGACTGACGGCATCGCGCAATGAACCCGTTCCTGAGTCATTCAGATTAGTCACATGGTAGACCGTACCAGTACGTCCACCCGTAGAAAAGCGGCCCCATCCCTGTGCACCGGGGAAAGCCAGCTGCTGAGCACTCATCATGCTGCTCATAGCCAGCATCAGCCCAAGTAGTAGTTTTTTAGTAGTCTTCATTTCGTTATGAGTTTTTTTATTCTGCACATCCTATAATCTCCTCAACGGAAGCAACGCCATGACGGTCGAGCCATTCATTGATACCCTCACGCACTTTCAGCGTTACGGCTGGGTCGAGGAAGTTGGCCGTCCCGATTTCAACAGCCGTAGCACCGGCCATCATAAACTCGATAGCATCTGTAGCCGTACAAATACCGCCCAGACCTATAACAGGTATCTTAACCGCACGGGCAACTTGCCAGACCATGCGCAAAGCCACAGGCTTCACGGCGGGACCAGAAAGGCCGCCTGTACCAATCGAAAGCACCCGGCGACGCTTCTCAATGTCGATTGCCGTACCCATGAGCGTGTTGATAAGCGAGACAGAATCAGCACCCTCTGCCTCTACAGAACGGGCAATCTCGGTAATGTCAGTCACGTTGGGCGAGAGCTTCACGATGAGCGTCTTGTGGTAACGTGCCCGAACTGCCTTCACTACGCTCGATGCTCCTGCACAGGTTACACCGAAGGCCATACCTCCATCTCTCACATTGGGACACGAGATGTTGAGCTCAATGGCTGGGATTCGTTCTAATGCATCGATACGGGCAGCACACTCAGCGTAGTCCTCGGGCGAGGAACCACTCACGTTCACAATCATATTGGTGTCGATATCCTTAATCTGCGGATAGATGTGCTCCGCAAAATAGTCGACGCCCTTGTTCTGAAGGCCAACGCAATTGAGCATACCCATCGGTGTCTCAGCCATACGAGGATAGTCGTTGCCCTCGCGAGGCTTTAGGGTGGTTCCCTTTACAATGATGCCGCCAATCTCATGAAGTGGCACGAAGTCCTGAAACTCCAGCCCGTAGCCGAAGGTGCCCGAAGCAGTCATCACTGGATTCTTCAGAGCCAAACGGCCTATATTTACATTCAGCTTTGCCATAACAGTCGTTTGATGTTAAATACTGGTCCTTCTTTGCAAACACACAGATTGCCTTCCGTGGTCTTCTCTACACAGCACAGGCAAGCGCCCAGGCCACAGGCCATCAGGTTCTCGAGAGAAGCTTCACACTCCGTTTCTGTCTCACGGGCATAGCGTGCCACCGCTTTCATCATCGGCGTAGGTCCGCAAGTCTGAATAAAGTCAAAATGCTCCTGCTGAAGTGCTGAGTGCTGGGTGACAAAACCGCGCTCGCCTTCGCTTCCGTCTTCTGTTGTTATGAGTACTCGCCCATACTTTTCGAACTCGTCAAGCATCAACAGGTCATTCTTCGTGCGGGCTCCCAGCAGAAACGTAGGCTCAAAGCCCATTCGTTTCAATTCTGCACCCAGATAAAGCAACGGAGCCACGCCAACTCCACCACCTACCAGCAGTGGATGAAAGGATACGGGTGAAGCATGCAGGGTGAAGGGATTTCCTAAAGGAAGTACACAATTCAGCGTATCGCCAGGTTGCAGTTCGCCCAAACGACGGGTACCATCGCCAACAGTAGCTACGAGCAACCACAGTTCGTTCTTCTCCTTGTCTACAAAGTTGATGCTGATGGGACGGCGCAGGAAGGTTGAAGGAGAACCATCGACACGCACTTCCACAAACTGTCCAGGCAACATCTCCGGCAATCGTTCCCGGTGCGTCAGCTTCAGCAGCACGTACCGCTGATGTAGCCGGTCAGCCGAAGCTACAGTCAAATCAAGAATATACTTCTTCATCGATATAGTATAAATATAAATAGGTGTAGTATTTCTGCTTGCAAAATTACGCATAAAAACTGGAACCTGCAAATGTTTTAGAAAGAGACTTGTTCGTACTAATCCCTAAAACACCAGAAAATAAAAACAACACATCAAGAAAAACAGAATAACACACCCCCAAAAAATAGAATAACACTAAAGGGCAGCACACCTCAAAATCGGATGTACTGCCCTTTGTTTTTAACTCAGAAACTACTTCTTCGAAGGGACAAAACTTTCCCATGTCTGGTCGTCGTAGTAGACACGAATCTCAGTAACCTTACGTTGCGGTTTGTCAATAAATTTGATTTCTTCTCGAACCGTTTCTGGGTGTGTACTTCGAACACCATTACTATAAGAAGACTGAGGAGTGGCTCCACGTGATGAAGAAACAGGGTAGGGAGAAAAATCAAGCATCGATTCTTGACCCGTCACAGGGGTAGAAGACGGTACTGGTTCTCCAGAATCTGACGACTGAAACATACTTCCCTGACCAAACATCAGCCAATCGGTATTGATGTCAGGAATTTTCTTTTTGATGGCCTCTACAATATTCAGGGTGGGATTAGTCCTACCAGTAAAGATGCCACTGACCGTTGCAGGAGACAACCCAATGAAGTCGGCGAACACTTGCTGGGTCATGTGTTGCGCCTCCATAATTTGCCTGATTCTATCTTTCATCGCTCAATAAGTATCGTTTGAGGGCATTTTGCCCGTTTTCCTTTCAGTTTACAAAGGTAAAGCAAAAAAATGAAATATGCAACATTTGTAGACTAAAATATGCGGTTCTAAAGTTTAAATATATTAATTCAAAGTTTTAAACTTAAAACAGGAGACGAGTACACTTCACACTTCAGAAACGGAAACCTAAATTTACATGGTTAAAGTACTACAAAGTCTTAGTAAAGGATTAAAACCATAAATTACTGGCTATAAATCAAGTAATTACAAATAATCCGGCTACAAACACTAGATATGCATCTTTTGGAGGGGGAGTAATGGGGTAAAGGCAAAGGTATTTTTGAACAATAAAGCGCAAATTATTGGTTTTTAAGGATTTAAATAACCAACTAATGTTTTGGTTATTCATTAATTTGTAATTCTAAATCATCTAATTCACGTTTTAATTTACATAATTAAACTACTTAAATATGCCACTAAAACAACATCTTTAAATTAATAAACATGAATTAATTCACAAAGATATGTGCTTTTAAGGTTTAAAACTTCAAAGTTTTAAATATTAAAGAAAGTGAAAGATAAATCTCCAGAAGGCTGCGAGACGAAAAAACGCCGTAGCTCAAAAATTCTGGACGAACGGACGAGTGGACGAAAATTTTCGATTCTCAGAGGGGGTTAATTTGCTTGGAAGCCTTGTGTTTATCGAGGTTTGAGGCCAAAAAAAAGCGTTCAAGAAGAACGCTATTTTTAGCTCTAAAAAATCGAGATTTAGTGCAAAATGTAAAAAATTAGTTCTTTCATGAGCTCTCCTGGAGGGGTATTTGGATTGTCCAGGCCCTTGCTTTTGGCATCAATTTCGCGTATTTTACCAATTATCTGCATCACTTTCATTCCAGAATAATTTCGCATGCCAGTCATATAGTCCTTGGCTTGCCATGAAGATCTGAATTCTAACCATTCTGCAACGGCCTCTTGACTCTGTCGATTGGGTGCATAATAAGCAATCATCAGATTCTGGAAGTAATTAAAGAGCATTGGGAGAAATGAGTAGATGCTTCCTGCCTTCGGGTTTTTGTCAAAATAATTGATAATCTGATTTGCCTTAAACACGTTGCGGTTCACGATGGCGTCACGCAGCTCGAACCCATTAAAGTCCTTGCTCACCCCTATCTGGTCTTCCACCACCTGGGGCGTCACTCTCCTATCCTGCTCAGGCAGCGCGAGCATCAGTTTGTCGAGCTCGCCAGTAAGGCGACTCAGGTCGGCACCGATGGAGTCGGCAATGAGCTGTATCGACTTCGGATCGATGCTCACCTGCTTGCGCTTCATATAGCCTTCGATGAATGGGGGGAGGTCGCGGTCACGCAGTTTCTTGCTTTCGAAAATCAGTCCGTTCTGCTGCAGCGCCTTCACAAATTCGCGTTTACGCCCGTCGATGGTACCGTTTTTATGACAAAGCACAAGAACGGTCGATGTCAATGGCTGCTTGACATACTTCTCGAGCGCCTCTGTCTGCTTGATGTTCTGCGCCTCCTTCACAATCACCACCTGTCGCTCGGCCATCATGGGATATCGACGTGCGGCATCGGCAATCTGTGCAGCCGTCACGTCGCTGCCGAAGAGTATGGTCTGGTTGAAGTCACGCTCCTCCGGTTGCAGCGCGTGCTCGGCAATGAAGTCGGCAATCTTGTCGATGTAGTAGGGTTCGTCGCCCATCAGGTAGTAGACGGGCCGGAACTTTCCCTCCTTCAGCTCACGCATAATTGCGTCGAAAGTCACTAATTTACTGTCAGCCATAGACACGTTTTCAAAAAAAAGTTGTAATTTTGCTGCAAAATTACAAAAATGTATCGATTAAACCTACCATCGTACGAAACAAAATTTCAGGAGAAAGGCGGAAAACAGCTAATTTTCGACTTTCTACGCCGAAAATACGTTGCTCTGACGCCAGAGGAATGGGTGCGTCAGCACTTCACCCACTATCTGGTGGAGCAGAAAGGCTATCCTCGCGGGCTCATGGCCAACGAGATGGAGTTGCGCTTGGGCGAGAAAAGGTTGCGCTGCGACACCTTATTATATAATAGGAATCTGCAACCAAAGATGATTATCGAATACAAGGCCCCCACCATTCAGCTGCAACAACGCGTGTTCGACCAGATCACGGCCTACAACATGCTACTTCACGTTGACTATCTCGTGGTCTCGAACGGTCTGCAGCACTACTGCTGCCGCATGGACTACGAGCATCACAGCTACGCTTTTCTGCGCGACATCCCCCACTACACCGAGCTTTAGTCCCCAATCATCCGAGCTATAGCCCCCAATCATCCGAGCTATAGCCCCTAATCATCCGAGCTTTAGCCCCTAATCATCCGAGCTTTAGTCCCCAATCATCCGAGCTTTAGCCCCTAATCATCCGAGCTTTAGCCCCTAATCTCTTCCTGCAATCGCAGCATGGTGGCCATAATATTTTCCTTGGCTACCGCCGGTTTCATGGCCTCAGCAAGCGATAACGATGACGGATTGATGCACTCTACACGAGCGAAGCCTGCTTCAAGCAGCTGCTGACGGTCGGAAACACGGCCGGCTATCAGCACTACGGGCACGTCGTGAGCCTTGGCGCGCTGCAGGATGCCGAAGGGCAGCTTTCCCATAAGCGTCTGGCGGTCGGCAGCCCCTTCACCTGTGACGACGAGCGCCGCATCTTTCAGCATGTCGTCGAAGTGGACAGCATCGAGCAGAAGGTCGATGCCAGAGCGGCAACGGGCGTTCAGATACTGCAGGAAAGCATAGCCAAGCCCGCCTGCAGCCCCTGCTCCTGGCGTATCTCTGCGGTCGAAACCGAAATGACGGGCAGAGACATCGGCAAACCTTGCGGCTCGTGCATCGAGCGAGCGCACCATTGCCGGCGTAGCTCCTTTCTGCGGGGCAAAGACACAGGCCGCCCCCTGCTCGCCACAGAGCGGATTGGCAACGTCGGTTGCAATGGTGAAGCTGACGCCGCCGAGGCCGGCTCCGGTCGTTGCGCTCAGGTATTGCCGACGAACATCATCCCACGTTCCGTGCCTGGACAAGCTGTCGATCATGGCGCGAAGCATGCCGATGCCGCAGTCGCTGGTGGCACTACCGCCAAGACCAACGACGATATGGCGGCAGCCTCGCCTGACGGCATCAGCCACGAGCTGGCCCGTGCCGTAGGAGGTGGCTACCAGGGGATTACGCTCTTCAGCCGAGAGCAGCGTGAGCCCGCTGGCCCGAGCCATCTCTATCACAGCCGTATCGCCCACGACAAGGTAGTCGGCCGTGATGCGCCTCATCAGCGGGTCACGCACCGTGATGGCTATTGTCTCGCCCCCCACCGCTGCCCGATAAGCCTCCAGCCAACCCTCGCCGCCGTCGCTGACGGGTATTTGAGCGACCTCTGCCTCGGGCCGTGCCGCCAGGATGCCTTCCGCCGCAGCACGGTTCGCCTCACAAGACGTCAGGCAACCTTTCATCGAATCGATAGCTATCATCGTTTTCATGGACTACTCCTCCCTACTCTTCTCCTCTACCGGCCGCCAGCAGCCCTCAGCAACTTGCCGATTTGCTTCTCCGTGGCCTGAGGCAGCAGCTGTGCAAGAAAGTCGGCCATGCGCTGATACGACTCCTCGGGCGTCCTGTCGCAGCGGCAGGCCTCGCGGCCCAGCAGTCGTTCGGGCGTGGTGAGCAACGACCAGCCGAAGCCGTACTCGCGCCCATGCTTGTCGACAGGATAGACGAAATCTTCGGTCACGATGTAGCATGCCATCTGCAAGCGGCCCACGTAGGCGTCGAACTTCGAGCGCATGTTGCGCCCCGTGAAGTCGCAGGCAGCCCTCAGCTCGCGGGCTATCATGCTGCCGTGTTCGCGCAGCGTGGTCAGAATGGCGTCTTCGATGGTGCCCTCTTCAGGAGGCGTAGCCTTGCTGCGCCGCCAGTTGTAGAAGTCGGGCCACCACTCGCGACTGATGAAGCCCGCCTTGCCAGCAAAGAATTTGCCATAGACGCAGGCCCCCTCGCGCACCACTGAGCCTTTCCACTGCCACAGGGGCCACTCCCATGAGCCGTCGTCGAACTGCACAAAGCGGCACTCCTCGGCCATCAGGCTTTCGGCCGAATAGCCGCGTATTCCGCTCTCCAGCAGCGGCAGGAACCCTACCTGACGGACCCGTTCCGTCAGTTCCGGACAGGAGTGTATGAGCTGCAGGCGCCCCTGGGCGCCGCTATGCTCCTGACTGTTCTCGAAATAATCATCAAATGCACTCATCTCTTGTTTTGTCTTTCTATGAAAAAGTGTCAGCCCATGCCTGCTGTTGCTCAGCGAATGAAGTCGCCTACGCGCTGAATGTACTCACTACGGTGGTTCAGGTACGAACAGGCATGAGCGGTATGGTCGGTTATCCAGAGCACCTTCGGCGCCGGCTTGGCGGCATACAGCCGATGCACCATCGCCGTAGGCACGAACTTGTCGCTGTCGCCATGAATGAACAGCATGGGCCAACGGCACTTGCCCACCTGGCGGAGGGCCGACGCCTCGCCGAAGCTCCACCCGTAGCGCAGCTTGCAGAGCAGGCTCGAGGTGTACATCAGCGGAAACTCCGGCAGGTCGAACTGCGCCCGCATCTCAGGGCAGACGCTCAATAATATTAACATGTTTTTTTGATTCCCAATACCTTGTCTCTTGTGTTCTCGTCCCAACTGCAAAATTTCCTCTTGCTAGCAAT
>CACXYH010000056.1 GCA_902771785.1 uncultured Prevotellaceae bacterium
CTGCAGCTCATAGCCCTCGCGGCGCATGGTCTCGATGAGCACGGAGAGATGGAGCACGCCACGGCCTGAGACAACCCAACGGTCGGTGGCATCCTCGAAGGGCTCCACGCGAAGGGCGAGGTTCTTCTCGAGTTCTTTCTCCAGACGGTCGTTGATGTGACGTGAGGTGACGAACTTACCTTCCTTGCCGAAGAAGGGAGAGTCGTTGATGGTGAAGAGCATCGACATCGTCGGCTCGTCGATGGCAATGGGCGGCAGGGGCTCGGGATTCTCCAGGTCGCAGACGGTGTCGCCAATCTCGAAGTGTTCCAAACCGATGATGGCGCAGATGTCGCCACAATCGACAGAGTCGGTACGGTGATGGCCCATGCCATCGAAGGTGTGGAGCTCCTTGATCTTGGTCTTCTCCTGTGAGCCGTCGCGATGGCAGATGGTGATTTGCTGGCCATCGGTGAGCGTGCCGCGATGCACGCGTCCCACGGCGATGCGGCCCGTATAGCTTGAGAAGTCGAGCGACGTGATCAGCATCTGAGGCGTTCCCTCGATTTGCTGCGGTGCGGGAATGACCTCGACAATCTTATCGAGCAGATAGGTAATATCGTTGGTGGGCGTCTTCCAGTCTTCACCCATCCAGCCGTTCTTGGCCGAGCCATAGACCACGGGGAAATCGAGCTGGTCCTCGGTAGCATTGAGCGAGAACATGAGGTCGAACACCATTTCGTAGACTTCCTCGGGGCGGCAGTTGGGCTTATCGACCTTGTTGACAACGACAATGGGCTTCAGTCCGATTTGCAATGCCTTCTGCAGCACAAAGCGTGTCTGAGGCATGGGACCCTCAAAAGCATCGACCAACAGCAGACAGCCGTCGGCCATATTGAGCACACGCTCCACCTCACCACCGAAGTCGGAGTGTCCCGGGGTGTCGATGATATTGATTTTCACACCTTTCCACGTGATACTTACGTTCTTTGAAAGAATGGTAATGCCTCGTTCGCGTTCCAGGTCGTTGGCATCGAGTACCTGACTGGAGAGGTTCTGTCCCTCACGGAACAGGTTGCCTGCCAGCATCATCTTGTCCACGAGCGTCGTCTTGCCGTGGTCTACGTGCGCAATGATTGCGATGTTTCTAATGTCTTGCATGCTATATAATCCTTGGAAATTGGGTGCAAAGGTACTAAATTTCCGCGAAAAACTTTGCTATATTGAAAAAAAGTTGTACCTTTGCAGCCGCATTTCACGAAGTTCCCGCGTGTGATGAAAGCGGAAAGGGCTTCAGAAGGATGTATAACATTAACAATTAATTCATCAAAACAATGTATCTCGACAAAGAAAAGAAGGCTGAGATTTTCGGCCAGTACGGCAAGAACGCCGCTGACACAGGCTCGGTTGAGAGCCAGGTTGCACTCTTCACCTATCGCATCAAGCACCTCACTGAGCACCTGAAGCAGAACCACAAGGACCACACAACAGCTCGCTCGCTGACCATGATGGTAGGTCGTCGTCGTAAACTGCTGAAGTATCTCTACAACAAGGACATCAACCGCTACCGCGAACTCATCAAGGCTCTCGGTCTGCGTAAGTAAGCAAAAAGACAAGGACAAGGCCCTGCACCCATCAAGGTGCGGGGCTTTTTGTTTTTTGCAAAGAAAATGAGTGTAAAACTTGCTCATTTTAAAGAAAAGACGTACTTTTGCAGCCGAAAGCTAATGCTTAACACTTATAACTAAAACAAAAAAGCTTATGAAGAAAAATTACCTGAAAAGCTTGCTGCTGGCACTGGGACTGGTGTCGGCCACGCAAGCAATGGCCGTGAAGCTGCCTTACGCACAGGCACCTGAAGACGGAAAAACCTACATGCTGGTGAGCCGACTGAAGCCCAACAGCTATGTTGTTCCCACCAGCTGGGACGGATCGCTCTGGCTGCAGGGCTACAACCTGGACAACATCACCAGCGCTGCCGTGACGGCCAAGCAGAACGAAGACGGCACATGGACCTTCTACAAGGAGACGACCACTACCGACGAATTCGGTGAAAGCTACACCAACACCACCTACATGGGCTTCCCCGGCGGCATCGACAACCTGCGCATTCAGGAGTACAGTCCTGTGGCCTGGCAGGTGGAGAAGAGCGACGTGGATGGCTATTATCTGCTGAAAGCTGGCGAAGGACAGGGCAACGTGCTGACCATCGGCGGCTACCTGCACCTGAACAACGGCGGCGAATACCTGGTCATCAGCGAGACTTCGAACTTTTATTTCCCCGACTTCTACGGAGGTGTGCAGGTTGCAAGCATAGACGAAGAGACGGGCGAAACAGGCGACTACGTCTTCGACGAGGCGGGCTTCGTAGTTCCGAAGAACACCATTTCGCGCTATTGGGCTTTCGTTGAGCTCGACAACGTGCCTGCCTACTCGGAGAAAGTGCAGCTCTACGTACTGCTGCAGGACATCGAAGACAACTACCTGACGCTGGAAGGCTATGCCGACGGATTCAAGAATGCCTACGATGCTGCCCTCGCCTACTACAACAAGGACGAGTTTACAGCGGAAGACCTGGCTGCTGCCAAGGTCATCATCGACAGCAAGAACGCGCTCTACAAAGAGATTCTGACGGCCAAGAACCTGCTGGGCGAAAATACGGATGCCGACCTGACGGCTGCCATCGCTGCTGCTACGAAGGTGTTCAACGAGCAGAGCGACGCCGAGGTACTGGCTGCTGCCAAACAGACACTGAACGAGGCCGAGATAGTATTCGCAAGACAAGGCAGCGACATGACCGCCCTGGGCAAGAACATGAGCTTCGAAGACCTCACGTCGCAGAACGGTTCGATGACCACCGGCGTTGAAGGTGCGCCTACGGGATGGAACATTTACATCAACGGAAAAAAGGTGGAGACGGCCAGCGAGGTGAGAGCAGCCGGTATAACGGCCTGGCACGGCATCAACGACGATGCTGACGGCAAAGAAGGCAACTATGTCTTTGGAATCTGGAACAGCGGCATACCCGAATATGAGATTTCGCAGACCATCAGCGGACTGGAGAACGGTTCGTACACCATTGAGGCTGCCGTCATGGTGGGTGCCAACGGCAACGGATCGCGCCGCACCACGCAGCGCATCTTCGGCAACCTGAACTCCAAGTACTTTGCCACGGAGTATGAATACAACCCCGAGCGTCTGGACCAAAGCGAAGTCTACGGTTTCGAAGGTCTGGAGGAGATTCAGACCGACCGCCAGCTGCAAGAGATGAGCGTTCGCGCCTTCGTCTATGACGGCACGCTGACCTTCGGACTGCGCACCAATGGCGACATTGCTGCAGCCAACCGCGATGCCTCGAACGGTGCCGGCGGCGACGGATGGTTCAAACTCGACAACTTCCGCATCATGAAGGAGGGCTACATCGAGGACGATGCACTGGCCGTGTACGACCACTTCCAGAACATCTACGGGACCCTGGGCGACCAGCAGATGCAAAAGGACATCAAGAACAAGCTGGAAGAACTGACAAAGGGCAATATCGGTGCCGGTGCTTCACAGGAGGAAATCATCAACGCCATCGTGGGTCTGAAGGACATCTATGCCGAAGTGAAGCAGTCGGTAGATGCCTACAGCTCCCTGAATGCTGCCATTGAGAAAGGTACTGCCGCACTGGTAACCTACCAGTATAGCGCCAGTGCCGACGACTTCGGCGACATGCTGATGGATATTACTAACGCCTACGAAGACGCAGAGATTGGCCTCGACGAGATTAACGCCTATATCGCACAGATTGATGAGGGTATTGCCGAACTGCAGGCCACGTCGATCACCCTGGGCGATGTCACCTACATCATTCAGAACCCCAGCTTCGAAGACTTGAGCGCACAGGGCAACAGTCCCAGCGACGGCGCAGTACACGCTCCCGCAGGATGGACGCTCTACGTGAACGGTGAAGAGGCAGAGACCGTCAGCGGCGGATGGTGCGCCATCAACCATGGCGACAACATCGGTGTTGAACTGGAGGACGGTACCGTGATTAATCATCAATACACCGACGGTGAGTATCTGTGGGGTATCTGGAATTCGAACATTCCCGAAGTGGAGCTGAGCCAGACGTTCAAGAACATGCCGGTGGGCACCTACAAGCTCGAGGCCGACGTGATGATTCAGCATAACTGGGCTGGCGACAACACCACTACACAGCGCATCTTCGGCAACAACAACGTGCAGATGTGGGGCACGGAGGATGCCTACAGCGAACTGAACCTGCCGGAGGATGCCAAGAACGCTGGTCAGCTGACCTATGCAGGCTACGTGTGTGCTCCCAACCAGTATGGCTACGACAACAGCGACCTGCTGCACCCGATGGAGGTTACCTTCGCCGTGGGCGAGGACAGAGTGGCCAAGATTGGTTTCCGCACCAACGGCGTGAATGCTGAAGGTCTGACCTATGCTGACGGCGGACTCAACGGACAGGGCTGGTTCAAGGTAGACAACTTCCGTCTGACCTACGTCAGCGAGAATCCTGCCGACGGCATTCAGAGCACAAGCGTTGCCGGCAACGGCCTCACGAAGTTCTTCAGCATCGACGGACGCACACTGAACGCTCCGCAACGCGGCATCAACATCATGAAGACCACCGACCAGGAGGGCAACGTGAAGACGGTGAAGGTGCTGGTGAAGTAAAGACGACACAGCACTAACATATACAAAAAAGCTGCGCATCGGCAATCGATGCGCAGCTTTTTCTATCTTAACCGCCTGTTTATTTCTCGACAGTGATGTTGACGTTTTCCTTCGTGATGTTCTTGCAGTTGGTGAAGACTGCATCTTTCTGGGCGCGGATGGTCAGGTTCTGAAGGTTGATACCGTCGATAGGCATCTCCGGCAGACCGTTGAACTCCATGGCACGTCCGGCTCCACTGCAGATGATGTTCTTAATATCGATGTTGCGGAAGATGGGAGTGGTCTCGTCGACGGGCATCTTGGTCGTGTTGTCGGGGTTATCGCCATCGGCCAGCATCTCGGCAACCGACTTGCCGCCATAGTACATATTGAAGGTGATGGCATCGGTCTTGATGTCGGCCATTGACACCTTATTAATATAAATGTTCTCGACGATGCCGCCACGACCACGGGTAGACTTGAAGCGAAGACCTACATCGGTGCCTACAAACTGGCAGTTCTCGACCATGATATTCCTGACGCCGCCACTCATCTCTGAGCCAACGACGAAGCCGCCATGGCCGGCAAAGACGGTGCAACCATCGACAACCACATTCTCACAGGGTCTGCCACGACGGCGTCCGTCGGCATCCTTGCCGCTCTTGATGCAGATACCATCGTCGCCGGCATCGAAACGTGAGTTGACAATCAGCGCATTCTTGCACGACTCCAGGTCGAGTGCATCGCCGTTCTGGGCATAAGCCGGATTGCGCACGAGCACATCGCTGATGATGATGTTCTCGCACATGAGCGGATGGAGGTTCCAAGCAGGCGAGTTCTGGAAGATAACGCCTTCGAGCAACACGTTCTTACAGCGCACGAGGCTCACCATGACCGGACGCAGGAAGCGCTTGATGCTGTTCCATTCGGCATCGGTACGAGCAGTCGGCACGTTCATGTTGGCACCCGACTCGCCCTTGGCAAAACCCTCGGAGGGCACCCAATAGTCATTGCGCTTGAGCACACCACCCTTGAGCAGCTGCTTCCAGTGGCCGTCGGTGACCTTCGAACGCTTCACAGGACGCCAATACTGGCCGTTGCCATCGATGACGCCTTCGCCCGTGATGGCTATGTTGGTAGCGTCGACAGCACTGAGCGGCGACTGGCAACGGCGCGTATCGAGACCCTCGAAGGATGTCTTGATGACCGGATAGAGAGCCTCATCGGCAGCAAACTGGATGATGGCGCCTGCCTCCAAATGCAGGTCGATATTGTCTTTGAGCACGATGGGACCCGTGAGCCAGACGCCCTGCGGCACCACAAGATGGCCTCCGCCACGCTGCGACAGCGACTCGATGGCCCGCTCGAACGCCTCGGTGCAGAGCTTTGTGCCGGTACCGTCGGCATCGAAGTCGGCAAGGCTCACCGCAGTCTTTGGGAAGTTCGGGGCCTTTACCTCAGGCATTGCGAAAGGCAGGTTGGCCGTGTACTTTTTGTAAGGGTTCGCAGCAAGCGCCGTCAGGGCACATGCCAAGGCAAACATCAGCGATAATCCAATTTTCTTCATTTCAGTATTTAGTTTTTAGTTAGTAATTCGATGTCGTTGTTGTCTGAGCTCTCTCAGCGGACGCATCACGAAATCGCGCTCGAACATGAGCGGATGAGGTATCTTGAGGTCGGGCTCATCGACCACAAAGTCGTCGTAGAGCAGGATATCGATGTCAATCGGACGGTCGTGATAGACACCCGTCGTCTTCTGCGTGCGCCCCAGGTCGCGCTCTATCTGCTGCGTCAGCTCCAGCACTTCGCGGGGCGACTTCACGGTTAGGCAGCTCACCACGGCATTGAGGAAAGCATGGCTGCTCTCGAAGCCCCAAGGTTCGGTCTCGACGAACGATGACTGACATTCAACGGTTCCTACCCTTTCGCCTATCAGACTGATAGCCTCCTGCAGGGTTTTCTCCCTATCACCGAGGTTAGAACCCAAGCCGAGGTAAACGAGATGGAGCGTGTGTGTTGCACTCACCGGCGGTCCTCCTGCTGATTAATCGTCGAGAATGAGGAGCGAGTCGCCATAGCAGCCGAACATATAGCCGTTCTTCAGGGCCAGGTTGTAGGCTTCGACAATCAGGTCGTAGCCGCCAAAGGCTGCCGTAGCCATCATCATCGTAGACTCCGGATGATAGAAGTTGGAGAGCAACGACGTAGACAGTCCGAACTCGTAAGGCGGGAAGATGAACTTGTTGGTCCATCCGTCGAAAGCCTTCAGCAGGCCATCGGTGCCCACAGCTGTCTCGCAAGCACGCAGCGTGCTGATGCCGACAGAACAAACGCGGCGTCCTTCCTGCTTGGCTTTGTTGACGATGGTGCATGCCTCTTCGCCGATCATCATCTGCTCGGAGTTCATCTTGTGCTTCGTCAGGTCCTCCACCTCGATGGGGTCGAAAGCACCCAGGCTGCAGTGTACGGTGATATAAGAGAAGTTGAAGCCGCGGATTTCCATCATCTTCATGAGCTGCCTGCTGAAGTGCAAGCCCGTGGAGGGAGCGGTCACCGCACCTTCGTTCTTGGCATAGATGGTCTGGAAGTTCTCCATATCGTCGATAGTGGCAGGGCGACGGTCGACAATGTAGCGGGGCAGCGGGGCCGAGCCCAAAGCGAAGAGCTCTTTCTTGAACTCATCGTGCGGACAGTCGTAGAGGAAGCGCAGCGTGCGGCCACGCGAGGTCGTGTTGTCGATGACTTCGGCCACCATTGGTCCGTCTTCATCGAAAAAGAGCTTATTGCCGATACGGATTTTGCGGGCGGGCTCGACAAGCACATCCCACAGGCGCAGCTCCTGGTTCAGCTCACGAAGCAGGAACACCTCAATCTTGGCATCGGTCTTCTCCTTAGTGCCATAAAGGCGGGCGGGAAACACCTTCGTATCGTTGAAGATAAAGGTGTCGCCCTCGTCGAAATAGTTCACAAGGTCACGGAACGTCAGCCATTCGGTAGTGTCATTGCCATCGGCATCCTTCTTATACATATCGATGAGCTGGCGCTTGCGGTGTATCACCATCAGTCGGCACAGGTCGCGGTTATAGATTCTTTCTTCCGTTCCGTCGTCGTTCTTGAAGAGACGATGGGGAGGATACAACGCCACCTGCTCCTGCGGCAGCTTGAATTTGAACTGTGATAGTTTCATATCTTATTTTTTCGTTTTTGTCAGTTATCAACTCTCAATGGTCTGTTGGTCGAGCCATGCGGGGAAGTCGTCGAGCGTGAGGCAGTTTTCTATCTTCACGTTGCCCACACGCGTACGGCATAATGCCGTCAGATAAGCACCGCTGCCTAAGGCTGCCCCAATATCGCGGGCCAGCGAGCGAATGTAGGTGCCCTTGCCGCAAACCACGCGGATGTCCATCTGCATGGTTTCAGGGTCGAAACGGGTAAGCTCTATCTCGTCGATGCGCACGGGCTTGGCCTGCAGCTCCACATCGTCGCCCTTACGGGCCAGCTTGTAGGCCCGATAGCCGTCGACCATGACTGCCGAGAAGAGCGGCGGCACCTGCATCACGTCGCCCTCAAACTGATGTAGCGTGTGCTCTATCAGCTCGCGGGTGATGTGGGCCGTAGGATAGGTCTTGTCGACCTCGTGCTCCATGTCGTACGAAGGGGTTGTAGCTCCCAGCTGCAAGGTGGCCGTGTACTCCTTATCCTTCAGCTGCAGACTCTCTATCTGCTTCGTGGCGCGTCCGGTGCAGAGTATCAGCACGCCCGTGGCTAAGGGGTCGAGCGTACCGGCATGCCCCGTCTTCACACGCTTTACTCCGATTTTCCGCGAAATGAGGAAACGGATGTGAGCCAAAGCGCCGAACGACGTCATGCGATAGGGCTTATTGATGTATATGATTTCGCCTTCCTGAAAGTTCATTTAGTCGACCATTGCAAGTGAATGACCCGTCAGCAGCAGCACAATGATGATGCCGCCAACAATGATACGATAGTAGCCGAACGCCTTGAACCCATAGCGGGTGAGGAACGAAACGAACCATTTCATGGCCAACAGTGCCACCACGAACGCTACCACGCAGCCAACGATGAGCATGGTGATGTTATGTGCAGTGGCCCATGAGGCCTCTTCCTTCAGCAGGTCAAGCAGGTCGAGCAGCGTGGCGCCAGCCATCGTAGGCACCGCCAGGAAGAACGAGAACTCGGCAGCACGCTTGCGAGTGAGTCCCTGCGCCATGCCGCCAACGATGGTTGCCATCGAACGCGACACACCCGGAATGACCGAGATGCACTGAAAGAGACCGATGTTGAAAGCCCGCTTCTCGTTGAGTTGGTTGGCATCGCTTCCTTTGTTGAACAGCTTGTCGCAGTACAGCATGAAGATACCGCCCACCACCAGCATCACGGCCACTACCTCAACACTGTCGAGGAGCCAGTCGAGCAGGCCCGACTTCTTGGCCAGCAGTCCGATGACCACCGCAGGCAGCACGCCCACAATGAGCAGCCAGTAGAAGTAGAACTCGTGCTTCAGCTTCTGGAAAATGCTGCTTCCCTCGGGAGCCGGGGTGTTGTCGAACTGGAAGAAGCGCTTCCAATAGAGGCACACCACCGACAGGATGGCACCAAACTGGATGATAAACGTAAAAGCATGGACAAAGGGGTCGCCCTGCGGGATGCCCAGCAGGTTCTGGGCAATGATCATGTGGCCGGTAGACGATACCGGCAAGAACTCAGTGAGACCCTCGACAATGGAGATAATGATGGTTTCAATCAGCGTCATTCGTCAGTTCCTCCTTGTCCTTGGTTTTGTGAACGACAGCATAAATCATTGAAACGAAGCCAAAAAGGCACACCAGCGGTGCCACCTTAATACGACGCGTGCTGAAAATGTCGGGGTTATAGGCCTCATCGGTCGAAGCACCACCCGTCATCAGCAGAAAGCCAATAATCACGATGAGCATGCCTGCAGCCAGCAGGATAAAGTTCATGCGTCCGAATGCAAAATCTCTTTTATTCATAATTTTTATCTTTTATCTCTTATCTCAAATCTTATACAGTTCTCCTGCCGTCATGCGCAGGAACTTGTTCACCGAAATCAGCGTGCAGAGCAACACGATGACGAAGCCAAAGACGAACACCGACACGGCGGTGACAGCCAGTTCGCGCCACGTAATGAACTGCTCGATGCCCGGCTGGTAGCGGTAGAGGCCGTAGACCACGGCGCCCAGCACCACACATGCCAGCAACGACGCTCCGAACCCGACGCCCAGTGCCTGCTTCAGGAAGGGTTTCCGTATGAAGCCCCACGACGCTCCCACGAGTTTCATCGTATGGATATCGAAGCGACGCGAATAGACGCTCAGCCTGACGGTGTTGGATATCAGCGAATAGCTAATGAAGATGAGCAGCACTGCCAGCACGAGCAGCACCAGCGACACGCGCTGAAGGTTGCGGTTCACGTCGTCCATCAGGTCTTTCTGATAGACCACTTCGGTCACCTGGCGCTTGTTCTTCGACAGCTGCTGCAGCACATGCTTCAGCGAGTCGCTGTTGGCATAGTCGGCTTGCAGCTGCACCTCGAGCGTAGCCACGAAGGGGTTCTGGTCGAGAAACTCCAGCGAGTCGACCCCCATTTCGCGTATCTCCTCCTGCAACGCCTGCTCCTTGCTGATGTAGGTCACGTGCTTGGCGTAGGCCTGCTTCTGAAGTTTCCGCCCGAGGGCCATGCCGTCGTCAGCCGTAACGCTGTCGTTCAGCATCACAGTGAGGGTGAGATTCTCTTTCACACAAATAGAAAGGTTACGGGCCGTGAGCACCGAGAGCACCACGAAGCCCAACAGTATGAGCACCATAGCAGTGCTGATACACAAGATAACAGTCTGCATGCCACTGCGGCGTGAGGCTGCTTTGCGTTTCTTTGCCATTAGCTAATTGGACGTATTACACCAAATTCGGTGCAAAGGTACATTAATTCGCTCACACTTGCAAATTATTTTGCTTTTATTTTATAATTCCTTTTCGGAAAATTTCAGCTAAAATTCCAAGAATTTAAGCTGAAATACCGGTAATTTTAGCTTATTTTTTTTCTGATAGACTTTGCTTTGGCTGCGCTACGGATTTCTTTTTGACTGCTAAAGCAGAAAAAATGACGCAGAAAGAGCGTTAAGTAGAAAATAATTTGTATTTTTGCACCACGTATGAAGATATTCACAAGCCAACAGATACACGAACTCGACGAGTACACGATTGAACACGAGCCCATCAAGTCAATCGACCTGATGGAGCGGGCAGCACGCGCACTGACATTGGCCATCAGCGAACGGTGGACGCGACAGGTGCCGGTGGTGGTGTTTGCAGGGCCTGGCAACAACGGCGGCGACGCGCTGGCCGTGGCTCGCATGCTGAGCGAGCAGGGCTACGAGGTAAAGACGTACCTCTTCAACATCAGCGGACATCTCTCGGCCGACTGCGCCGAGAACAAGCGACGGCTGACGGAAAAGAAGAACCGGCAGCTGACGGAAGTGACCAGCGAATTCGACCCACCGCAGCTGGAAGCAGGCATGCTGGTGGTCGACGGTCTCTTTGGTTCCGGACTGAACAAGCCCCTGGCGGGTGGTTTTGCCTCGCTCGTAAAATATATCAACGCCTCGCAGGCAGAGGTAGTCAGCATCGACGTTCCCTCGGGGCTGATGACCGAAGACAATAGCTATAATGTACGCGCAAACATCATCCGCGCCACGCTGACGCTGACCCTGCAGCAAAGAAAGCTGTCGTTCCTCTTCGGCGAGAACCAGCAGTTCATCGGCCAGTTGCGCGTGCTCGACATCCGTCTGAGCAAGGAGGGTATCTACAAGACCGATGCCCAGTACACGATGCTCGAGGAAAACGAAGTAAGGGGGATGCTCAAGCCACGCTCGCCCTTCGCCCACAAGGGAACCATGGGGCAGGCGTTCATCATTGCCGGAAGCTACGGCATGGCTGGAGCCGCCGTACTGACAACGAAAGCCTGCCTGCGAGCCGGTGCCGGCAAGGTGACGGTGCACACTCCGAAACGCAATGTGAGCATTCTGCAGAACTGCGTGCCCGAGGCTGTGCTGCAGATAGACCACGAAGAAACCACGTTCACCGAAGCCGTAAGCACCGAACAGTTCCAGGCCATGGCCATCGGACCAGGATTGGGCACTACCGACCAGACGGCCGTCGCACTCATTGCCCAGCTGCGCCGCACCACATGCCCCATTGTGGCCGATGCCGATGCGCTGAACATTCTGGCCAACCGCCGCGCATGGCTGCAGCAACTGCCTAAGGGCATCATCCTGACACCACACCTCAAGGAGCTGGAACGCCTCGAAGGACAGTGCATCGACAGCTACGAACGGCTGACGAAAGCCCGCAACCTGGCCGAACATCTGGAGGGCTACGTGCTGCTGAAGGGCCACTACTCGGCACTCTGCCTGCCCGACGGCCGCGTTGTGTTCAACCCCACTGGCAATGCAGGCATGGCTACTGCCGGCAGCGGCGACGTGCTTACGGGCATCATCTGCGGACTGCTGGCACGCGGCTACTCGCAGCAGGAAGCCTGCTCCATCGGCATGTATCTGCACGGATTGGCCGGCGACCTGGCCGCACAGGAGGTGGGCGAGGAGAGTCTCATAGCCAGCGACCTCATCCGATACCTGCCCAAGGCGTTCCTGCGCTTGAAGTAAAAAGAAAAGAACCATTAGCAAACAACTCACTTAAAAATAAGATACTACAGAATGAAACGGAAGTTCATCATTTTCACACTACTCCAGTTAATCATCACCACGATAGCAGCCCAGAAGGCACTGACCACCTACAGACCTGGATTGACGGCCGAGGGGGCGGTCTACTACCTGCCGAAGACGGCCATACGCATCACTGTCAGGATTGAGAAGACCAGCTACCAGCCGGGCGACTTCTGCAGGTATGCCCAGCGCTACCTGCGCATGAACGACGTAGCACAAAAGCCGTCGGTAGCCTACAGAGTGGTCGACATCAGGCAGCAGACCGTGGCCATGGCCGACACGAGCAAGGCCTACAGCGTGAAGTTCGATGCGAAGACGGCGGCTTCGAACATCATACTGAGCGACGACGGCGTGCTGCTGGCCATCAATGCCGAGCCCAGGAGGCTGCCCAGTGAGGCTGCCTTCACGCCAGCCCCACAACCTGAGCTGCCCAACCCGCGGCAATTCATGAGCGAAGAGATACTGTCGGCAGGCAGCACGTCGAAGATGGCCGAGCTGACGGCACGCGAAATCTACGACTTGCGCGAAAACCGGAACCTGCTCATCAAGGGGCAGGCCGACTTTATGCCCAAAGACGGCGAGCAGCTGCGGCTGATGCTCAACCAGCTGGAGCTGCAGGACCGCGCGCTGTCGAGCCTCTTCGTGGGCACTACCCAGTGCGACACGACAGAACATTCGTTCTTAGTATGCCCTACCGGCACGTCGGCCAAGCGGGTACTCTTCCGCCTGTCGCAGCATCTGGGCCTTGTCGACAGCGACGACTTGTCGGGTCGTCCCTTCTACGTGAGCGTCGATGACCTCCAGGCGGCACTCCCCAAGGACGAGACGGCTGCAAAACAGAAGAAAAAGAAGGTGGAGTCGGGCATCTACGTCAACGTGCCCGGCAAGATGCGCGCCACGCTCTACGACGGCATCACGCCCGTATCCGTCATGGAACATCCTGCCCCGCAGTTCGGCCATGTGGAACTGCTGAGCGGCGATCTCTTCAACAAGCGCTACACCACCCACCTGCGTCTGCACCCGCTGACCGGTGCCATCGAGAAGTTAGAGGCAGAAACGCCCAAGAAATAGCCGCAGCAATAGCCTGTGACTTTTGATCGGCCAATGAGTTGCTGGATGCCTTAATCAGCAACTCATTGGCCGTTTTCTTACACTTTATATTAAAAATTGTTAAGAAAAGCATCAAAAAGTGCGAACGTAACGAAAAATTATGTAATTTCAGCCGGAATTATTAGCTAACATTATCAGTTATTGTCAGTTCACCAAAATTACTAATTTAAATTACACAATTATGAACAAAATTCTGCTCTCTATCTTGATGGCCCTGCCGCTAACGCTTGTAGCGCAGACGACGACCGAGCACAGGTCGGAACTGACGGCCAACGTTACTGAACCCGGAACGCTGGGAGAACTCATTCTGAAGCAGACCGAGAATCTGCAAGATGTGGTGACACTGCATGTGACCGGACAACTGAATGCCGACGACCTGAAGGTGCTGAAGGAACAGCTGCGCCGCATGCGTAATCTCGACTTGAAGGGCGTTGTCATGACCGAAATGCCCGAAGAGCAATTCTACGACAACGACACGCTGCGCTCGGTCGTACTGCCGTCAACGCTGAAGAAGCTCGGCGACTATGCCTTCGCCTCATGCAGCAAGCTGAACAGTACCACACTGCCCGAAGGGCTCGAAGAAATTGGCAATTATGCCTTCAACTACTGCGACAGCCTGAGCCAGATTAACCTGCCCATGACGCTGAAGAAGCTCGGCAACTATGTGTTTTATGACTGCAACCTGCAGAGCGTCGTGCTGCCGGAAGGACTCACTGAGATGGGCTACAGCTGCTTTGCCTACAACGAAGACCTGACCAGTGTCACGCTGCCGTCTACGCTGAAGGTGATACCTGAAAGCTCGTTCAGGAACTGCTACCTCTCGGAGCTGACGATTCCCGAGGGCGTTGAGGGTATTGAAGGCAGTGCTTTCAGTAATGCTTTCTATAACTATTACAAAGACAACAAGAAAAGCATCACTATCAAAACGCCTTCCACGCTGAAATACATCTACAGCTATGCCTTCGAAGACAGGCTCATCGAGAAGGTTGAGCTGAACGAAGGCCTGGAGACCTTAGGCTACGGTTGCTTCAACAGTACCCACATCGAGGAGATTACCATCCCCAGCACCGTGAACTACTGCCGCCGGCCGTTCTACAATTGCGACGTGCTGACAAAGCTTACATTCCTGCCCGTAGCACCTCCTGCCAACTACAACAACTACCTGATTGGCGAGGGTGAGAGCGAGATGCGCGGACGAACCCTCGTGGTACCCGCCATCAGCGTCGATGCCTATAAGCTAAAGAAGGGCTACGACAACTTCCCCAAATACGAGACGCACGACTTTGCTGCCAACAGCCTGGCCATCTACAACCACTTCAAGCTGAACGTGCCTGCCACAGAATGGAAGCCTGACATCACACTGGGACGCGACTCCCGCTCTGATGCCAGCGACTATTATGGCAACAACTGGGGCACGCTGACCATTGAGGGCGACGGCTCGAAGACGCTGAATATTGGCAAACTGTACCTATACAATGAGCGCTGGAACGACGAGGACACCAAATTCAGTCGCAACAACTATGGTACACACGAGACCTACTACCCCATCTTCGCGAATACGGTCATTGCCAGAAACGCTACGCGTGCCGACCAGATTGAACTGGAAGCCCAGTTCGACTACAGCGACTGGCACGCCATCTGCCTGCCATTCGACGCTAAGCTGAGCGACATCGAGGCCACCACTCCTAACACCTTCTACGTGGTGCGCGAATACAGCGGACAGGCACGTGCTGCCGGCAACAACAACGAAACCTGGCGACAGCTGGGACCCGACGAGACCATGAAGGCCAAGCAAGGATACTTCATCTGGGGCATCAGCATCAGAGAGGATGGCAACTACGCCTACGAACAGAAGTTCAACCTGAAGTTCAAGAGCGACAACACCGCCAACAAGAACAATCTCTTCGCTACGGGCGACGTCAACGTTGCGCTCAACGAATATGCATCTGAGTTCGAACACAACCGCGGCTGGAACCTCATCGGAAATCCCTTCGCCTGCTACTTCAATGCAGCCGAGACCGACATCAGCGTGCCTATCACGCTGTGGGACAGCTATTATGAGCGCTACAGGGCTATCCGTCCGGGCGACGACGAATACGTATTCTCACCGTCAGAGGCCTTCTTCATACAGCGTTCGGCCGAGCAGCAGAGCATCACCTTCAAGCCTGACGGACGCCAGCTCACACGCTGCATACCCGAAGTGGCGGCAGCTCGAAGAGCAGAACAGAGCGAACGCCAGGTGTTCAACCTGACGCTGACAGGCAACGACAACGACGTTGACCAGGCACGCTTCGTCATCAACCCTGAGGCAAAGATAGCCTACGAAGCCAGCAAGGATGCCACGAAGATGTACATCGACGATAGCAACATATCGCTGCTCTACACCATTGAGAACGGACAGCAGATGGCCATCAACGAACGCCCCGAAGGCAATGGCATCATTGCACTGGGCGTCAGAATAGCCAAGGGCGGCACCTACACGCTGAGCATGAAAGCAAGAAGCAACAAGACCATCATGCTGACCGACCTGCAGGAGAACCGCACCGTACAGCTCGACGAGACGGGCTACAGCTTCAGCAGCGAGAGCGGCACCTTCAACAACCGCTTCCTCATCGGACTGAATGGCGAGGCCACCGGCATCAAGGCCATTGACCAGACTTCAAAGACCAACGACACGTACTTCAACCTGAACGGACAGCGCGTGGAGAAAGCTCAGAAGGGCATCTTCGTGAAGCAGGGCCGCAAGGTGGTCGTGAAGTAAAGCGAAAGCATCTTTTTACACCTATTTATATATAATAAGGAGAAAAGCTTATGAAGAAAATCATGTCAATTCTCATGCTCTGGGCCATGTGCCTGCCTATACTGGCACAAGGGGGCACGAGCGAGAACGAGCCTGGGTCTGGCGGAGACGGTTCCGAGACCAAGACCTACACCCTCTCGCTCAACTGCGTGCCGGCGCTATCGGCCAGCCTCAGCGGTTCTGCACAGCTCGTAGCAGGACAAGAGCAATATATATATGCAGCGGGACGAACGGGTTTCAAATTCATCTGCTGGAAAGAGGGCGACCAGGTGGTGTCTGACAGCTACTGGTTCTACTACACCATGCCCGAACGCGACGTCACACTGACTGCCTACTTCGAGTATGATCCCAGAAACCCTGAAGACCCGGTGATGCCTACGTACGAAACTACCTATAAGCTGAATACGATTGTGACACCAGCCTTTGCTGCTTCTACCAACATCGAGAAAGACAAGCGCGTAGCTGCAGGCAAGGAAGAGTACATCTACGCCTCGGGACGAACAGGTTTCAAATTCGTCTGCTGGAAAGAGGGCGAACAGGTGGTGTCTGACAACTACTGGTTCTACTACACCATGCCCGACCACGACGTCACGCTGACCGCCGTCTTCAAGTACGACCCCGACAACTTGGACAACCCTAACGGCAACCACTATTATGCTGACACGAAAACTGCCGTTGTCGACAACTTCAGACCCGGTAATTTCTATTCGGCGTATTACAGCCTGTACAGCAACCTGAACGAAGGCGACATAGCCAAGTTGGTGGTAAGTGGACAATTGAACGCATCTGATGTGAGCAACACATCCAATATGAAGCCTGCCGTCATCGACCTGAGCCGCACCAACGGATATAGCTATCTGAATTCCATGGGCAGCAATGACAACCTGACAACGCTCATCCTGCCTGAATGTATCACAGAGATTTACTATTATGCCTTCAGCAGCACGCCGAACCTGAGCTCGCTGACCATCTATGCCTACACGCCACCGAAGGTAGATAGATACATGCTGGAGTATCTGAAGCCCGAAAACGTCACGGTCTTCGTGCCGGGTGCTTCCATTGGTCTCTATGCCGATGACCCCAGGGCAGACGCTCAATAATATTAACATGTTTTTTTGATTCCCAATACCTTGTCTCTTGTGTTCTCGTCCCAACTGCAAAATTTCCTCTTGCTAGCAAT
>CACXYH010000057.1 GCA_902771785.1 uncultured Prevotellaceae bacterium
ATATAATTATATAATGCGTTTATTTTCAGAGATTTACAAACATTTGAATTAGATAGAAATCGATAGGATTTAACGCTTTGTTGTCCGAGTACCCCAACAAGACAACCGCTAAGTTGTAGAAATACAGTTCTTAGCGGTTTTTTATTTGTCCTTGCAAGGGCTCTTATACTACACAAATCGGGCCTGGAAGAATCTCTTTCAGGCCCGATTTATGTTAATGTAGTGGGAATAACGACTATTCTTTCTCTGCGTTTTCAGCATCGATAGCCTTGATCTTCTCACGAACAAGGTTCATGTCGTCCTTCAACTTCTGCACTTTACGGTTCATCTCGTCGATGAGCGAGTTGCCCTTCTTCGAACTGACGCTGAGGAAGCCCAAGTTGTTTTCGTAGGTCTGCACCTCCTGTTTGATGGTTTCGTATTGACGAATCAGACGGGCACGCTCGCTGTCGAGTGCGCCTTCGCCACGTTCTGCCACCTGCTTCAGGTTCTGCTTGAATGAGTTGAGGCGGCGCTTGGCTACGCTTATGTTCAGTTCTTTATAGAGCTTGTCGAGCACGGCGTGATACTCCTCGTAGACCTTGTCTTTCTCCTTGAAGGGTACGTGGCCAATGGACTGGTACTCGCTTACAAGTTCCTGCACTTTCTCCTGAATGCCTTCGCCTGCTTCTTCGGCAACTGCTTTCAGACGTGAAATGACGTCACGCTTCTTCTCCAGGTTCTGGTGCTCTTCGCTACGCTGTCCGGCGCCTGCGGCATTGCGGGCTTCGAAGAACTTGTTGCAGGCTCCGAGGAATTCCTCCCACAGCTGGTCGCCCAACTTCTTGGGTACCATTCCGATGGTCTTCCATTCCTTCTGCAATGCAATGAGCTTGTCGCTGGTTGCCTTCCAGTCGGTAGAGTCTTGCAGGGCCTTGGCTTTTTCGATGAGTGCGCGCTTCTTGTCGGCATTCTCGCGGAAGTTCTCTTTGAGCGTCTTGAAGTAATCGGCCTTGCGGGCAAAGAAATCGTCGCAAGTAGCACGGAAGCGTTCAAAGATCTTCACATTCATCTTTTGCGGAGCAAAGCCGATGGTCTTCCACTCGGCCTGCACGTCGATGATTTCCTTGGTGTGGCGTTCCCAGTCGGCGCTTCCCTTGTTCTCCTCTGCAGCAATAGCTTCGACCTTCTCGCAGAGGGCCGTCTTCTTGGCCAGGTTCTCTTCTTCACGGGCACGCAGACCCTCGAAGTGTTGCTGATGGCGCTTGTTGATGACGGTAGAAGCGGCCTTGAAACGCTGCCAGATTTCTTCACGGAGCTCTTTGCTGACAGGGCCTGTCTCGCGATACTCCTGATGCAGTTTCTGCAATTGATGGAATGCGCTGACCACATCCTCCTCCTCGGCCAGCTTTTCTGCTGCCTCGCAGAGCTTGGTCTTCAGTTCCAGATTCTTCTTGAAGTCGTATTCGCGGGCCTCGCTGTTGAGCTTCAGCAAATCGTAGAATTGCTCAACATAGAGTTGGTAGTTACGCCACAGTTCATTGGCTTTCTCAGCTGGAACGTTCTTGATTTCCTTCCATTCCTGCTGAAGGGCTTTGAATTCTTGATATGCTTTGTTGGCCTCCTCGGGCGAGGTGACCATTGCTTTGATCTTCTCAATGATTTCGAGCTTCTTTTTCAGGTTCTCTTCTTTCTCGGCCTCTTGCTCGCGGAACTGTTGCTGACGGCGCTCCTTCACAACACCCATCTCTGCCTTGAACACCTCTTCGTCTTCGTCGGGCGTCACCTGATAGGTTTCAGGGTCGCCACCTGCTTCGAGATATTCCTTCAGCTTGGCTTCGCGCTCGGCAATATGAAGTTTGTAGAAGACCGTCTTCAGGTAGTCTACTTCATCTTTCTGAGGTACTTCTTCACCGTGGGCTATCTCCTTGATGCGGTCGAGTACCTCTTTCTTTGATTGGTACACTTTGCGCTCTTCAACCTGTTGGGTTTCTACTTGGGAAGCCTCTTCTGCCTGCGGCTCTTCGGCAGCTGGCAGCTGTTCTTCTACCTTTTCTACTTCCTTTGTCTCCTGCGGTTCGGCTGGCGTCGTGTTCTGCTCGGCCTGGAGAATGTTTTCTTGAGAGTCCATCATTTTACAAGTATGGTTATTTTTGACATCAGTGCATGGCGGCAGAAGTCGCATTTGCACACATATTGGGCGTCAAAGTTAAGCATTTTTGTTGAAACCTCCTAATTTTTTGACGTTTTTTTTACTTTTAAGCCTCGAAAGGGTTGATTGCATAGGCTGTTGTGCCTGCAAAGCTGCCTGCCGAAGTGGTTATTCCTCAATTTTTCTTATGAGCTTCTGCATATTGCGAAGGTGAGAGTCCGAAGTGTGCTTTGAAGGCTGTAGAGAAATGAGCCTGATCGGTGTAGCCCACGTGATCGGCCACCTGCGACACGTTGACAGTTCCTTCTCGTAGAAGTCGTGCCGCTTGTTCCATACGCAGGTTGCGGAGGAATTTTCCAGAAGAGATGCCTGTTATTTCCTTCATCTTACGGTGCAGTTGAGCACGACTGATGCCAACTTCTTCGGCCAGGGCGTCGACGTTGAAATCGGCTCTCGATATGTTTGCATTCACAGAGCGCATGATGCGTTCCATCAGTACCTCGTCATTACCCTTCACCTCAATGTTCTCTACACGTTTCTCCTGAGCCATAGCTCCGCTGAACTTTCCGCGCAGACGCCTGATGTTGTCGATGAGGTTGTCAATCTGAATGTGCAATTCCTCCATGTTGAAAGGTTTGGCAATATAGGCATCGGCTCCCCGCTTCAGACCTTCGAGCTTGTTTTCAACGGCAGCTTTCGAGGTGAGCATAATCACGGGCAGTTGTGAGATGGTGGGATTGCTCTTGATGCGCTTCAGCAGTGTGAGTCCGTCCATCTCCGGCATCATGACATCGCTGATGACGAGGTCGTATTGCTGTGTGAGCAGCGTCTTCAGCGCTTCTTTTCCGTTAGGCGCATAGTCGAATTTATAGTAGCTGCCCAGTTCGCTGTCGATATAGGTGCCTATCTCTGCGTCGTCGTCGACAATCAAGATTTTGAACTTCTGATGCCGGTGCTTTTCGTCGGTGCCAGCCGAGAGCACTTCGCACGAGGGGGCATCGGTCACGATTTCTTCGTGTTTCAGGTGCTTGTTCCCCTTTGGCAGCGTGATGGTGAAGCAAGCCCCTTGCTGTCCGTCGTTGCGGTTTTCGGCTTTTATTTGTCCGCCATGCATGAGGGTGATAGAGCGGCAGAGGTTCAGACCGATGCCTGTTCCTTGCATGCCCAGGTCTTCGGAGTTATGCCCCTGATAGAATCGTTCGAAGAGGCGGTCGGGATTTTCGCCCTTGAGGCCTACACCATTGTCGATGACCTGAATCTCTGCTTCATTTTCAGTTTCGTGCAGCACAACTTTCACTTCACCTCCATCGAAGGTGTATTTGAAGGCATTCGAGAGAAGGTTTGACACCACCTTGTCGAAGTTGATGCGGTCTATCCAAACCGGCAATATATTCTTTTCGTGTTCGAAGGTGAAGGTGATGTTGCGCTGACTGGCTCCGAACTGGTATAGTTTGCAGATGTTGCTAATGAAGTCGACGAGGTTTGTCTCGCGGCAGTGCAGTTGCAGTTGCTTCTTGTCTATTCGCCGTTCGTCGAGAATCTGGTTGACCAGCTGCATCAGTCGCTTGGCATTTCGGTCGATGGCATTGAGCGAGGGCTGCAGCACCGACGTGTTGAATGCTTGTATGTCGTCGGCCGTCTTCAGTTGCTCAATTCTTTCGTTCTTCAGTTTCTCCAGCGGACCCATGATGAGGGTTAGCGGCGAGCGTATGTCGTGGGTGGCGTTGATGAGGAACTTCATCTTCTCTTCGTTGAGTTGTCGGTTGGCTCTTCGTCGCCAGCTCCAACCAGTCCACACGATAAGCGCTGCTATACCTATTATATATATAAGGTAAGCCCACGTAGAGCGATACCAAGGTGGAGTGACGTCGACGACGATGGTCTTCGTATTCGAGTAGATGCCTGCCGAAAGGGCACGGATGCCAATCTTGTAAGTGCCAGGTTGCAGGTGGCTCAGTTGTATGCTGTTCTGTCCCTCGGGAATTTGTATCCACTTGCCGTCGTTGATACGGTATTCATAGATGATGTTGTGGGGATTGTTGAAGTCGAGTAGCGAGAACTCCAACGAGATGCTGTTGTCTAAATAGAACACGCGGTAATGGTCGGTTTCGATGGTGGGCCCGCTTGCCACCTGTCGTCCGCCCGACTCCGTCAGCGTGTTCACGCAGTTGCCTGCAAGATAGAATCCCGTCAGCTGAATATCGGGCAGCTCTGTATGGCTGCCAGTGACTTGCGAGGGCTGGAACACCGTCAGACCGTCGTTGTTGGCAAAGTAGACAATGTCGTCGGAGTGCATGCCCACGCAGTTGATGTACTCTTTGGCCGTCAGTCCGTTGCCGTTTACGTGTCCGATGAATTTTTTCTTTTTGATGTCGTATTGCCAAATACCCATGGAGGTGGCACACCAGATGTCGCCGTTCAAAGCCTGTACTATGAAGCCAACGGTCTTGCTCGAGAGTCCCCCGTCTTCCTTGAAAGGTTCAACGTCGTCTTTCCCCAGCTCATAGCGGAAAAGCCCGTGGTCGGTTCCGATAAGCACGTCGCCTTGCTGCGTCTGGCAGAGTGAGAAGCAGATGGTGCCGTCAAGCAGGCAATCCCATTTGTAGGGTCGGAAACTGTTAGTCTCGGGGTCGTAGCAAGAGACGCCGGCCGACGTTGCAAACCAGATGTGACCATCGCGGTCGGCCATCATGTCGAGCACCCAGTTGTTCCACAGACTTCCTTTCACAGAGTCCTTGTCTGTGGCCTGAATATTCCTGAAACTCTGCTTCTCTGGATTATAGATGCAGAATCCTCGCGAGTAGGTCGATATGTAGAGGTTGCCTTTTTCGTCGTCCACCATCTTATTGACCTTCTCACAGACGAGCGACTCCTTGCGCTGTGCTTTTCCTGTGGTGGGGTCGTAGGCATAGAGTCCCTCGTCAGTGCCTAACCAGTAGCGGTTCTTCCTGTCGCGGTAGATGCATTCGGCAGCTTTTGGAGCAGCAGGGTGGGCCACAATGTGGCCGCGACTGTCGAACCCGAATACTCCATTGCCTTGAACGGTACACCAGATGATGCCATTGTCACCCTTACACACTGAGGTAATCGACGAACTGATATGATAGTTTTGGGTTGAGAGGCTCCATGATGCAAACTGCGGCTGAAGGCGTGGCAGCATGACTAATCCCTTCGACTGGCAGCCAATCCATATCTTGCCAAGGCGGTCTTCGGTGATGGCCCATATCTTGGCCGTGTTCAGGTCGATGCCTCTGAGATTGCATTCGACGCGTGTCAGTTTTCTGCTGCCCTTGGCCAGGCGGAACAGGCCGTCGCCTCGTGTTCCGATGTAGATGTTTCCCTCATGGTCCAGGTAGGCGCAGCTCATGGCTACGTCGTTACTGCTCAGCTCCGTCAGGTCGATATCTGACAAAGCAAACACACCATTGCGATAGCTGTAGATGCCATGCAGGCAGATGATAAGGATTTCATCGCCCATTTCAGCAATCTTCACGACAATGCCCTTCTTTACGAAGAACTGGTGTACGCCGCCATTGTCCTTCATCGTCACCTCCTCGCCGTAGCCGCACTTCCAGAACCGTTCCTGACTGTCTTCCATCATCTGGTTGTAGTACCAGTTACCTCCGCTGCTGCTGTAGCCGTCGGGCACCTTCTGCAGCGAGTCGCCTGTCAGTCGGAACAGGCCTCTTCCGGAGGTGCCTACGAGCAGTTCGCCGTTTTTGCGTTCCAGCATCGAAATGACGCGAGGCGTGTTGTTGTTTGAGAAACGGTAGTGAATGAAGCGGTCTGTGGCGTAGTCGTAGCGAGAGAGTCCGATGCGTGTGCCGGCCCAGAGCCGTCCTTCGCGGTCGCAATAGAGCTTCACCACGATGTTGCTGCCCAGCGTGGTCGAGTCGTCGGGCTGATGCAGATAGGTAGTGTAGCGATAGCCATCGTATTTGTTTAGTCCGTTTTCTGTTGCAATCCAGATATATCCATAGCTATCCTGGCACACATCGTTAATCAGTCCGCTCGAAAAGTTTTCCGAGGGGAAAAAGAAACCCGCTTGTCCGAAAGACAGCACCGACAGCAGGAGTGACAGGCATAAAAAAGTAATTCGCCGCATAATTGTCATAGGATTATGCGGCAAAATTACATAAAAAACATGAAATAGCAATGGCTTTTGCTATAGAACCATGGAAAAAAGTGCTAATCAGTAATTACGATACCTCCATTGCAGGGTATGGTTACAGTCAGTTTGTTCTTTTTCACTTTCATGGTCTTCACGCTGCCGTTGAGCTGTGCGTCGTCGCTATACAGCTGCACGGTGGGGCTTGTCGTGGGCAGGCTGATGGCGGTTTTCAGCGGCTGTGCATCGGCGTTGATGCCTGCCACATACCACTTCGCACCGCAACGACGGGCTATGATGACGTAGCGGCCAGGATAACCATCGATGAATCGCACTTCATCCCAGGTAGTGGGCACCTGCTTCATGAAGTCGATGGCCCATGCAGGAGCATCGTCGATGTTGTTGGGAGCCAGTGCGAAGTGCTGCACGCTGCTCTGGAACAAGACGGCGGTAGCCAGGGCATAGACATCGCTCGTCACGCGGTGAGTGCCCCGCTTGTTGTCGGCGTTGTAGAACTTATTGAGCGCAGAACCTCCGAAGTCCATCGAACCTACCGTGTTGCGAATGAAGGGGTGAGTGCAGCCATTGCGCGCTTCGGCATCGCAGGCCCCCTGTCCGAAGTGCAGGTTCTCTGATGCCAGCACAGCCTCCGAGGCTACGTAGTTGGGATACATGCGCTCCCAGCCTCGTGGCAGGGTGCAACCATGGAAGATGACCTGGATGCCAAACTCATTGGCATCGGTCAGGATGTCCTCATAGAGCTGCATCATGGGCTGCTTGTCGCCGCCGAAGAAGTCGACCTTGATGCCCAGGATGCCGTTCTGCTTCATCCATGCCATCTCTTTGCGGCGGGCAGCCGACTTGTCCATCTTGCCGATAGGCGTCTGCGGAGCATCGTTCCATTCGCCGTTCGAGTTGTACCAAAGGAACAGTCCTACGCCTTTCTCCCGTCCGTAGCGTGCCAGTTCGGCTATGCGCTCGTAGCCTATCTGCTTGTCCCAGAAAGCATCGATGAGCACCGAGCGATAGCCCATGGCAGCCGAGAAGTCGATGTAGCGCTTCTGCTCGTCGAAGTTGCAGCTGCCATCCATGCCGATAATCCACGACCAGGAGCCTTTTCCGTAGGTATAGTCGCGGCTGGCTTCGTACTTGGGCTTCACCAGGTCGGTAGCCACGGTGGTTTCAACGATGTTGGCAAGCGTTGTGCCAATGGTGATGGTGCGCCAAGGTGTCAGGCAAGGCAGGCTGACGGCAGGCGTTACAGAACCCACGCCGTTGAGCTCGCCCTGCTGGGGGAACCCGATGCGATAGCGAGTGCTGCCCTCGTTGAGCAGTCGGCATCCAACGTAGCGTCCGTCGGTGCCCGTCTCAGAGATAAGCACCCAGCCCTTGTCGCCATTGCGGAACAGGCAGGGGAAGGTGTAGCCCTCGCCCCAGCCGTTCTTGCCGGGAGCATCGTCGAGTGAGTAGGACGTCTCGTAGCTGGGCGATGTGCGGGCAAAGCCACCCATGGGCTTCGACTGCGGACAGAGGAATGTCGTTGTGCCTTCGGGCAACACGAAGCTGCTGGCCTCGCTTTCGATGACGGCCACTTTGGTCTGGCCTCGGTCGTAGACCTTGTAGCGATAGGCCACGTCGCGGTTGCTGATACGGAAGATGATGTCGAGCTTTGTGCGTCCGTCGGCCTTGGCAAACTGGCAAACACCCTCTGTAGCCTCATAGTCGACCTCCGTCTGCTTGATGGTTTTCAGCGTGTAGTGGTCGGTCACCTTGTTGCTGTTCGAAGCCGTCAGACTCAGTCCTTGCGTCAGGTCGGCAAAGTTTGCCTTCAGTCCTAAGGGCGACTGCTCGATGAAAGTCACGCCGTCGAGCGTTACTTGATAGGTGGGCTTGCCGCCGTTGTCGCTGATAGTCACTACGATGTGCTTGTCGGGGCTTTCGAAGGTGGCCTCGGCGGCGCTGGCGACTTGCAGCGCCGCCAGTGCCATGACCGTTGTCAGAAATACTTTTCTCATATATGTTATGTTTCGTTTGTTGGTTATTCAATGACGATTTTCTTGCCGCCCACGATGTAGATGCCGGCCTTCAGCCCTTGCGTGGCTTCGGTCTGGGGCACGTTGTGGCGTAGCAGTTGTCCCGAGAGACTGTAGACGTTGACGTTGGCTTGTCCGTTGCCGACGACGGTACTGATGCCCGACGGCTGCATGGGCGAGTAGTCGCTGTTGTTGGTCAGGTACATGTCGTCGACCACGATGTTGCCGCTACCATTGGCCCAGAAACAGACGATATGGATGTTTTTCGTGTCGAGTTTCTGTCCGTTCTTGATCTTGGCCGTCTGCAGGTTGACCACAATCTGCTTCTTCGAGCCGAAGGCCGGCGTCTCATAGCCGTCGCTCCAGATGCTGTTGGCCGTAAAGATGTTCAGGTGAGCATCGCAGTTCTGCGCCTGCTTCAGCTTGATGACCAGATACTTGTAGGCCGACATGTCGGCACCGTTCGGATATTCCCAGCCCATCTGTCCCCACTGTCCGGGGCGGAAGGTGTGCGTCTTCTCATTGTAGGTGCCTTGGGCGAAGAGCGAAGTGTTGATGTACTGCTTGCCGAAGGGGAAGAACGTAGAGCGCACGTTGAAGGTTGTCTGCAGTTCGTTGCCCATGGGGTCGGTGTAGGTGGCCGTCACCTGTGCCGTACCTTCGGCCAGTCCGCGAATGGTTCCGTTCTGCATGGCAATGATGTCGGTGGCTTCCGTGCTCAGTTTGGCCTTGGCTGCCACGTTCTCCGTGTGGCCGTCGCGGTAGGTGGCCGTTATCTGCAGGGCAGCATTATTACCCACCATGATTTCCAGGTCGTTGCTCTCCATGCTGAGCTGTTCGGCTGTCAGCATGTCGGCGCTGTAGCCTTCGAAGGTGGCAGGGTAGAAGTCGGTCTCGTTGAAGCTGTCTTCCGTCGAGAACCAGTCGAAGTCGGCATAGCCCTCGCTGCCTTCCTGGGTGGCATAGCAGAACAGGCCGAAGCGGGCACCTACGAACACGGTGAGGTTGAAGCTCATCTTCGTCTCGCTGCCGATTTTGGTGTACGTCTTATTGTCGAGCGAATAGTAGAACTGCGTTTTATCGGTGCTCTTGGTGATGGTCGCACGCAGATAGACAACGCTGTCAATCTGTACGGCCTGCGTACGTTCGGCGGGGGTGAAGCTGCCGGCATCTCTGACGATGTCCTGTTGCCATACCAGTCGGCGCTTGCCGTCCTTCACCTCGACGGCCAGCATGGCATAGGGGTCTTGCAGGATGCAGATGCCGGCGCGGTCGCCCTCTTGCAGCTGGCTGACATCCAGACGTACGGTGCCCTTCGAGGCTGTCGACTCCTTGCCGTGGAAGGCAAAGATGCGTTGGGTGAGCATGTTGCGGGCTTGTGGCAGCTTACTGGCCGTGCCCGATGTCTTGAGTCGCAGCCAGCCGGGACGCTCAAACAAGCTCCACGCTCCGTCGTCGGCATTGTGGTTCCACTGCCACTGCTGTCCGAGCGGGTAGGAGCGGAAGTTGTCGTTCGTGGGCAGGGCTTTTGCCAGAGCTTCTACGCCCGTGTCGGGTTTGGAATACGAGGCGAAGGGCTTTCCGTTGTTGCCCACGATGGGCCATTCATCTTTCCATTGCACGGGCTGCAGGTTGGGCATGCGGCCAAAGGCGCCCAAGTCTTCCTGCATGATAGTCCACCATTGTCCCGACGGGGTGTCGAAGAGGGCGCCCTGATGTACGGTGTTGGGCTTGCCGTCGATGGTTTTCTCGACGAGCATCTTCTCCTCGTAGGGGCCGAACACGTTCTTCGAGCGGAACACAGCCTGGCCCGACGGCCAGCCGCCGTAGGTGGCATAGATATAGTAATAGTCGCCAATCTTGTAGAAGTGGCAGCCTTCAAGTCCGTCCTTGTCCTTAATCACGTTCTGCTCGCGAATGTAGTTGAAGTCTTCATCGAGCTCGCATATCTGGATGTTTCCGATGCCGCAGGCCACGTAGACCTTGCCATTGTCGAAGAGCATGCCCGGGTCATAGTAGCTGCGGGCCAGCTTGCGCTGCTCCCACTTACCCTCAGGATCGGTGGCTGTGAGCAGCCATCCGCCGGCATCGTTACCGTTGATGAGAATGTGGAACTTTCCATTATGATATTTCATTGAGCAGGCCCACATACCGGCTGCATAGGCATTCTGATTGTTGAGCAGGCTGTAGCGGTCGGCCGTCGAGAGTTCGGCCAGCGGCTGTGCGCAGTATTCCCAGTTGACGAGGTCCTTCGACTTGACGATGGTGGCGCCGGGGAAGTGGTGCATCGTGGTGCTCACCATATAATAGGTATCGTCCACGCGAATCACGTCGGGGTCGGGGAAGTCGGCATAAATCACTGGGTTCTTGTATCGGCCGTTGCCCAGGTCGCTCATCGACAGGTTCTTGAAGTCGGCGTGTGGCCAGTCCTGTTTGTAGTATTCGGCATACCAGTCCATGCAGGCCTTGCCGCAAGCCTCTTCGTAGCCGCCGAAGGCAGGCACCACCTTCTTCTTCTCCAGCAGCGTGTCGACGTCGATGAGGCAGCTTGTGCCCGACAGCGTCATCGAGATGTTGCCATAGTGGTCGAGCATGGCCTTAAAGGCTTTGCCCCATTTCGAGGTAGAGCCAGTGGCCCATGTGCCGTAGTTCGACTCTACCCAGTCGCCGTGCTCGTTGTAGTGGCCCGTTCCCGGCTTCTTCGGGCTCCAGTCCACCTCGGTAATGATGATGGGGTTCGTGTCTACTACAGGCACTTGCTTATGAAACTGGTTGATTTTGTTCTCGGGGCTGGGCGTGTCGTCGCTGCATCCGTACCATCCGCAGTAGTCGTGAACGGCATAACCGATGTTGTAGCCTTCAATAGGATAGGTGGCATAGCTCTGGTAGTTGGCCTGCCAGCCCGTGCCCGGCACCCAGATGATGCCCGTAAAGCCGTTGGCACGAATCTTGTCGACGATGGGCTGGAAGTAGTCGTGCAGCGCCTTGGCATCCTCCTGTCCGTCGGCATTCTTCAGGCTTACGGGCTCGTTGGCCAGCTCAATGCTGATTTGTCCGGCATGCTTCTTGATAGAGTCGTTCCTCGAGAAGAGATCCCAGACGGTCATCAGATAGTTTTGATAGTAGTCGCCCACCTTCAGGTCGCCAGGGCAAACGCCGGGAGGACGCACCACGACATACATGCCGTGGTTCATGGCTTTCTGGGCGATAGGGTAGTAGAGTGTGCGCAGATAGGTGTTCAGCCGGCCGGCGCTGAAGCGCGAAATGTCGGCCTCGCCGCCCTCCTTGCCGTCGCTCTGCTTGTTGGGGTCGTTGGTCCAGGCAGGGTCCATGTGCAGTCGGAACACGTTGCACTTAGCCTCCTCAAGGCCTACGAACAGTTTCTCGAAGTATTCGATGCAGCGAAGTCGTCCGGCATTGTCGTAGCTCCATCCCCATCTTCCGTTGTTAAACCAGGCACTCGGGGTGTCCATTACGCCATGCAGCACTACGTGGTTGCCGTGGGTGTCGGCCAGCCATTTGCCTTCTGTGTGCAGGTTGGGAAGCGGCTTCACGCCTTGTGCTCCCACGTTCAGGGCTGCCATGGTCAGGGCGGCAGCCAATAGTTTTCTGATCATTGTTTCTTTAGTATTTTTTTAGCTTGTATAAAAGATTGGTGCAAAGGTACGAAAAAGTTGTAGATAGTACACTACAAAATGTTTCAGACTATTGTTGATATGTTGCAATAAGCTGGCAAAAGCCCTTGTCATGCCAGAAAAACCACTATTCTGCCGTTTCGGCTGCCATGGGCATCTGCATGTTCTCTTCTTCCTGTTTTCGGTAAGAATGTGCTTTTGCTCCGTGGTCCTGCAGCCAAATGTGGTTTAGGGTGAAGGCTATAGAGTCTAAGGTCTCTTCTCGTTTCGGCGGCTTCAGCTCGCATTCCCACACCGTGATGCAGTGCCATCCCATCTCGGCCAGCCGCCGCTGCTCCTCCTTGTCGCGCTCTTTGTTCCGCCTGATCTTCGCCACCCAGAACTCGCGGTTCGTTTTCGGAATCTTGCAGCATTCTGAATTTTGAACCATAGACTCTGTGATCGACTTTGTCGCTTGGCTCGTCCAGGAACCTGGAACCATTGATTCTGTCAACTTGTGTCCATGCCAGAAGCATCCGTTCACGAAGATGCACGTTCTGTATTTCCTCAGCACCAGGTCCGGATGTCCCGGCAGCCGTTTGTGGTTCAGCCTGTATCGGAATCCCCGCTTCCATAGTCCACGCCTCACAATCATCTCCGGCTTCGTGTCCTTCGACTTGATAGCCGCCATGTTGGCGTGCCGTTGCTGTTGCGAGAGTTTATCCATAGGCCTATTCAGCGTCTTTAGTTGTGCAGTTTCTTAATTTCTTCACGACAGCCTCGTCAGCCGGCAGCCAGTTCACGCTGTCCAGTTCGTCCTTGCGAAGCCATCGCGCCGCCTCGTGCTCCTTCAGCTCCAGGTGTCCGCTTTCCACGTGGCAGAGATAGCAGTGCATGGTCAGGTGAAAGGCTGCTGTTGAGTGAGAGGAGACCAATGCTTGCTTTGGGTCTTCCGGGTGTGAGCAGGCATGGTCGGAGACCAACTGCGGGTAGTCCCATTTCACCGTCTCCACCAATCGCTCCACCGCGATGCGCGTCTCCAGTTCCTCCCATATCTCGCGCTTCAGTGCATCTTCAGGCGTTTCCCCCGCTTCCATCTTTCCGCCAGGAAACTCCCACCAGTCCTTATAGTCGCCATATCCCCGCTGCGTGGCGAAGATGCGACCTTTGTCGTCGTGAATGATTGCTGCTACTACTTCTATCTGTTTCATGATTCCGTATCACTATGCTTTAGCTGACGCACATGATTTCTGTCGTGACTTTTCTTGCAGATTTCATTGGTGCAAAGGTACAATTTTTTTCTTAAACTGACTATCAAATTCAAGAAACTTCGTGTTTATGAGGTCCTTTATTCCTATTTGCCTGCTTTGTTCTTCAATTATCGTGAATTCTATGGAAATGCTTATAGAATAGTCATTTGAAAATACCACAAATAATTTTCTTCAAAAATCTGCAAATCTGTCACCTGTGATTTAAACGGCTGGAAAACAATTGGTTGCGAGGTGACAGATATGGTGATAGAGTGACAGATTCTTGGCAAAATGAGCCAGATATGTGTTTTTTTCGGCCTGTTTTGCATCCACCCCCATCCGTTTTGCTGTCGTGTTCCCACAGGCAGACGTTTGTACTCCTCGTGAGAAACCAGCGGTTTCCACGCTGTAGACCATCGGTTTCCACGGCGGAAACCATCGGTTTCTCGCGTGGAAACCACTGTTTTCCGACGTACAACCCGATGGATTCTGCTGAACAAACTGATGGTTTCCGCATTAAATTGGAGGTCAAGAAGCCTCTCTTCCGACCAGAGCATGCGTCCATGGCCGCTGCGAAAAAAGCTTGAAAAACGATGCGCCTACGAGGCATTTGGCGCCGAATCTGTCACCCTATCACCCCATCTGTCACCCTATCTGTCACCAACTTAACAAGCTCTACGCCAATCAGTTAAGCCTATTTGGTGACAGAGTGACAGATATTTTCACGAAAAAAATATGGAAGAACGTGAGACCGATGCTGGCTACAAAAGGAGCTGTCAGTGATCATTGAAATCATTGATAAATGCACACTTATACTATAAACGCATAGTAGTAGCCATGTAGATATCAAAAGATTGGCCTTTTTCTCAAATTTTCGCTTGATTAAAGGCGTTTTTTGAAGATTCATGCATCGATAACGATTCTGACCGTTGAAGAAAAAGCCTTCTACGATGCTTTGTCTTCGCTTGAGGGGGTACGTCAGGCTTATACCGACGAGCAGTTTGTGGCACTCACCCGTGAACTGACAGAACAACTTCGCCGCAATCGCACCATCGACTGGAACCGCAAGGAATCGGCACGTGCCAAGATGCGTGTGCTGGTAAAGCGACTGCTGAAGAAATATAAATATCCGCCAGAAGGGCAAGAGAAGGCTTTGGAAACAGTGATGGCTCAGTGTAACAAGTGGGCTGACGATGATGAGAACATAGTTGCAGAACCAGACACGCATATGGTGAAGATGTATCCTCAATACGAAGAGGAAGAAGGAATGATGATAGCTGCAGAGGACATGTCTACAGCCTATGAGAATAATGAAATAGATAAGACGTTCTAGAGATATGGACAGAGATAACAACCTGATTCTGTATAAACGGCATTGTTTTGCACTCTCATTCCAATGTATGCCAACTCGTACTCCATAGTCATCATTCTTTTTTGAGGAACGTCTCCAACTGTTCCATTTCCTGCTTTAGTTCGTCTGGTCGGAAACCGTGGGCAGCACCGGGGATGACGTGCAGGCGGGTGCCGGGGGCATAGAGTTGTTGGGCCCGGCGTGAGTCGTCCATCGATACCACCTGGTCCTTGTCGCCTTGCACGATGAGCACCGGTCCACGGTACTGACCGATGATGTCGAGGGGCTTCATGTCGTGGATTTCCTCAAAGAAGTGGCGGCCCATCTTCACGCCCCACAGTTCGGTGACGTCGCGGATGTCTTCCAGACGGGGATAATGCTTGCGCCAGTTGTCGGGGATGCAGAGGGCGGGGTAGACCAGTACCAGTTGACTGACATCCTGTTTTAGGTCGGCAGCGGTGAGGGCGGACACCAGACCGCCCTGACTCTCGCCAATGACAACGACGTGGCGGAAGCCTTGGCTACGGAAATGGCGCACAACAGCCTTCAGGTCACTCACCTCGTCGATGATTGACATGTTAAGGGTGTTGCTGTCAGAACGGCTGCGCACAGAGCCGCAGGGAAAGTCGAGCGCATAGCACGAATAGCCCAGACGGCCCAGAGTCTTGTGGTAGTGGCGCCCGTATTCGTGCGTGCCGTTGAAGCCATGGGCAATGATGGCGATGGATGGCTCCTTGCGCGGCTGTTGGGGCGTGAAGAGTTCACCAAAGATGCGTCGCGCGCCGTTCTCTATCCAGAGCGTCTGCGTGATGCCGTTCTCAAGTTCTTCATGCATGGTTTGCATCTGCACGTCTTGTGCTTGTACTTCTGTGTTTGCGGTCAATTGCATGGCGAGTGCAAGCATCGCCAGTTTCAAGAATAAGTAATGGTGTTTCATCATTCAAAGAAAGAACTGTTTTGTTTAATGCGGTTGAGTCACCTTGCGGTCTCCCTTGATGTAAATGCCTGGCGTGGTGGGAGCTGCCTGCAACTGCTGCCCAGAGAGGTTGTAGATGGGGGCATCGGCAGCATCCTGCTGTCTGACGGCGGAAACTGCTGTCGGAATTGGGTTGCTGACCTCGCGCTGCAGCACCTGGGTCATGCAGTGGGCGGCACCATAGCCGTCGATAAGGCTCTCCAGCGGTATCCACTCCACAGTGACGCCCGCCTCACGGAAGCGCTGCTGCAGTGTCTCCGACTGTCCGCCAACGGCCATGATGTGGCGTGGGGCGATGGTGAGGAAATTGTTGGCATAGTGCATCTCGTCGTCGTAGTCGATGGGGATGATCTGGAAACCGCGGCTCTTGATGTACTCCACCCACGGCTGGTCTTGTTTCCACAACTTATATTCCTTTGTGCCAGGCTGGCGGGCCCAGATATCGCAAGTGTTGAACTCCGGGTCGCCGGGCTGGGCATAGAGGCGGCTACTCACCATGGTGCAGAGGTCGTGGTCGATGATGTTGAAGTGGGTGTCGAGGTGCATCTGCATCTGCCAGAACTTGTGGTCGCGCACCACGACGACAGTGTCGTGGCCAAAAGCGTCAGCCTCCATCAACTGTCGGATGCCCTCGTCGTTGGTACGCATGCCGCATCCGATGAACGAGACTGTGCCGGCGGGGATGTAGTCGCCACCTTCCAGACGGCCCTCGCCCTCAATGCGCAGGATGGGCTTCAGCCCCAGGTGCTCGTAGCACATCGCGATGATATCCGTCTCCGGTGCCCGCTGGCTGCTGTTCATGTGGCAGATGACATGGCCGTGGGGCGTGGTGATGCTCTGGTCGCGGGTGAAGTAGAGGTTCATCAGCGGGTTCTGTATGTACTGTGCCTCGTAGCCCGTGTTGTTGTCGGTCTTCGACAGTTTCACCGTGGGCTGCAACAGGATACAGCGGATGAGGTCGGCGCGTGACATCTTCGACAGCACATCCTGGCGGTACTCCTCCGTGGCCTGCGCGCTCTCGTCGATGATGCCGCTGATGTCGTAGACCAGTACATTCGCTGCCAGTGCCCTCAGACTGTCGATGCCCACCTCGCCAAGTATCTCCTGCACCGTATGCACGCGGATGCCGTTCTGCTCCAACATGCTGATATACCCGCGATGCTCCTCCGCCGCCTTGTCCACGTCGAAATAGTCCTCGAACAGTCCTGCAGATGGGTGGATCACACCGTTGAAGAGTTCCTGACCGGGGGTGTGCATCAGAATGTCGCCCGCAGCTGACCATTCAGCCTGCGGATAAACCATGGTTTGTGCGTTGGTGCTCGCAAAAGAGGCGATGACACCCAAAATGTATAATACTAATTTTTTCATAGTGCAAAGCTACAATAATTTTAGGAAAGAAACGAGAAAGAGACCAAAAAAATTAAGTTCCTTTAAAAAAAATATCATATTCAGTAGACATTTGCTGCACTATCAAAAAACATTAAGCTACTTTTCTTAGAGTTTAAGCATAAATTTCTGACAGACTTAAAGCAGATGCATGTGCTACCTGCGCTTCTGCCAGATAATACTGTAACTTCTCAGTGCAAATGCATGCCTTCATGTTAAACAAGTACGCTATAATCCGCCCCTTACAGCGGGGATGTCAAGAAGCATGCCCACTACTACGCTCTAAGTTAGAACGTTTTTTTGATAAGGCAGAAGATGAGCATGCCTGCCACAGCTATTCAAAAGCCGACCAAACAAAAATAGCGTGTAAGCCAGTTGCTTACACGCTATTCTTCTATAATTTATTTATTGCCGGTAGTTGGCTCTTACTTCACCTCCTCAAAAATAATCCGTATTGATAATCAATTAGATACGGCGACGTGTCGCAAATATATCCCAATTTTTTGATAACAGATAATACGTGGTGATAAGTATCCATAAGTATTGTTTTCCGGCTTT
>CACXYH010000058.1 GCA_902771785.1 uncultured Prevotellaceae bacterium
TGACCAAAAGAAACGATACAATTTTTTTGGAACAGATTACCACTATGAAATGAGAAATGACAAGAAGTATGGTGATTTCTATTTTGATGCCCAGGGTAAACTTGTCAAGTGGCTATTATTCATGTAATTTGCAGCATAAACAATATTACACCATTTTAATAATCGTAAATATATACATTTAAAATTATGGGAAAAAAGCTTTTCTTTATTTTCGCCCTGCAACTGATATGGGCGACGGGTGGAAAAGCCGAGCGTGTTTGACCCCCGAGGGCAAGCGATGTTGACCCTCACGGGCAAAATATGAGTGACCCTCTGCGGCAAAATATAATTGACCCCTGAATGCGATTGCCATTCAGGGGCTTTTTAGTAGTTTTGTGTTACCGTCCTGACTGGCGGATAAACGTTAAACTACAGAATTCAATGACAAAGTTAAGAAATTTATTGCGATGTTACGCCATTGGATTGAGTATAAAAAGTATTTCAAGTGCTTTTCATGTCTCGCGTAACACCGTGCGCAAGTATGTGCGCAGGTATCAGGAGAGCGGTCTGACGCTTGACCAGCTGATGACCATGTCTGAGGAATACCATTCTTCAACTTACTCTTGTTCGCGTAGAACAATACAGAAAAAGTGCTTCTTGACATACTTCTTTCTCCAATGTTTAAATTCGGGCTGCAAAATTACAATGTTTTGAGTATTCTTCCACTACGCAAATCATGGCAGATTTAGGAAAGTCAGTTCCAAAGTGTTAAAAGTTTAGGTCGGCTATGACAATCGGCACCTTGCATATGCCAGAAGCCACCACTTTCTTTGTCTCTGAGGTCGGTTGACAGGGTTACGATTTGGCAACCTAACTCTTGCCGCAATCTTCCCAGATTTGCGTAGAGCCTTCCGACTGTATTGCTTCGTTTTTCCTAGAAATGCCTTTATCTATGCACTTTGTTGCGTTAATTCTCCATAATTGCTTTCTAAAGTCAAGCTTTTTTCGTAACTTTGCAGCCAAAATAGAAAACCTAAAGGTGATGACGACCAGAAAAATCTTTAACCGACTTGCAGGCTTGGTGGTTGTAGGAGCTTGTTTCGCAGCCCTCGTTGCCTGTGGCGACAGTATAAGACATTTATTTGAACGGCGCGAGCAGGCGGTGACGGTGAGCCCGCTGGCCACGGAACTGGGATACTCGAAAGAACGTCCGCTGGTGATGGGTATGAACACCAGCTACGCTCCACTGCAATATGTTGACGACAATGGTGCGCCAAGCGGCTACGACGTGAAGTTCACGAAGATTCTGATGCGGCGCATGGGTATTCCCTATACCTTTGCCCCTAACCACTGGGACAAAATGTCGCCCGGCATCATCGAAGGAAAATACGACATGGGCCTGCTGGTATACTCGCCCTATAGGAAGGATCTGACCAACTACTCGAATGCTGTCTTCCGCATGTACTACCAGATCGTCTATCGCAAGAAAGACTATAAGGAGTTTGACTTCCGCCATTTGGAGGGCAAGACCATCGCCTACATGAAATCGCGCCCCATATGTCTGATGCTGAAAGACGCCAAGGCCAATGACGTGCCCATCACCGACTTGGGCGAAGCCTTTGAAGAACTGGCAGAGGGAAAATATGACGGCGTCATCTGCTATCGTTTTCAGGCCAACTATTATGTAGAGCAACTGCATCTGGAACGGGAGCTGAAGGCCGATGAGCTGTCGCTGGAGCCTCGCGAATATTGCTATGCCAGCTACAACCCCAAGCTGATAGAGGCCATCAACGCCGAAATCAGGAAGATGGAAGAAGAGGGCATCGTGGACGAAGTGTACACCAAAGCCATCGTTTCGCAGTTCGACACCATCAGGATTCCGGCCTGGGTTTGGCTGCTGCTGGTGCTGCTCACGTTTATCTTCCTGGTGGTGTTCAGCATCAACCGCTACCTGCTGAGCAAGCGTCTGCAGATAGCCAATGCACGGGCTGAGGAGTCGACGCGCATGAAGAGCGACTTCATCAAACAGATATCCCATGAGATTCGTACGCCGCTGAACATCCTGAGCGGTTTCACTCAGATACTGACCTCGCCACAGGCCAATCTGACGGAAGAGGAAAAGGCCGACATCTCGCAGCAGATTATGCAGAGCACCGACCGCATCACGGGGCTGGTGAACAAGATGCTGGAACTGTCGGACGTGAACAGCCAGACGGTGCTGGAACGCAACGACCGTGTGACGCCGCTGCTCATAGCGCAACAGGCTGTGATGGAGACGGGCATTGGCAAAGAGCGGCACCTCACCTTTGAACTAAAGGAGGGACCTGGCGCCCAAGAACTTTTCACGACCAACCTGCGGTCGGCCAAACGTCTGCTGGAGCTGCAACTCGACAACGCCATCAAGTTTACGCAGCCTGCCGAGGGACATGGAATCCAGATAGATCCAGACAAAAAGGAACGCGTCACCCTCACCGCAGAAGTAGCTGACGGCAAGGTGCGCTTTGCGCTGGAGAACAGCGGCACAACCATTCCCGTCAAGGATGCAGAGCGCATCTTCGATGAATTCGTACAAATGGATGAATACTACAACGGCACCGGCATCGGACTGACCGTGGCACGCAGCCTGGCCCGCCGGCTGGGTGGTGACATCGTACTTGACACCACCTATACTGACGGCGTACGGTTCGTCACCACTCTGGGACGTTAGTAGCTAAGTTCAAAATGATGCGCGTTTTCGCAGGCTCCCAGTTTCTACAGCGCTGACCTGCCTACGCACTACAGCCTGCGTGTAGAAGGCATCACCAGCACAGGCCGCATCGTTGAAGGCGACCTGAAATTAGAAGTTTACTTGTAGTCGCGAATGCGGACGTCAATGCCGCTGCCAGCGAGCATCAGCAACACACGGTTGATGGGGGTATTGCTATAGTGGTAGGGATAGAGCACCTTCGGCTTGAAGGTCTTGGCTGCCTTCGTCAGCTGCTTGGGCGTCATCGTATAGGGCTGGTTGCAGGGCAGAAATGCCACGTCGATGTTCTGCAACTGTGCCATCTCAGGAATGTCCTCCGTGTCGCCGGCAAGGTAGATGCGGAAGCCGTCGAGCACCAGGATGTAGCCGTTGTCGCGTCCCTTGGGGTGATACTGCTGGCGTCCTTCAGTGGTGTTGTAGGCAGGCACGGCCAGTATCTGAATGTCGCTCTGCACATAGATGCTGTCGCCATTGGCCATAGCCATGCCGCCATTATACTTGTCGAAACAGCTGCGGTTCAGGTAGATGGCGGTGCTGGGCGTGCGCAGTGAGCCGATGGCTTCGCGGTCGAAATGGTCGAAGTGCTCATGTGTAATGAAGATGAAGTTGGCCTTCCTGTAGTCAGAGAAGTTGACAACTGGATCCATTTGTCCCACAGGGTCGACATAGAACATCTTTCCGTCGTACTCGATCATGACCGAGGCGTGCTTGATGTTGGTGATTTTTATGGTTTTGCCCGAGCGCGTCTTGAACTCGTCGGTCTTCTGAACGGCCATTGCTGCCGTTGCCGTCATCAGCCCCAGGCCGATGAGGAGTGACTTTAATGCTTTCATAATGCTTGCTTTTATTTAGCGGATGTTGGAGACTACGAAACGGACACCTTGCTGATAGCTGGTGTCGAGGTCGACGTTATAGGCCAGACGGGTGGCCAGCTTGCGGGCTAATGCCAGTCCGAGACCTATGCCAAAGTCTTTTTCAGAACGCTGGACGAAGGGCTCGAAAAGATGTTCGGCATCGGCGGCAGCGATGGGGGCACCCTCGTAGCTAATCGTGATGGAGTAGCTGCTGTCGGGCTCTTGCTGACAGCACATGAGCACCTCGCCACCCGTAGCAAACTTGTCGGCATTGGCCAGGAGGCAGAACAGCAGCTCTTGCAGGGCCAGATGCCTGGTGGCAACGACCACGCTGTTGTCTACTGTAGTCTTGAACTGGAGGTCCAGTTCGCGATTGCGCAGGTCGTAGCCCTTGAGTGTAGAGAGGGCTTCCTCATTGAGCGACACGTTGTCGGTCTTGTCGAGCGGGTTGCTCTCGTCGTTGGCGGAGAACAGGATAAGCTCGTGGGTGGCCGATGCCACTTGATGCGCACTCTTTGATATCTCATCGCACATCTGCATGTAGTCCGTCTCGGCGATGAGATGCTCCTTGTCGTCGGCAATGAGCTTCGACATTCCAATCAGGGTGTTCAGCGGCGAACGAATAGCCTCCAGGCAGTGTAGCTTCTGCTCGTTGCCAAGGCTGTTGTTCTCAGTGACGAACGATTTGAGCACAGGCTCGATGAGCGTCTCTACGTTTTTGGCTGAATCGTAGATATTGTCGAAGGCCTGGCTGCGCTGTTCGTCCGTAAGGCTGAAGTTGGGGTTGTTGAAGATTCGTGCATAGCCTCGCAACACGTTGACAGGCGACTTGAGCTGTTCCTGCGTGGTACGTACGAAGGCCGTACTGAAGGCCAGCGCCTCTTGCAGGTGCTTGCGGGCCTCTTGCAGCTGCTCGTTCTGCTGATGCAAACGCCTGTTCTTCTTCTGGCGATAGTAGATGATGACAATGAGCAGCACGATGATGATGAACGACATGACGCAGACGGTCAGCAATTGTTGGCGGCGCAGCTTGACCTTGTCTTGCTCGGCCTGCAGCAGGTCTATGCTGTGTGCGAGTTCTTCCAGGTCTTCTTCCAGCGTCTCTGTGTCGCCCACGTGGTCGAGACTATCTTTTAAGAGGGTCTCATAGTAGGCTTTCTTCCATTCTCCCTGCTGTTCGTAAATCTTGGCGCGCAGTTCGGCTGCCACGAGGGGCACGTCGATGGAGTCGCACCAGGCCAGGGCTTGGTGATAGTTGCCTTGACGTTGGTAGTAGCATATCATTACTTGCAGGAGATTGGCAGCATTGAACTGTTCAGGTATGTTCGTGCGAATGCTGTCGTATTGCTCGTAATAGCGGTCGAAGCTGGCCAGGTCGTTCTGCTTGTAGGCAATGATGCAGCGATAGCCCAGCACGCCGCTCTTCATCATAGGACTTGCAAGCAGCTGGCTGGGCAGCCGGTCGAGATAGGCCATTGCCTGGCTGGGCTTTGTGAAGCTGAGCGACTGAGCCAGGAACAGATAGGTGTTGAAGGTAGCCAGCGGATTGTTGATGGTGTCAATCTGCTCCAGAGCTTTCAAGAAGTATTGCTCGCCAGCCTCGGCATTGCCGCGTCCTACGTAGTATTGGCCCAGCGCCATGTTGGGTATATAGAGGAACTCCGGCTTTTGCCGCTGGTTGATGTCTTCGGTGATGAGGTGGATTTCGGTAAAGGCCCGATAGAAGTGTTTTTGGTTGACCAGGTAAACCACCTTGTTCATCCAAATATTGTAGTAGCGTGTCCAGTCGTTGTTCTGCTCTAGTAAGTCCATGAACTCTTGCTCAGCCTTATAGAAGGTCTCGTCGTCGCCCTCGATTTGTGCTTGTTGAATGCGAATGACTAAGGCTTTTTCCTGTTCGGTTGGTTGAGAATGTAGTACTGCTATGCTGAGCAGAAGTAGCAGTGAAAGTAGGTATCTTTTCATTCTTTTGCGTTGTTTAGACTGCAAAGATAACGAAAAAGAACAAAAACAATAAATAAAAATGACATTTTCTTATGAAAAATGCCATTTTTATTTCAATTTTGTTATTTCGAATTAAAGTTCTTTCGCAGTGTCAGCACATTGAGGTTGTCCATGCGCTCGTAATTGATGGAGTCCATAGTCTGACGGATGAGATGTATGCCCAGTCCGCCAACCTTTTTTCCCATGGCTGGAAGTGTGGTGTCGACTTCCGACTGGACGGTGGGGTCGAAGGGCTTGCCGCTGTCGATGATGGAGAACCTCAGGCATTCATCATAGGAGGCGGCCTCGATGGTTATGTCGCCGCGTTGTTCAGGCTGGTACGCATATTTCATCACGTTGACCACAGCCTCCTCAACGGCCATATTTATCTGTAAGGTGACGGATTCGTCGAAGCCCGCAGACTTGCAGACCTCTTCGACAAATGCGTTCAGCCGCGGCACCTCTTGCAGGTCTGCGTTCAGCACAATGCTCTTCTTCATCTTGATGTCGCTCTGCTGGCGAATGTACCGTATGGCCATCATGGTGAGGTCGTCGCTCTGCTCGGCATCGCCCACGAACTTGTGGACAGCCTCGGTCATCCTGGCGATGAGCTGTTTGGGCTCCTGCTGGTGGTTGGTGAGTGCCTGGAAGGCCACGTCGGTGATGCGCTCCATCTGGAACTGTTCCAGGTCGGCATTCATGGCCTCAGTGAGTCCGTCGGTGTAGAGGAAAATCGTGGTGCCAGTGAGAATCTGAGCCTCTTGTGGCACGTATTCCCATGTTGGGAAGAAGCCAACCGGCACATTCGATTCGCAGGGCAGGCTGCCTACACCAGCGCCGACGAGCAGGGGAGCGTCGTGGCCGGCATTGCAGTAGTGGAGTCGGCCTGTGGGCAGGTCGAGCACACCTACGAAGAGTGTGACGAACATAGACTCCTTGTTCATGTCGGCAATGGTCTTGTTCATCGTCGTCACGATGCGTTCTGGCATCGACTCATGAGCCGACACGGTACGGAAAGCAGAGCGCGTGAGAGCCATAAAGAGCGAGGCGGGCACGCCCTTGCCCGATACGTCGCCGATGCAGAAGAATAGTTTCTCATCGCGGAAGTAGAAGTCGAAGAAGTCGCCTCCTACCTGCTTGGCGGGCGTGAGCGAGGCGTAGAGTTGCACGTCGTCGCGGTCATCGCTAGAAGGGAAGTTCTCTGGCAGCATACCTATCTGTATGTCGCTGGCCACCTTCAAATCGCGCTCTATCGATGCCTTCTGGGTGGTGGTACTCTTCAGCTCCTCGATGTATTTCACGAGCGACTGCTGCATGTTTCCAAACGAGTGGCTCAACTGGCCTATCTCGTCGACGCGCTTGAAGTCGGGCAGTTCGGCGTCGAATTGTCCAGAGGCGATGGCCTCGGCTTCCTTGGCCAGGCGCCGGAGGGGGTTCAGCTCACGGGTGATGATGCGGATGAAGAGGTATAGCATCAGCAGCAGGCCGATGGTGACGATGGCCGTGATGGTGTGGCGCAGACGGTCGAAGCCGCTGAAGATGTCGCTCTCAGGACAGACAATGGCCATCGAACAGCCTGTCTGGCCGAGGGGTTTGTAGAAGACATAGCAGTCCTCGCCATTGAGTTCCATCTGCTTCATTCCCTCTTCGCCGTTTTGCATGGCATAGCCTAAGGCGGTCAAGGCCGTGTCAGGTTGCTCCATTGTTTGTGTGAAAATGGTCTGACGCGTAATCTTCGTCGTGTCAGGATGCACGAAGTAGGTGCCGCCGCGGCCTATCATGATGCTGTAGGAGTTGGGATAGGGCTTTACGGCTGAGATGGTCTGTGAGAGCCATGTAATGGAGAGGCTGGTGTTGATGACGCCAATCATCTGGTTCTGCTTGTTCTTGATGGCCTGGCAGAAGCTGGTCACCATCTCGCTGGTGTTGGTGGCTACGTCAAGGTCGAAATAAGGTTCAGTCCAGCAGGGTCTGTCCAGCAGTTGGGGCATCAAATACCAGTCAGCATAGAAATACTGGTAGTAGTCGCTGCCGCCCTGTATGGTGCGCAGCGAGTCGCCGACGTGCTTGGTGTAGGCAGAGAAGTAGCGTCCCTTCTCCTTGAAGTAATACGGCTCAAATGCTATAGAGCAGTTGTAGAAGTCAGGGTTGTTCTGTATTATGCCTCGGCTGTAGACAAACATGGAGTCGGCCTTGTCTGGATGACGTTCAACGAGCCATTTGGTCATGTTCGAGGCCACCTCCACACGGTTCAGAATGCTGCTTACGTGCAGGGATGTTTTGTCGAGAATCTGGGTGGCACGGTTGATAGCCTCCTGGCGTACGGCCTCACGAGCCTGGAAGAAAAGGAAAGCGAGGGCTACGTTGAAGATGATGGCGGCGAAGAACACCACCCATAGGCTGACCCTCACTGAAAGTTTCTGGCGGATATATTTGATAATCTTATTCATTAATCATCAATTGTTGAAACATTAGGCGGTAGCAAATTTTTCACTATTCATCGATTGTTGAACATCAAGCGGTAGCAAATTTTTCACTTTTCACTCTTCACTTTTCACTTAACAAGTTCCTCGTACTTCACTTCGCGACTCAGCATCTTGTTCTCCACCATCAGGTGGCTGGCCTGGCGCACCATGTCAGGACGCAGACGGAACTCGCGCTTCTTCGACTCGCGGTCTACTTGCAGTCGCAGCACCTCCTTGAGCATCAGCCGTTGCAAGACGCGGTTGGTGGCGATGTGGTTCCTGTCGACATACTGCATCACGATGTCGAGTGCCTCCTCAGGATGTGCGGCTGCCCACTCCCAACCTTTGCGGCTGGCCTGGGCGAAGCGCTGTGCCTGTTCCTTGTGCTCGTCGTAGTATTTACGGGTCATGTAGAGACCGTCCTCCTGCACGTTGTAGCCGTGATTGCAGAATCGGTACACGTTCTTGTCGGTCATTCGGATGCCTGCTTGCATCAGCTGGTAGTACTCGTTGTAGCTCATGGCCAGCGTCGCATCGAGGGCTCCAGCCGCAAACAGGTTGACATTCTGGGCGAAGCGCACCCACTGGTAGTCGAGCTTTTCCTTATTGCTCATGCAGATGGCCAGCTGGCCGAAGCCTACACTCCAGATGCCCACCTTGGCGCCTTTATGCGTCAGCGGGTTGCGGTTGCGGGCCGACACGATGACCATCGCATTGTTCATAGAAGTCTGAAGGATGTTCACCAGCGGAATGCCACCGTCGATAATCTCCATCGCCTGACAGAGTTGCAGTGTCGTGGCCTGGCACTCGTCTTGGCGCAGACGGTTCATGGCAGGTTGTGTGGCTGACGGATGTTCTATACGCACTTTCACCCCTGCCTCGCGGTAGAAGCCCTTCGCCTCTGCCACATAGTAGCCAGCGAACTGGGCCTGTGCTGTCCACTGGGGCGTGAATACGATGGTCTCGTCCTGTGCTGTTGCAGTCAGCGACGTTGCCAGCATTGTAATGAATAATAAGTATAGTGTCTGCTTCATGCTCCAAATACTTGGTTGATGAGTTGTTCGAACTCCTTGTGGGCGAAGGTGTCACGAAGTTCACCGAGCGATGCTGCCAGCCCGCGGTAATGCCACTCATGATCTTTGCGGTCCTTGGCGTGGAAGAGGTTCCAGAGGGCATCGCCCTGCACGGCATAGTCGCGGGCGATGGCCCGCATATTCGAGAGTTTGTCGCCCAGAGCCACTATCTTGGCATCGTGCGACGCTTGAGCCAGTCGGTCGATGGCGGCCTGCTTGCGAGCGTGCCAACTATCTTCTTCGCTCACCCCGCTGACCACGATGTCGCTCTCTGATGCCACTAACGATGCGATGCGTTCGCCAAACTCTGCGCGAATCTGTTCTATGGTGACGTCGGTGTCCTCCACCGTGTCGTGCAGGGCTGCTGCGGCCAACAGCTCCTGGTCGTTCGTCATCGTGGCCACAATCTCCACAGCCTCGAGCGGGTGGACGATATAGGGGAATCCCTTGCCTCGACGCTCAGTACCGGCATGGGCACGGACGGCGAACACGATAGCGCGATCCAACAGGCTGGTGTCTAAAGGTTTATTGGCCATCGTTTGGGGTAGTAGTGTATTTCTTCCTGAGCTGTTGCTGTTCCTCTTTCGAGAAGCCTAGCTGGTTCTCGATGTAGAGCGGCAGCGAGCCGTATTTCTGGTCTATCAGGTCGAGCGTAGCCTCGAAATTCTCGCGGCTCACGCCGATCATGGCTTGAATGAAGGCCACAGCCTCGTCGCCACCGCCCTGCTCGCGCACCTTTGCCGTCATCGCCTCCACAGCGCGGGCATAGCTTTGGTTTGAGAGGTCGAAGTCTTCCACGATGGTCTTCCTGTCGGCTCCAAGCGCTGCAAGGAGGAAAGCCGATGCCCATCCGGCACGGTCTTTGCCCTGCGAACAGTGCCATAGCACTCCGTTCTCAGCACGGAGCACGCCCCTCAGGAATTTGCCGTAGTAGCGCTGTGCAATCGAGTCGGTCACGATGGCAGGATAGAGTTGGCGTGCCATCGTCTGCGCCTTGGGTTCGAGCGCGTATTTCATCAGCACCGCCGCCATGTTCTTCGTGTCGGCTTGGGCTGTATCGGAGCGGCCAGAGGAGGCAAAGCCCTCGATGAGCGCCTTGGGCAGCGTTGAGAGATGCGTATAGCTGACATCGTCGATGATGCGGTCTGGAGCCGAGTTGGCTTCAGCCTCGAAGCGGAAGTCGAACACATCGCTGAGCCGATACTTCTCTTTCAGCACAGCCACATCGCTGTCGGTGGCCTTGGCCAGACAACCGCTGCGCACAAGCATGCCAGAACGGACGACCTGCCCGTCGCGCACGACGAGCGTGCCCATGTCGCGCGCATTCTCAATGCCTTCGAAGGCGATGGCCCGTTGCGAGTGGGCCACTTGTGCAGAGAGCATCATGGTAAACAAAATGATAGCGGTGGCAAAATCCTCATTCTTCATTGCATCAGCCTGTTATTTACTTGTGCAGTCGATATAGTTCTTGATGATTTCAGCGGCATCGTCCTCGCTCAGTCCGTCCATCGAGATGACGAGCTGGTAGTTGCGCGTGTCGTAGCGTGAGGTGTCCTCGTATTTCTTGATATAGGTCTCGCGTGTTGTGTCCATCTTGTCGATGATGTCGCGAGCCTCCTGTTCGCTGACGTTCTGACGGCGCATGACGCGCTGCACGCGGTGCTCCAGCGAAGCCTGGATGAAGACGTTCAGGTGGTTGGGCCATTCGCGGAACACCATGAAGCCCGTACGGCCTGCCACCACACACGACTCATGAGCAGCCAGATCCTCCAGAATATGCTTCTCGGTCTCGAACATCGAGGCGTTGTCGAGTTTCACCTCGGCCTCCATGGGCATGTTGGCACTGTTGACAAGAGTCTGGTAGTAGGTGCTGATGTCGTTCCACCACGATTTCTTCTGCGCCTTGATTTCCTCGATTCGCTCTTTCGAGAGTCCAAACTTCTGGGTCAAGCCGTCGATGACGGCCTTGTCGCAGTACTTCACGCCTAACTTCTCGGCCAGTTTGCGGCCTACGGTACGTCCACCTGTACCTACTTCACGGTTGATGGTGACTATAAATTTCTCGTTCTTGTTCATGCTGTAAAATCTGGAATACGATTGTTTTTTTCGCTGCAAAGATAGCAAAAAAGAATAAAAAAAGAAAGAAATTTAGCTGAAAATATTATCCATCTTATGACACATTCGGCTTTTTTTTCGTAATTTTGCCCCATGATCATCGAACCAATAGCCTATTTTCGCTCACCGCTCACCTCGAAGTTCGGCCTTCCTCGCCAGGGTGGGGTGGCCTCGGAACTGCGTGGCAGCATAGAGCTTGTTGCGCAATACAGGCATCCGGAGGCTGTGCGCGGATTGGAGTCGTTCTCGCATTTGTGGCTCATCTGGGAGTTTTCGGCCAACGCCCACGAGGCTCAGGGACTCACCGTGCGGCCTCCCAGGCTGGGTGGCAACGAGCGGTGGGGGTGTTTGCCTCGCGTTCGCCCTTCCGTCCTAATCGGCTGGGGCTGTCGGCAGTAGAAATTGAAAGCATCGATGCGCGCGTTCCTATTATATATACAAAAGGCGCCGACCTGATGGACGGCACCCCCATTTACGATATTAAGCCCTATGTGGCCTTTGCCGACAGCCATCCAGAGGCCAGGAGCGGCTTCGTCGACACCACAGCATGGACACCACTGCAGGTGGAGATTCCTGCGACAGCCGCGCAACACTTCGACGAAGCCACGCTCTTAGGATTGCGGCAGGTGCTGGCTCAAGACCCTCGTCCCCGTTTTCACGACGATGAGGAGCGCATCTATGGCATGCCGTTTGCAGGCTACGACGTGCGCTTCAGAGTGGTCGACGGAGTGGTGGTCGTGGTAGAAGTGGTTTAGTACTCGAACTCTATTTTCACCTTCTCGAAGCCCATGGCGCGCAACAGCTGCCGCATTTGCAGCGCTCCGTTGTCGCGGGCAGCAGCCAGGTTCTTCGGCGTGAGGCAGTGCTGCTTCATCATGCGGTGGGCCTTGCGATAGAGGATTTCACGGTCATGGCCTGTCCAGCTGCCACTTTCGTGGAACGACTGCGTACGTGCTTCGTCAATGAAGTTGTCGTCGAGCAGCATGATTTTGGGCATGAGCACGCAGAGCGTGTCGCCTTGGGTGGTGATCCATCCGTCGCTGGTTTGCTGGAAGTCAATGCCCAGTCGCAGCGTGCCGTAGTAGATGCGTGCCAGATGGTCGTCGCTGAAGAAGCCTCGGCGCGTGGTGTCTACCAGCTCCTCGTCGCTGATGGCGAGAAACTCCCACTGCCCGATGTCGCGTATGCTCTGAATCTGTTCTGGCGTAATGTCAATGCCGTCGTTGGCTCCCACTGAGAGCGAGGTATGGCTGCACTTGCTGATGAGCCACACCAGGGCGATGACGGCAATCACTATCAGGGTGGCTCCCTGCTTTCTGTATTTCTTTCGAAGCTGTCGTAGTTCTGTCTTCTTCATTTTTCTATCTGGGTTAGGTCGAGTAAGGCACGGATATTGGTGGGGTCGGCCACCTCGTCATCGAAGACGATCGTGATGTTCTGTTCCTGAAATCCCATCTGCACCAGCAGCGGAATGAGCACTTTTGCGGCACTCTCGCGGGCAGTCTCGATGATGCCGAGGGTGGGAATCGACTGGATGATGGCCTCGCGCCCCTGCTGCTCGAAGCTGCTCAGCTCGGCATCGCTGAAGTTTGAGCGCATGAGCGATACGTACTGGCGCATGTTCTCTTGGTCGACCTTCGTAGCGGTGAGCATCACTTTGGGGTTGGGCAGGGTGATGGTGATGCGGTTGGCCTCGCGGCTGACGTTCTGCTCAGAGAAGTCGGCAAAGTCGATGTAGCCCTTCAGTGTGGCGTCCATGGGAATGGCCACCTTGCGGTCGCCCAGCGGCAGGGGCAGGTTCACGCGCTTGTCGAAGATGGTGCCCTGCACCTTCAGGATGTCGCTATGCGTCACAATCTTGTGTACCTGGAACTCTGTGGTGTAGAGTCGCGAGCATTTCTGAATCTGCATAATGAGCAGCGGCACGGTGTCGATGCTCTCATAGCGCAGCTTCTCTTCGTCGCCTTTCTTGCCAGAGCAGGCGCTGAAGAGGATGATGGCCGATAGGAAAACGTATATGAATCTGTTCATTTCGTAGATGATTTTGATGCAAAAGTAATAAAAAAATAGCGTTTTGCTATAAAAAAGTGTTTTTTTTTCAACTGTGTTTAAACTTTTTTCTTTCCTTTGCGTCAAATAGACAGTTGCAACTTAAAGAAACGAAGAAACTGAAAGTAAAACAAAAAAAAAGAACAAAAATGAAAAAGATAGTATTAGCAATAGCAGCCGCTCTGATGATGAGCACGGCAGTCATGGCACAGGATGGACAGAACCGCGAACGTCGCCAGATGAACCCAGAAGAGATGACGCAGCGCCGCACTGAGATGATGGTGCAGCAGTACAACCTGAACGAGACACAGGCCAAGCAGCTGCTGGAACTGAACAAGGAGTATCAAGGCAAGATGGGCTTCGGCTTCGGTGGTCCTCGCGGACAGCGCCCTGGAATGCGCAACGGCAACAGAGGCCAGCGTCCTGAAGGCAACGACACCATTCAGCGCAGACCGCGCCCGCAGCAGGGTCAAGGCAACGGCGAGCGTCCTCGCTTCAACATGGAAGAGATGCAGAAGACCATGCAGGAGTATGACGCCAAGCTGCAGAAAATCATGACTGAGGAGCAGTACAAGACCTACAAGGCCAACCAGGAAAAAATGCGCAACGGCTTTGGCAGAGGTCAGGGACAGAGACAACGCAGAAACAACTAAATATATAAGAGACGAAAACTTTTCATAGTGATTTAGGTTAACATAGTGTTTTTGAAACGAGGGCAGCGGCCCTTCCATTTCAATGGATATCAAGAATTTTTAAGAAAAAAGAAAATAATAAAGGATAACTTCGGCCCGCTACAAAAATAGCGGGCTTTTTTTGTGGACGTATGAAAACTTTTTCGTACCTTTGTCGTCGCATATGAAAAAGTGGATACCTATTTTCGTGGCTGCAGGAGCTTTGGCCTTGACAGCCTGCAAAGAGAAAAAACAGAGTGACGACATCATCATTTCCAAGCAGGAGGTGAGGAAGCCCAGCGAACCCATCAGTATGCAGGACTATGCCGACACCAAGAACGTCGACTGGATGGGGGGCAAATACGAGGTGGCCATCAGCCGCCAGTCCTCAGGGTCACTGCCCATGGTGACCGACGACGACGGGCAGAAATACGTTGACAACCGCATCAGCCTGAAAATCAGCCGGCAGGACGGCTCCGTCTTCTACGAAAAGGAATGGACAAAGGACGATTTCGCGTCATACCTCGACGAGAGCTACAAGAAGGGTGGCATCTTAGAGGCCATGATTTTCGATCATGTCCAGGGCACGGAGATGAGGTTTGCCGTCAGCGTGTGCAAGCCTGAGAGCGGCGATGAGTTCATTCCGCTGGTGCTCACGGTGAACAGCACCAAGGGCATAGCCATACGTCGCGACTCGTCGATTGATACCAACGGCGAGAGCGTGGATGCGTCTGACGACGAAATCTAAAAGAAAGTCAGTTGATTCATAGCAAGGAACACGCCAGTGCGCTCCATTCCTTGCTCAGCTCCGTCATCCGGTCGAACACGAGGTTGGCGCCTTCGGCTGTCAGCCGCTGGTTGGGCAGCGGGCCCGTGTTCACGGCAATGGTGAAGATGCGGGCGGCCACGCCGGCACGAACGCCGAGTGGCGCATTCTCAACGACCAGCGCCTCGCAGGGCTGCAGGTGGCCGGCTTTCTCCAGCCCCATCAGGTAGGGGTCAGGATTGGGCTTGCCTCGCTTCACGTCGTAGGCGGTGGTGATGTGGTCTTCGCTGAGCCATTCTCCAAAGTCTTTCAGCAGGCGCGCAATGAGCGGCCGTTGTCCGCTGCCCGTCACGACGCCTATCTGCAGGCCGCTTTCGTGCATCTGCTGCATCAGTTCCATGATGCCAGGCATGAGCGGCGCCTCTCCTTTCTCGTGGAAAAGTTTCGATTTCAGCTCATACATCTGCTGAGCCTCCTGCTCGCTGATGTCGCGCTGCTGTTGGCGCTTCACCATCATGCGAATGGTGTCGACGCCGCGTGCCCCCTCAGTCTCGTAGGCATCATCGCGTGTCATCGTAATGCCGTAGTGGGCCATTGAGTCGTGCCAGGCTTCGACGTGCCAGGGCATCGAGTCGTAGAGCACGCCGTCCATATCGAAAAGCACGGCTTTGGGGCGTAGCGCCTCAAAGCCATGCTTCTTGATGTATTGAGCCACTGACAGCGAGTAGTTACTCATTGGCCAGGCGCTCTTTGATAGCCTTCGACTCGGCCTCGTAGCCAGGCTTGTCGAGCAGGGCAAACATGTTTTTCTTATAGGCTTCCACGCCCGGCTGGTTGAAGGGGTTCACGCCCAGCACGTTGCCGCTGATGCCGCAGGCAATCTCGAAGAAATAGATGAGCTGTCCGATGTAGTATTCGTTCAGGCAGGGCACCGAGAGGCGAATGTTGGGCACGCCGCCGTCGACGTGGGCCAGCCGAGTACCCAGCTCTGCCATCTTGTTCACCTCGTCCACGCGCTTGCCAGCCAGGAAGTTCAGTCCGTCCAGGTTCTCCTCGTCGCTGGGGAAGAGCAGCTCGCGGTTGGGCTTCTCGATGGAAATCACGGTCTCGAAGATGGTGCGCTCGCCGTCCTGAATCCACTGACCCATGGAGTGCAGGTCGGTCGTGAAGTCGACGCTGGCAGGGAAGATGCCCTTCTTGTCCTTACCCTCGCTCTCGCCGTAGAGCTGCTTCCACCACTCGCTCACGTAGTGGAGCTTGGGCTGATAGTTCACCATGATCTCAATCTTCTTGCCCTTCTGGTAGAGTGCGTTGCGCACGGCAGCATACTGGGCAGCGATGTTCTCGTCGAAGGCAACGTCCTTGCCGCAGGCCTTCTCCATCTCCTGTGCACCAGCCACCAGCTGCTTGATGTCGAAGCCGGCGCAGGCAATGGGCAGCAGACCCACTGGGGTGAGCACGGAGAAGCGTCCGCCCACGTTATCGGGTATGATGAACGACTTGTAGCCTTCCTTGTCGGCACAGGTGCGGGCAGCGCCGCGCTTGGCATCGGTCACGGCCACAATCACGTTCTTGGCCTCTTCCTTGCCCATCTGGGCCTCGCATTGCTTCTTCAGCAGGCGGAAGGTGAGCGCCGTCTCGGTCGTCGTGCCCGATTTCGAGATGTTGATCACGCCAAACTTCTTTCCCTTCAGATACTCAGTGAGCTCGCTCAGGTAGTCCTCGCCGATGTTGTTGCCGGCAAAGAGGATGGTGGGGTTTTTCTGGTCCTTGATGAGCCATGCAAACGAGTTGCCCAGGGCCTCAATCACGGCGCGTGCGCCCAGATAGCTGCCGCCGATGCCGGCTACCACGATTGCTTCGCACTTCTCGCGCAGCGTGCCAGCCACGGCCTGTACCTCGTCGAGGAATGCAGGGGTGATGCTGCTTGGCAGGTGCAGCCATCCCAGGAAATCATTGCCAGGGCAAGTTGCGTTCTCCAAGGCCTCTTGAGCGGCCTTCACTTTCGGCTCGAAAGCCTTCACAGCGCCAGCTTCCAGGAAGCAGGCAGCCTTTGTAATGTCAAGACTAATGTTCTTCATCTCTGTTTCTGATTGTGTTTTGTTATTGATAGTTTTCGTTTCTGACCGCAAAGATACTAACTTTTTTTGATTGTCCGTGCTTTCGTGGGCGTTATTTTGCAAAAATCATCATTTTTCATCTTTCGTCTTTCATCTTTTCGTCGGCAGAACGTACCCCCTTTGTTGGCTGAACCGATGCGATTTGTCTGCTGAATCGCCGCGGCCGGCCTGCTGAATCATCGTACCCTTTTTCACTCATCGACACTCGCGATGCATCCTCAAATGCATTGCAAAGGTACACATAAAAACAAGGCAAAACAAGGGTTGCCCCCCATTTATCTTGTTTATATTTCAAATGTTAAAATGCGGTGTGTCCGAAAACTTGGTTGACTGTTGGCGCATGCATTCCCCTCCCATGTAGGGGAGGGGCTGGGGGTGGGGTCAGTAATATAATGTCGGTGAAGAAGTTGCTGACCCCACCCCTGTCCCCTCCCCTACATGGG
>CACXYH010000059.1 GCA_902771785.1 uncultured Prevotellaceae bacterium
TAGTGACTGGTAATAAACCCTCACGTCAATGCTCTGATTTTCTGCCATAATTTTCTTGTTTATTTCGGATTAAATATTTAAATTTGTGGCAAAATTAATATTAAAAACGGAATAATCCTAATAATGACGGAGAAATCTTTCCGTCTTTAAGAGGATTTAACATAAATAGATGTATCATGAGGTACGAATGTGTCAATGTCAATCTCGAATTCCTCAGGAAAGCCATAGCATCTCGTGGCATGACTGAGCGACAGTTTGCTATTCTTATGTGGGGAGAGGATACCCACAGAACAATTAATGATTTCCTGAGGCGTCCAAATACGACTATAGAAACCGCCATGAAGGTATGTAACATCCTGGATATATCTCTGGATGACTTCTTCGGCGGTTCGGACAAAATCGGGGCGTCCCCGTTTATTGTCGGAAATCAAAACATCATAAATTCCTCCGTCATTAATCAGGATCCGAAATCACTTCAGGCAGAAAATAAGGCCCTGAGATTGCTTATAAAGGAGAAAGATGAGCGTATCAATGATTTAAAAAAGGTTAAGGATGAACTGGGAACCAGACTTGATTTGGCTCTTAAACTCGGACAAAACTCGGACAAGAAATAGTATTAATTGTCAGGAAGATGCGTTAAAAACGGCTTTTGTGCGCGGTTAAATAAGAGACAAAGGACTTCTTTCAGTTCCTGCCTCCGCAACTACAGAAGCCAGTCGTTGACTGGCTTTTTTCTTTTGCTTAGATGCTGCTGGCTATGCCTGCAAAACGTATTCGATGACTTTTTCTTGCGGGTTGAAAGGGCGCAGGTCGTCTAAGTGCATGGTCTCGATGGCTTTGGCAACGAGCTGTTGCTCGGAAACGTTGGCGTCTTGGTGCTCTTTTTCGAGGAAGTATCGGCCTGCTTCTGTGAGACAGTGCAGGGGGACGAGACCGATGATTTCGGTGCCCGTGACGTGCAGGCCGTGGGCTTCGGCACGACGGCTCACCTCTTCAAAAGCCTTGTGGAGTGGGGTGACGTTGAGGTTCGTCATGTTCATGGATACTTGTGCAATGCCGTATTCCTCGATATACCAGCCGATGGCCTTCGTCTTGGGCAGTGTGCCGGCGATGCCGTGGCGGCCTCGCTCGCGCACTTCGCAGGCGATGTCGTGGGCGGCTTCTGCCGACTTCGTGTCGAGGTTCCAGTTGACGGCAACGAGAAAGTCGCGTGCTCCCACCACCGAACAGCCTGTGCGGGCGATGCCTTCGTCGAAGGGACGGGCACCGTAGTCTGGCTCCTGGCCGGGCGTCGACAGCTTTTCGGGCAGCCCCTCATACTCGCCGGCACGGCAGTAGGCCAGGTTGCTGAACTTGGGGCGCAGGGCCGATGCCTCGTAGCAGTAGCAGGGAATGCCGGCCTCGGTGGCCAGTCGTTCGGCTAACTGCCGGGCCAAAACGGCACACTCCTCAAGCGTGATGCCGCTGATGGGCACCAGGGGCAGCACGTCGGTGGCCCCGATGCGTGGATGCTCGCCGTGTTGCTGGCGCATGTCAATCAGTTCGCCGGCCTTCTTCGCTGCGCGGAATGCAGCCTCCACCATGGCATCGGCCTCGCCGGCAAAGGTCACCACCGTGCGGTTGGCAGCCTGACCGGCATCCACGTGCAGCAGCTTTACGCCCTTCACGGCCTTGATTTCGTGGGCTATCTGGTTGATAATCTCCATGTTGCGTCCTTCGCTGAAGTTGGGTACGCTCTCTATGATTGCTTTCTTTTCCATCGCTTTTGCTGTTCTGTTTACGCTGCAAAGATACATATTCCTTTCGATACAGCCAAACATTCTCGATGCGTTTTGTATCAAATCGTCCTGCGTTTTGTATCAAATCGCCTTGCGTTTTGCCATAAAACGCAACCCGTTTTGATACAAAACGCAAGGCGATTTGCCATAAAACGCGGGAAGAAAGTTTGGTAGTTACGAAATAAATCATTACTTTTGCACGGACATACGAACAATAAAACAACTACGAAATGAAACGACTCTTTACCGCAGTGGCCCTCCTTGCAGCGTCTATGACTGTGCAGGCGCAGGACTTCGACAACCTGCCTGACCCAATTGAAGACGTAAACAAGGTGGTAGACAACACTCCCGACAGCATCGCCAAGGCGCTCATGTCGCGCCCCAAGCCCGGCTCTACGCGCCAGGGCAATAACCCTGTGCTCTTCCTCGTGGGCAACTCTACCATGCGCAACGGCACCCGTGGCGACGGTTCCAACGGACAGTGGGGATGGGGCTACTATGCCAACCGCTACTTCAACGCCAACCGCATTACCGTAGAGAACCAGGCGCTGGGCGGCATGTCGACGCGTACGTTCTATACCGACCTGTGGCCTGCAGTGCGCGATGCGCTGAAGCCGGGCGATTGGGTGATTGTGTCGATAGGCCACAACGACAACGGCGAGTTCTTCGACCAGCGCCGTGCCCGTGCTGTCATTCCCGGTGTCGACCCTGACACCTGCTACGTTGGCTTCAACCAGCGCACGCATCGGCAGGACACCGTCTATAGCTATGGCACCTATCTCCGCCTATATATTAAGGAAATACGCGCGCGCGGAGCCAACCCCATCCTCATGTCGCTCACGCCCCGCGATGCCTACGATGCCAAGGGTAAGATTGTGCGCAAGCCGCAGACCGAGTGGGCGGCCTACGTAGCAGCCGTTGAGGGCGTACCTTTTGTCGACCTGAACGAGATCAGCGGACAGAAGCTCGACTCCTATAGTGCGTGGAAGGAGAAGTATCACTTCTTGGGCGACCACATCCACACCTCAAAGTTTGGCGCTGAGTTGAATGCCCGCTCGGCTGCCGAAGGCCTCTGGCAGAGCCGGAACCCGCAGCTGCGCCCGCTTCAGCAGATGATGCAGAACGTGGCGCTGAACCGTTGGGAGGTGAAGCGCGAGAAGGGTAAGCCTGTGGTTTTCTTTACGGGCGACTCGACGGTGAAGAACGCCGACAAGGACGATGACGGCATGTGGGGCTGGGCCTCGCAGGCGCAGACCGTGTTCGACGAGTCGAAGATTACCCTTTGCAATGCTGCCCGTGCCGGACGCAGCACCCGCTCGTTCGTTCGCGAGGAGCTGTGGGAGAAGGTCTACAACTCGCTGGAGCCTGGCGACTTCGTCACCATCCAGTTCGGCCATAACGACATTTGCCCCATTACCGACCAGAAAGCGCGCGGCGTCATTCCCGGTACTAAGGACACGCTGCACGTCTATAAGCTCGACAACGGCACCTACGAGGTGGTCTACTCCTTCGGCTGGTATTTGAAGAAGATGATTGACGACTGCCGTGAGAAGGGCGCCACACCCATCCTCGTCTCGCTGACTCCGCGCAACGAGTGGCCTGGCGGACGCATTGAGCGCCGCGACAACACCTACGGCAAGTGGTATCGCGAGGTGGTCGAGCAGACGGGCGTCGAGTTCATTGACCTGCACAACCTCTCGGCCGACTTCCTCGACAAGAAGTTTGCCGTGCGTTCCCTGCCGCAAGACAAGGAGAAGGCCAAGGCCAAGATAGCTCAGCTGAAGGAGAAGGCCGGCAAGTATTTCAAGAAAGACCACACCCATGCTTCGAAGCTGGGCGCACAGATGAATGCCCAGTCGTTTGCCCGTGGCCTGCGTCAGAACGGTTCTGAGCTGGCGAAGTATCTGAAGAAGTAAGGCTTATGATAGACCGGGCGACAGTTGATAAGATCTTAGACGCGGCGCGGATCGTCGACGTGGTGGGCGAGTTTGTGCAACTCCGCAAGAGTGGCGTGAACTACAAAGGCCTGTGCCCCTTCCACGACGACAAGAATCCCTCGTTCATGGTGTCGCCCGCCAAGAACATCTGCCACTGCTTCGTGTGCGGAAAGGGCGGCACGCCGGCCGGTTTCCTTATGGAGCACGAGCAGATCACCTACCCTGAGGCCCTGCGCTGGTTGGCCAAGAAATACAACATCGAGATTGTAGAGAAGGAGCTGACCGATGAGGAGCGGCAGGAGCAGAACGACCGCGAGTCGATGTTCGTGGTGAACGAGTGGGCCATGAAGTATTTCAACGGCATCCTGAAGAACGACCCCGATGGCGTTGCCATCGGCAAGCAGTACTTCCGCAGCCGAGGCATTCGCGACGATATCATTGAGAAGTTTCAGTTAGGCTTTGCTTTGCCTCAGCGCGACGCGATGGCCAAGGCCGCCCTCAAGGCAGGCTATAAGCCCGAGTTCCTGGTGAAGACCGGCTTGTGCTATGAGCCAACCCCCGCTAACCGCTCGCAGGCAGAGGAGGCCGATGCTGCCGAAGCGGCATCGGCCAGCCGGGAAAAGACCGAGGGAGGTTTGGTCGACCGTTATCGAGGCCGTGCTATCTTCCCCTGGTTCAACATCAGCGGCAGGGTGGTGGCTTTCGGTGGACGCAAGCTCGACGCTGCCACGAAAGGCGTGCAGCAGAAGTATGTCAACTCGCCCGAGAGCGAAATCTATCATAAGGAGCGCGAACTATACGGTATCTATCAGGCCAAGCGGGCCATTGTCAAGGAAGACCGCGTGTTCATGGTCGAGGGCTATACTGACGTGATTGCCATGCACCAGGCCGGTATAGAGAACGTGGTGGCCAACAGCGGAACAGCGCTGAGCGTGCACCAGATACACATGCTGCATCGCTTCACCAACAACATCACCCTGCTCTACGATGGCGACGAGGCCGGTATCCACGCTGCCATGCGCGGAACCGACATGCTGCTCAGCGAGGGTATGAACATCAAGGTGCTGCTGCTGCCCGACGGCGACGACCCCGACTCGTTTGCCCGCAAGCATTCGTCGGAGGAACTGCGAAACTATATCGAAAACGAGCAGACCGACTTCATTTCCTTCAAGACACGCCTGACGGTGGAGAACCAGACCGACCCCGTGAAGCGCTCAGAGGCCATTAGCGGCATCGTGAAGAGCATCTCGGTCATTCCCGACCCCATTCTGCGCAGCACCTACATCACCGACTTTGCCCAGCGCATCGGTATGAAGGAGCAGACGCTCATCGCCTCGCTGAACAAGAACATCCGGCAAAACACCGACGAGCAGGAGAAAGAGCGGGAGCGCAATGCCCGAAGAGACGCCGAAACAGAAGCTGTGAAGAGCGCCGGCAGCGTTGCGCCGGAACCCCTTACGCGCCACACACCGCAGGAACAGTCGTCGCTTGTTGCCACGATGCTCATCCGTGAGATCATCCGGCATGGTGAGGAAATCATCTACGACGATGTGGAGACGGACGACGGGCAGAAGATTTCGTTCAATGTTGCCCAGTACATCAGCTACGACCTGGGGCAGGATGGACTCTCGTTTGCCAATCCGCTCTACAACCAGGTGCTCGACGAGGCGGTGGCCCACAGCGGCGAACCTGGGTTCAAGGCCGAGCAGTACTTCACGAACCATCCCGACATAAACATCAGCCATCTGGCCACGCAGCAGGTCATCGACCGCCATCAGCTGGGCGGACGCTTTGCCGTGCAGCCCCGCGAGGGCTCGCTGCGTCAGCGCGTGCTGCATCTGGTCATGGACTTCCGGCTCGACATCGTCGAAGCCAGGCTCAAGGAAATTCAGCAGCAGCTGCGGCAGGCCAGTAGCGACATGAGCCGTGTGATGGAGCTGATGAAGCAATACAAGGAAACGCAGGAACTGCGCGACCTGCTGGCCCGCAAGCTGGGCAGCGACTTGGTAGTTGGTTGAGTAATTGGTGTTAAGAGATTTTAGCTATGCATTTGTTGCCTACCATACTGTTTTCGGTCTATCAGGTGATTGTCGTGCTGACCATCATCCACGTGGTCATGGACAATCGCCAGCCGGTGAAGACCATGGCTTGGGCGCTGGTCATCTATTTCGTACCCGTTGCGGGCATCGTGCTCTATCTGTTCTTCGGTGTCAACACGCGCAAGGAGCGCCTCGTCAGCCGCCGATCCATGGACCAGTTGACCAAACGCTCCATGCTTGGCTTCGTCGAGCAGCACGACTTGCGGCTGCCCGAGCAGCAGAAGCCGCTCATCGACCTTTTCGTCAATCAGAGCTTCTCGCTGCCTTTCAAGACGACCCACGTCGAGCTGCTCACCGACGGCTATCAGTTTTTTGCCTCGTTGCTGCGCGACATTTCGCGTGCCAAGAGCCATATTCACATCGATGTCTACATCTTTGAGGACGACGCCCTGGGGCGGCTCGTGAGCGATGCGCTCATTGATCGTGCGCGGAGTGGGGTAGAGGTGCGCATCGTCTACGACGACGTGGGGTGCTGGAAGGTGCGCAACGGCTTCTTCGAACGCATGCGTGAGGAGGGCATCGAGATTGCACCCTTCTTGCCTGTGCGCTTCCCCTCGTTCACGAGCAAGGTGAACTACCGCAACCACCGCAAGCTCTTCATTGTCGACGGCCGCGTGGGCTACATCGGCGGCATGAACATTGCCCGGCGCTACGTGAAGGGCGTCGAATATAAGGGAAAAGCCAGCGAGCCTTGGCGCGACACCATGGTGCGCATTGAGGGGGCTGGCGTCTACTCCCTGCAGCGCACGTTCCTGGTCGACTGGTATTTCGTTGACCGCACCCTGCTCAGCGACCGCAAGTATTACCCGGCATTCGACCCTCAAGTTTCAATCACCGATACCATTGTACAGACCGTGATGAGCAACCCCACGTCGCCCTATCCCGAAATCCAGCAGGGCTATCTGCGCATTATTCTGGCTGCTCGTCGCTACCTCTACATCGAGACTCCCTACTTCCTGCCTACTGAACCTGTGCTCTTTGCCCTGAAGACGGCAGCACAGAGTGGCGTCGACGTGCGCATCTTGGTGCCGCGTCGCAGCGACGCCCGTTTCGTGGAGTGGGCCAGTCGCTCCTATCTGCGTGAGGCTGTCGAGGCTGGTGCGCGTGTGTCGCTCTATGAGGCTGGCTTCCTGCACAGCAAGCTCATGGTTGCCGACGATGCTGTCTCTACCTGCGGCTCCGTGAACGTCGACTTCCGTTCGTTTGAGAACAACTTCGAGGCCAACATGTTCTTCTATGGCGAGCAGACGGCATTGCAGATGAAGCGTGTGTTCGAGGCCGACGAGACTTGCGCCGTGAACATGGCCGACCAGCCGCAGCTGATGAATCCCCGCTTCCTCGTGCGCCTGTGGGAGTCGTTCGTGCGCCTGCTTTCGCCGTTGATGTAAGAATAGCTACTGATGAACGCACCCCATGTCTCTCAGTTCGACGTCATGAGTCAGCTGCGCTTGCCGCTGATAGTCCTCGTCACCTTTGCCCATAGCTACAGCGGTGTTGCTCAGGACTACAGCCTGCTGTCGTCGGGCTTCGACATCTATCAGGTTCTGAAGCTGCTCGTTGGGCAGACGCTGACGAAGCTGGCAGTACCCGTGTTTTTCGTCATGTCGGGCTACCTTTTCTTCATTCACCTGCAGCAGTGGGACTGGCGTGTCTACGGGCAGAAGCTGAAGCGCCGGCTCATCACGTTGCTGCTGCCTTATGTCGTGTGGAACCTGCTGATGGCTGTCAAGTTGAAGTCGTTCAGCTGGAGCATGCTGTGGGTCTATGTTTCGGCAGCAGGCAAGCAGACCGACTGGCTGGGCATGGAGCACCAGCTGACGGCTCCTGCCAACATGCCCCTCTGGTTCCTGCGCGACCTGATGGTGGTGTCGCTGCTTTCACCTATTATATATATAGGTGTCAGGAAGTGCCGGCTGTGGTTCTTGCCGCTGTTGGGGCTGCTCTATCTTTCGGGGGTGTGCCCGTTTGTGCCCGGACTTTCGGCTTATGCTGTCTTCTTCTTTACGCTGGGTGCTGTTTTGAGCCTGGCCGGTAAAGATTTGCTGCAGTGGAGCCTGCGCTATGAGCGCTTGGCCTATGTGTGCTTTATCGGGCTGGGGCTGGCCATGATGCTCACTTACCGAACGTCGGTGTTCTCGTCGCTCATGCTCTGTTTCCGTCTGGTGGGGGTGGTTGTCGTCTTTTGTGCAGCCTATCGGGTCATGCTGGCAACAGCCAGACGCCTGCCTCCGATAGTGTGCGATGCGTCTTATTTCGTTTATCTGGCCCATTACGTCGTGTTCTTCGCTGTGGCCGACGACGCGTTCTTCTCGCTGTTCGGCACGTCGCAGCTGAGTCTGTCGTTGCACTACCTGCTCTGTCCGCTGCTGAAGGCAGCAGTCTTTGTGGCTCTTTATGTGCTTTATCGGAAGATGCTGAAGTTCACGCTGCCATACTCCCGATGCTCCACGAAGTGCGGATGCTCGGAGAAATCGTAGTTCTTTCCGTGCTCGAAGACGAACACGCCTTCGGGCTTCAGCAGCTGTTTCTCCAGGACAAGGTCGGGAATGGTGGGCAGTTCTTTCAGCGCGTAGGGCGGGTCGGCAAAGATGAAGTCGAACTGCTGGTGGCATGATTTCAGGTAGCGGAACACGTCGCCGCGCAACGGTATTGCCTGTGACGAGGGAATGTTGAGTTTCTTCAGACAGTCGCAGATGAAGCGGTGATGATCGCGGTCGGCCTCGATGCTGACCACCTGCCGGCATCCGCGCGAGAGCAGTTCGAGCGTGATGCTGCCCGTGCCCGAGAAGAGGTCGAGTGCTGTAGCGTCGTCGAAGTCGACGTATTGCGTCAGCACATTGAAAATGTTCTCCTTTGCAAAGTCGGTGGTAGGACGTGCCTTGAATGAGCGCGGAATGTCAAAGTGCCTACCCTTGTATTTTCCTGTAATTATTCTCATCTCTCTCAACGCTTACCTGCCCTTGACGAAGAGCGTCTGCAGGTCGTAGGGCATGCCAATGATTTCAGTGACGGGAGCACGGTTGAAGTCGGCCGAAGGGTTAATCACGTAGACCTTCGGCAGATATTGCTTCAGCTCCTCCACCAGTTGTTCCTCATCGGGAATGTCGCCCACTAAGTGCAGCTCGTCGTAGTTGTTGTCGTACTGTAGCTGCTTCCATACGTAGAGCAGGAAGAAGATGGCATCCTTGGTCCGGTTGGCTTCAAACGAATTGCAGAACTTGAAGCGGTTCTGCTGGAAGCTGAACACCTCGAGCCGGCTCTCATGGAAATATCCGTAGAGCTTGAAGCGGGTGCCGGTGAAGCTGCGCTGGTGCAGGTGGCGCCACACGGGGCTGATGGCAGTAATGAAGCGCACCTCGCTGAAGTTGTCGTCGACCACCTGTTTCAGGTCTCTGTTGATGTTGAATACGGCTACTGCATTCAGGTCGGGCAGCACGTTGTAGAGTATCACGTCCTGGTCGTCGTGAGGAAAGGCGTGGTGATGCAGCTGTTCCATGGTCTGCTCGTCGAACTGCTCTATGGGCACCATCAGTACTTGCGAGTCAATCAGCACGCGTACTCGGGGCGCCATGGCGATGATCTTCAGCGCTTTGCGCAGGTTGGCCGCCATCGAGACGCCGCTCTTCACCACATAGGGAATAAAGCTAATGTTGTTTTCGTCGTCGGGCATCGAGAACGACAGCGTGTTGCGTCCGATGCGGATAGTCAGTCTCTTGTTCGTCAGTTCTGCCATATTCTTTATTCTGTAGCTTCCATTCGGTGAGTATTGTTGTTGTCCATGGCTCCCACGATGCTCAACACGCATATGGTCAGCAGTGCTACTGCAAGCACTGCCAGTATCGAGTTGATGATTTTCTCTGACCTTTGCATGGTTCCCGGAGCCTTTTCTTTGGGTGCAAAGTTACGAAAAGTCGAGAGCAAAACAAAAGAATTTATTCTTTTTTTTGCCGAGACGGAGTAACTTCGCGACTTTTGGTCGCAAAGTTACGAAAAAAGGCTGACACTTCGCACACTTTTCAGAAGATTAACGCTTGGCGACCCCCCTTTTGTTGCTCAAAGGTTTGGTCGTTTCGGATTATTATGATAATTTTGCAGCATGATTGCCGACGAATTGTTAATGAGAATCAGAGCGTCCATGGGCCATGTTCCTACGCGAGAGCAGGAGCACGCCATGCGGGTGTTTGCCGACTTTTTGGCCGAGCGGTCCAATGCGGTGATGGTGCTGCGTGGTTCTGCCGGTACGGGAAAGACGACGCTGGCTGCTGCCATCGTGCGTGCCATGACCTCGCTCAAGCAGAAGTTGGTGCTGATGGCTCCTACGGGGCGTGCCGCCAAGGTCTTCTCGCTCTATTCCGGCCATCCTGCCTACACCATCCACCGCCGCATCTATCGGCAGCGCACCGCTGCCGACCTGTCGGCCTTTGCCCTGAACGACAACCTGCATAGCGATACTTTGTTTATGATCGATGAGGCCTCGATGATTGCCGACGACTCGACCGCCTCTGCCGAATTTGGCAGTGGCAGCCTGCTCGACGACCTCGTGCGCTACGTGGGTAGCGGCCGCAACTGCCGCATGCTGCTTATCGGCGACCGCGCCCAGCTGCCGCCGGTGGGTGCCGAAGAGAGCCCGGCATTGCTTTCCGGAGTGCTTCGAGGCTATGGTCTGCGCGTGTTCGAGGCCGACCTGAACGAGGTGCTCCGCCAAAGTCAGGGCTCGGGCATTCTCAGCAATGCCACGATCATCAGGAGCATGATTGCTGCCGACGACATGACTTTGCCCAAGGTGAGGCTGCAGGGCTACGACGATGTGAAGGCGGTGCCGGGCGACGAGCTGATTGAGACGCTCGCGTCGAGCTATAGCCGTGCGGGCTACGACGAGACGATTGTCGTGACCCGTTCGAACAAGCGGGCCAATATCTACAACGAGGGCATACGCCGTACCATTCTCGATCGCGAGGAGGAGCTGTGCAAGGGCGATTTGCTCATGATTGTGAAGAACAACTACTACTGGGGCGACCGGAAACAGCTTCCCTTCCTGGCCAATGGCGACAGGGCAGTGGTGCAGCGTGTGCGCAACAATCGTGAGCTCTATGGCTTCCGTTTTGCCGACGTCACGATGACGCTGCCCGACTACGACGACATGGAACTGACGGCCACTACGCTGCTCGACACCCTGCGAAGCGATGCTCCCGCCTTGACCCGCGAGCAGCAGGAGCTATTATATAATAAGGTGATGGAAGACTATGCCGACATTCCCCAGAAGGCCGAGCGCATAAAAAAACTGAAGAGCGATGCCTATTACAACGCTCTTCAGGTGAAGTTTGCCTATGCTGTGACTTGCCATAAAGCGCAGGGCGGACAGTGGGCGCACGTCTATCTCGACCAGGGTTATATGACCGACGACATGCTCTCGCCCGACTACCTGCATTGGCTCTATACCGCCTTCACCCGTGCCACTGAGCAATTATATCTCGTGAACTGGCCGACGACACAGCTGGCATAGGGCTTAGTAAGTCACCTTGGGCTCCAGTTCCTTGGCTTGGTCAATCATTTTCTGAACCTCGCTGACGGCGGGAACGCGACCGCAAATCTTGCGGGCGTTGTTCATCTCCTCGAGCTTAGGCTGCAGATTCTCAGCCACGCGATGACGGAACTCCTTCACGGTGTCTACTCCGGCCACTTCGAGCAGCTCGGCAAACTGCGGGCCTACGCCGTTGATGCGGAACAGGTCGGCGTGGTTGGTCCAGCGCAGAATGAGCTTCTCGCTGATGCCCGTTGCCTCGGCCAGCTCCTTGCGGCCCTTGGGGGCAGCACACTTTTCGAGCAGTTCGCTTACCTTGTTAATACCTGCGGCAACCAGCTTTTCAGCATACACGTCGCCTACACCTTCGATGTCAATAATCTTGTAATCCATAATTGTTAGGTTTTATGCGTTTGAGTAATATTAATATTTCGTTCGCAAATTTACAGAAAATATCTGATTGGTGCAATTATTTTACACTTTTTTTGTACTTTTGTGCCCTGCTATGGATATGATTCGTTTTGTGAAAGACTGGACGCTACCCATTTCGATGGGCTTTGGCACGGTTGTCTATCTGCTTTTTGCCTTCACGCCGCAACTTGACGAAGTGGGCAACAGGCTCTCTCCTTTCTTCGCGGCCATCCTGCCGCTGTTCATGTTTCTTGTCCTTTTCGTCACTTTCTGCAAGGTCGACTTCCGCCAGCTGCGACCGGTGAAGTGGCATTTCTGGGTAGGCGTGTTCCAGTTTCTCTTCATTGCCGCGCTCATGGGCCTCATGCTGGGCTTCGGCATGCAAGGAGCCAGCCTGGTTCTGATGGAGGCCATCCTCATGTGTGTCATCTCGCCCTGTGCCACTGCGGCAGCCGTTGTCACGCAGAAGCTGGGCGGTAACCTCGAGCAGATGACCACCTACACCTTCCTTTCCAACTTCATCACGGCTTTCCTGGTGCCCGTCTGCTTCCCGCTGATAGAGAAGAGCGCCGACATGACCTTCCTCTCGGCCTTTGCCAAAATCCTGCACGAGGTGGTGCTGGTGCTGCTGGTGCCCATGCTGCTGGCCTACATCGTGAAGCACTACATGCATCGGCTGCACCGGAAAATCATTGCCGTGCGCGACCTGTCCTACTATCTTTGGGCCTGTTCGCTGACCATTGTCACAGGCACAACGGTGAAGAACATCGTGCATGCCGATACCACCGTGGCGCTGCTCGTGGCCATTGCCCTGCTGGGGCTCATCATGTGTGTGGTGCAGTTTGCCGTAGGCCGCTTCATTGGCCATTACTTCGACCACACGCAGGAAGCTGGTCAGGCTCTGGGACAGAAGAACACCGCCTTTGCCATTTGGATGGCTTACACCTATCTGAACCCGCTGTCGTCGGTGGGGCCGGGCTGTTACATCCTGTGGCAGAACATCATCAACTCCATTGAAATCTGGCAGAAGCGCAAGACCGAGAAGGCATAGAGACAGAAAAAAACAGAGAGAGGCACGGAGCAACAACGCTCCGTGCCTCTCTGTTTCTATTTTGGTATAAAAGCTCGCTTTACAGCTTAGCCAGCTCCAGCACCTTGTCTACGGCAGCGCTCAGTCCGTCGGCGTTCTTGCCGCCAGCCTGTGCGAAGTGGGGCTGACCGCCGCCACCGCCCTGAATGAGCTTGGCAGCCTCGCGCACCATCTGGCCGGCATTCAGCCCGTGGTCGGCCACGAGGTCGTCGCTCAGCATGATGCTCAGCTGCGGCTTGCCTTGGTTGACGGTGCCGAGCACGCAGAGCAGCGAACCGCTGACGGCAGCACGCACCTTGAAGGCCAGGTCCTTGGCGGCCTGCGGCTCCATGGGCAGCACGGCCGACACCACCTTGACGCCGCTCAGCTCGCGCGCCTTCTCCACCAGCTGCTGGCAGGCACGCTCCACGGCCTGAGCCTGGAATGCCTCTATCTGCTTCTTCATCGAGTCGTGTTCCTCCAGATACTTGCGGATGACGCCCTCCAGGTCCTTGGCGTTGTTGAAGAAGCAGCGGATGGCTTTCACCGTGTCTTCGATGTTGTACATCAGCTCCTCGCACTCCTTGCCCGTCTTGGCCTCGATGCGGCGGATGCCGGCAGCCACGCTGCTCTCAGACACAATCTTGAACATGCCGATGCGACCCGTTGAGCTGGCGTGGATACCACCGCAGAACTCGCACGAGGGGCCGAAGCGCACCACGCGCACCTTGTCGCCATACTTCTCGCCGAAGAGGGCAATGGCTCCCAACTTCTTGGCTTCGTCGAAGGGCACGTCGCGATGCTCGTCGAGGGCAATGTCCTGGCGAATCATGTCGTTCACCATGCGTTCCACCTCGCGCAGCTGTTCGTCGCTCACTTTCTCGAAGTGCGAGAAGTCGAAGCGGAGCGTGTCGGGGCTGACGAACGAACCCTTCTGCTCGACGTGGTCGCCCAGCACCTGCTTCAGCGCATAGTCCAGCAGGTGGGTGGCCGTGTGGTTGGCAGCCGAAGCGTCGCGCTTGTCGGTGTCTACGCAGGCCATGAACTCGGCGGCAGGGTTCTGCGGCAGCTTCTTCACGATGTGCACGGTCTGGTTGTTCTCGCGCTTGGCGTCGACGATTTCGATGGTCTCGGCCTCGTTCACGAGCACGCCCTGCTCGCCTACCTGTCCGCCCATCTCACCGTAGAACGGCGTGTAGTCGAGCACCAGCTCGTAGTATTCATTCTTCTTTTGCGTCACCTTGCGATAGCGCAGGATGTGGCAGGTGTATTCGCTGAAGTCGTAGCCCACGAACTGCTGTTCGCCAGCCTGCAGCTCTACCCAGTCGCTGTTTTCCACCTGGGCAGCGTTGCGGGCGCGGTCTTTCTGCTTCTGCATCTCCACCTGGAACTGCTCCTCGTTCACGGTGTAGCCGTTCTCGCGGCAGATCAGCTCGGTCAGGTCGAGCGGGAAGCCGTAGGTGTCGAACAGGCGGAAGGCCTGCACACCGTCGAGCTCGGTCTTGCCCTCGGCCTTCAGCTGCTCCATGGCCTTGTCCAGCAGCTGTATGCCCTTGTCGAGCGTGCGCAGGAAGGCTTCTTCCTCCTCCTTCATCACGCGGGCAATGAGCGTCTGCTGAGCCTTCAGTTCGGGGAAGGCGTCGCCCATCTCCTCGACGAGCGTGGGCAGCAGCTTGTAGAGGAAAGCCTCTTTCTGTCCGAGGAACGTGTAGGCATAGCGCACGGCGCGGCGCAGGATGCGGCGAATCACGTAGCCGGCCTTGGCGTTAGAGGGCAGCTGGCCGTCGGCAATCGAGAACGAGACGGCACGCAGGTGGTCGGCGCAGACGCGCATGGCCACGTTGATGTCGTCCTGGCTCTTTGCTATCGGCTCAGGGCTGTTGGCTTCGTCTTCGAAAGTAGTATATTTCAGTCCCGTTATCTGCTGTTCGGCCTTGATGATGGGCTGGAACACGTCGGTGTCGTAGTTAGAGTGCTTGCCTTGCAGCATGCGCACCAGGCGCTCGAAGCCCATGCCCGTGTCGATAACGTTCATCGACAGCTTCTCCAGCGAGCCGTCGGCCTTGCGGTTGAACTGCATGAACACGAGGTTCCAGATTTCGATCACCTGCGGGTCGTCCTTGTTCACCAGGTCGCGACCGCTGATGCCGCTGGCCTTGCGCTGCTCGGGAGTGCGCGAGTCGACGTGAATCTCAGAGCAAGGACCGCAGGGGCCCGTGTCGCCCATCTCCCAGAAGTTGTCGTGCTTGTTGCCGTTGATGATGTGGTCCTCGGGCACGTGCTTGGCCCAGTAGCGGGCAGCCTCGTCGTCGCGGGGAATGTTCTCCTCGGGCGAACCCTCGAACACCGTCACGTAGAGGTCGGCGGGGTTCAGCTTCAGCACGTCTACCAGATACTCCCAAGCCATGTCGATGGCACCCTCCTTGAAGTAGTCGCCAAACGACCAGTTGCCCAGCATCTCGAACATGGTGTGGTGGTAGGTGTCGTGACCCACCTCTTCCAGGTCGTTGTGCTTACCGCTCACGCGCAGACACTTCTGCGTGTCGGCACGGCGGCGCGGTTCCGGGTCGCGCGTTCCCAGGATAATATCCTTCCACTGGTTCATGCCGGCGTTGGTAAACATCAGCGTCGGGTCGTCCTTAATCACCATCGGAGCCGAGGGCACGATGGCATGTCCTTTCGACTCGAAAAACTTCTTGAAAGAGTCGCGGATTTCTTTTGCAGTCATCATTTCTTTATTACAATTTACGAATTTGGCTGCAAAGTTACGAAAAGTAGAGTGAAAAGCCAAATTTATTTGAGTTTTTCCGAGACCGAAGTGACTTCTCTGAAGGAAAAGTTACGAAAAGTCGAGAGCAAAACAAAAGAATTTATTCTTTTTTTGCCGATACGGAGTATGTTCGCGACTTTTGTCGCAAAGTTACGAAAAAACGTGGGAAGCACAAAACAATCTCCGCCTCAAGATAGGATTCATGAGCCATGTGAAAGGTTATTTTTATTTTTTGGGTACAAAGCGATACAATTTCCTATAAAATTCGTATCTTTGCATCGTTTTCTGAACAATGCCGAAGCTCACTTAGGCGAGAGGAGAGTCAAGCCCTGCTTGAACTATCCCGGGCGATGGGAAGCTCGCCCAAGGGCAAGCCAAGGGCGTGGCAGCGGGACGGGAAACCTAACATATTAGGAAAGACAAGATGAATACAAAAGAGAGAAAAGAGTTTAACGTCCAGTTCTGGAGGTTCTTGTGGGCATCAATCCTCATCGGATTGTCAGCCTGCCTGGGGAATGTGGTTGATGCGATGATTGTGGGCAACCTGATTGATGAGGACTCTGTGAGCGCCATCAACCTGTCATTGCCTTTCCTTCAGTTTATGTTTACCATCAACATGCTGCTGGCTACGGGAGCGGGCATGCTGGTAGGTATGGAATTAGGAAAAGGGGACACACGGCGCGCATCGTACATCTTTGTTGTTTCGATGTCGGCCTGTTTGCTGACAGGTTTCGTGCTGACAGCATGCGGTGTGCTGATACCCGATGTCGTGACACGCCTGCTATGTGACCACGAGCAGCTTTATCAACCCACCTATGAATACCTGCGGGTGACGCTGATAGGAGCACCGGCCTACTTGCTGATGTGGGGCCTTGACACGATGGTCAGCGTTGATGGAAGCCCGCGCCTGGTGTCCGTATCCATCTTGGTGGACAATGTCCTTCACTTGGTGCTCGACGTCGTGTTCATCAAGTATTTCGGCTGGGGCATCGAGGGCAGCGCATGGGCTGCCGTCATCGGTCATGTTGTGGGCATCGCCATGATGGCCATTCATTTCCTCTCCAAAGAGAATCATCTGCGACTTTCTTGCGGGCGCCAGAAACCAGTTCTCGGCCCTATTGTCTCGCAGGGCGCACCGCTGGCCATCGCCTCCATCTGTCTGACAGTGCTGATGTTTTCAGCCAATAAAATCATATTGTCATCCTTGGGGCGTACCGGTATCTATGCCTTTGCCCTCTGTATGAACCTGCTGCTGATATACAACCTCTTCCTGGGAGGCGTCTGCCGCACTATCCAGTCGCTGGGTTCCATCCAAGTGGGGAAGGGCGACAACGAGGCTTTCACGCTGGTGCTGCGCAAGTCGTTCAACTTCATTACCGTAGCGATGGCCATCACCTGCATCTACTTGCGCATCTTCGCCGTCTGTCTCATCCCCTTCTGCTATATCTACACCATCATGATTGTCTACAAGCTCTACAACTATCACCACATGGCACTCTTCATTTCCTTTGCCCTGTCGCTGACGGTCATCCCCGTGCTGTGGCTGTTTTCTCTGTATGCTGAAGAATGGATATGGTATGGTTACCTGACTGCCTACATCATTGAGATGGTGGTCATCTTCGTGCTCCACAAGATGACACACGTCAAGTTTGAATTAACAGATAATAACCAATAGCTATCATTGATAATGAAAACATCCGCCCCCTTAAAAAAGTCACAATTTGGCCTTTATGTGGAGTGTGCCCAGCACCCGGGCGAGGCCTATTATAACATTCCTTATCTATATACGTTCGACGGCAGTCTGGACGAGGGCAGGCTCAAGACGGCTATAGAAACTGCAGTTGCCAACCATCCGGCCCTCCTGACACGCATAGGAGTGGACGAACATGGCGACCCGATACAGACGGTCGACGACAGCGAGAAATGGACGCTCGAAGTTGAGCACGTCACCGATATCAGAGCTGCCATCGAAGGCTTTATCCAGCCGTTCGATATCTATAACGACCGTTTCTTCCGTATGCGGATGTTGCGCGACGACGAGCACTACTACTGGCTCCTCGACATCCACCATATCATTGGCGACGGCTCGACGCTGAAGGTGCTCCTGGACGACATTGGGGCAGCCTACGAGGGCCAGGAACTGACACCCGAGACGATCACGATGGCCGAGCTGGCCCTCGAAGAAGAGGAACAGCGAAAGACGCCCCAGTTCGAGGCTGACAAGCAGTGGTATGCACAGGAGTACGACTGCGGCGACTGCTTCTCCACCCTGTTGCCCGACCTGGACGGAACCGAGGATGCTGACGGGCTGGAGGCGCGGTGCATGCATGTAGACAGTGCCCGCGTGGATGCTTTCTGCCGCGAGCATGGCATTTTCAAGAGCACCCTCTTCACGGCGGCCTACAGTTTCCTGATAGCCAAATACAATAACGAGCAGGCATCGCTGTTCAGCACCATCGTCAGCGGTCGCAACGACCGTCGGACGGCACATACGGTCGGTATGCTGGTCAAGACAGTGCCTGTCTATGCACACTTCACCGACGAGACCACCGTGCTCGATTTCCTGAAGGCCGGACAGCAGCAGATGACGGGTTGCCGCGAGCACGGGCTCTATGCATATACCGACGCGGTGAGCGACCTGAACCTGCAGATAGGAACCTACTTTGCATGGCACGGCTTTGTGCTCGACAATGTAGAGGTTGGCGGTAAGCACGTGCAGTCGGAACAGCTGTGCAACACCACCTTGGGGGTTCCCTTCTTCGTGAAGGCACTGATTCAAGACGGCAATTACCTCGTGAAGGCAGAATACAAGACCAATCTCTATTCACAGCAGCTGGTCAGCCAGTTCCTGGAGAGCTACGAGAATGTGGTGGAGGGCTTGCTTACTGAGACCAAGCTCTCTGACATCCGGATTGCCGACGCATCGCAGGTGGAGCTGCTCGACTCGTTCAACGATACAGACAGACCATACGACGACACCCAGACGGTGGTATCGCTGTTCCGCCGTCAGGCGAAGGCAACGCCAGATGCCGAAGCCGTCGTCTTCAAGGACCATCGTTACACTTATGCCGAGGTGGACGACATCAGCGACCGCATCGCAGTCTATATTGCATCCAAAGGACTGGGCGTGGGCGATGCCGTGTCTGTCATCATTCCCCGCTGCGAGTGGATGGTCATTGCCTCGCTGGGTGTGCTGAAGGCTGGCTGTGCCTATCAGCCGCTGGACCCCAGTTATCCGAAGGAGCGTCTGAACTTCATGGTGAAAGATGCTGAAGCCCGACTGCTCATTGCCGACGAGTCGCTGCGTGAGTTGGTAGATGAATACGATGGCGAAGTGCTGCTGACGAAAGACATTGCCAATCTTCCCCCTCTCACTGAGGAAGCAAATTCTTCACTCCTCACTCTTCAATCTTCACTTACCCCCGACAGCCGTTTCATCCTGCTCTATACCAGTGGATCGACAGGCGTTCCCAAAGGCTGCCAGCTGACGCATGCCAATCTGGTGTGCTACTGCAACTGGTACTGGAGATATTACGACCTGAAGCCAGAGCATAACGTGGCTGAGTATGCCAGCTATGGCTTCGATGTACACCAGGAGGGTATCTATCCGCCGCTGACGGGCGGTGCCACCGTGCACATCATTCCTGAGGAACTGCGCCTGGACCTCGTGTCGCTCAACGAATACCTGGAGCGCGAACACATCACCCATACCTTCATGACCACACAGGTGGGCTATCAGTTTGCAACGAATATCGAGAACCACTCCTCGCTCCGCCTCAGGGTTATCAGTTGCACAACGGCTATGGTCCCACAGAAGCCACCATCCTCATCACTATCTATCCTATTACAAAGAAAGATACGGACGTGCCCATTGGCAAGCCTCTGGACAATGTGCGGCTCTATGTGGTTGACCAGCAGTGCCATCGTCTGCCAGTGGGTGCTTTGGGCGAATTGTGGGCAGCCGGACCGCAAGTGGCGCTCGGCTACTTGAACCGCCCAGATAAAAACGCAGAGGTCTTCATCTCCAATCCGTTTGTTTCTAGTGATTCTAGTGATTCTAGTGATTCTAGAAATTCTAGTAAATCTAGTAATACTAGCTATTCCAGATGCTACCGCACCGGCGACATCGTGCGCTACCTGCCATCGGGCGACATCCAGTTTATTGGCCGCAGGGACGGCCAGGTGAAGATCCGTGGTTTCCGCGTCGAGTTGAAGGAAGTGGAAGCCGTCATCCGCCAGTTCCCGGGCATCAAGGATGCCACCGTGCAGGCTTTCGATGATCCTAACGGCGGTAAGTTCATCGCGGCCTATATCGTCAGCGATGAGCAGATTGACACGAATGCCCTCAATAACTATATCCTGGAAGAGAAACCGCCCTACATGGTGCCGGCCGTGACGATGCAGATAGACAAGATACCGCTGAACCAGAACCAGAAGGTGAACAAGCGCGCCTTGCCCAAGCCGGAAAAGCCAGTAGATAACAGCGAACAGCCATCAGCTGCTGTACCCATGAACCTGCTTGAGGAAGAGTTGCATAAGATGGTTGCCGACATCATCGGCAATACCGATTTTGGCGTCGCTACCGTCTTGGGACATGCCGGCCTGACTTCTATCTCCGCCATCAAGCTGGCCATACAGGTGAACAAGCGCTATGGCATTACGCTTGATGCGAAATCACTGGTCAAGAACGGCACGCTGCAAAGCATTGAGAATGAGATATGGAGAAGCCTCTCCCTCCGCTCGGCCGAAGAACGCTTGCAAGGCAAGAAGCCCTCTCCCAAGGAGCGGGGAGTAGATAGTTCTATCCAATCCTCTCAGCAGCAAGGTCATCAGACACCCCTTCCTTCAGAGGGGCTTGGGGAGGCTGTCCCGCTCTCCTACGCCCAGACAGGTGTCTATTTCGACTGCCTGAAGAATCCCACATCGACGCTGTACAATGTCCCATACTGCATTAAGTTCCAAAAGGATACGGATACGACAGCACTTGCCGAAGCTGTCACGACGCTCGTCAAGGCGCATCCTCAGCTGGCTGTCCACTTCGGTAATGGCCCAGAAGGCATCAGCCAGACCGTTGATTGGAAACAGGCTGTAGAGATACCCGTAAAGCAGATGAGCGAGGAGGAGCTGACGCAGCATAAGCAGGATTTCGTGAAGCCCTTCGACCTCAGCACAGGTCCGCTCTATCGTTTTGAGATAGTGATTACCGACGAGCAGACCTATCTGCTGATGGATGTGCATCATCTTGTGTTCGATGGTGGCTCTTCCGACATCTTCCTGCAACAACTGTGCAGCATCATGAACGGTGAGCAGATTGAAGACGAAGTCCAGAGTTACGCAGCCTATGTGACAGCGGAGAAGGCCGCTGAGGGTGGGGCAGACTATCAGGCTGCTGCCCAGTTCTTCAAGCAGCGGCTGTCTGTGGTGGAAGCCGCTACGGAGGTTCGTCCCGACCTGCCCAATCCCCTCAAGGGTACTATCAGTAAGGCCGTCGCCACTCTTGACATCGAGGCCATAGACGCCTTCTGCCGCAATAGCAATATGACGCCTGCCCATCTGATTCTCACGGCTGTCTGCTACTCATTGTCGCGCTTTGCCAACAGTGAGCAGGTTTGCATCACCACCGTCTCAAGCGGTCGCAGCAACCTGCATATCCGCAACACCGTAGGTATGTTTGTCAACACGCTGGCCCTGAGTGCTACCATCGAAAAACAGACCGTGAAGGAATTCTTGCAGGAGGTCAGCGAAAACTTCGACGAGACACTGCGCCACGAGAACTATCCGTTCGCACAGATTGCCGCTGACTACGGATTGACGGCTGAGATACAGTACGTCTATCAACTGGGCTTGAACAGCCAGTACGTCTGTCAGGGTGCCCCGTTGGAGATAGAGAATATGGAACTCCAGATACCCAAGTTCCCCATCACTTTCTTCATTGCTCCGGTCGCCGGACAGCCCAGTGTCTGTGTGGAATATGACAATGGCAAGTACTCCGCCCGCTTGATGCAGAGCCTCGCTGATGCCGTAAAGGTGACGGTAGAGCGGATGATGGCAAAGCCCGACGCTGCCTTGACCAGCATCAGCATTGTCAGCGACGAGGAGGCCGAGCGTATTATTAAGATAGGTACGGGTAAGGAAATCGACGTAGACCTGAGCAAGACCTTTGCCAACCTGTTCACCGAACAAGCACGGCGCACGCCTGACAACCCCGCCGTGGTCGACAGGGACGGCCAGCTGACTTACGGTGAGATGGACCGCTATTCGAATGCGCTGGCTCACCAGCTGATAGACTTTGGCGTCGAACCCAACGACTTCGTCTGCGTGATGCTCGACCGTTTCAAGGAGTTCCCGCTCTCCGTGCTGGCCATCCACAAGGCCGGCGCGGCCTATACACCGCTTGACTTCGAATATCCCAACGAGCGTCTGAGCTATATGCTGGAGAATTCGGAGTCGAAGGTGCTCATCACCACGCACGATGTGCTGGCCGCCAAGCAGGCAGAGGGCAACTTCAGCACCGCCGCTGCCAAGACTTTCTTCATCGACGACTTTTTACAATTGAACAATTGGACAATTTCACAATTGGACAATTGCAGCAGCAATAGTGAAATCGTAAAATTGTCCAATTGTCCAATCGACCTGTCCACTCCCGACGGGCTGGCCTACATGATCTACACCTCCGGCTCTACCGGCAAGCCTAAGGGCGCCATGCTCCATCAGGCTGGCTTGCGTAATTTCATTGCCGTGGTCATCGACATGGAGAAGCTGACGGCCAATGACCGCATCAGCGGACACCGTTCGTTCTCGTTCGATGCGCATATCGAGGATATGTATCCCGTGCTGACGCTGGGTGGCTCGTTCCACATCATGCCGACAGAGATACGTAAGGACCTGGCAGCCATCCGCCAGTTCCTTATCGACCATCAGTGCACGGGCGGCGGCTACTCTACGGCCATGACCTGTCTGCTGCTCAACACCTTCGACGACCTGCCTATCCGCTTTACCACGGGTGGTGGCGAGAAGATGGACGGCGTCTATAGTGACCACATCGAGATTATCAACGTCTACGGACCGACGGAGTGTACCGACGATACCTCTTATTATAGCATCGCTCCCGGCCGGAGGGTGGAGAATATTCCCATTGGCCAGAGCGTGGCCAACAACTGGAACTTCATTGTCGATACAGCGGGCAACCTCGTGCCACAGGGCGTGGCGGGCGAGCTCTGCTTTGCTGGCATTCAGGTGGGTCGCGGCTACTGGCGACTGCCCGAGCGTACGGCACAGTCGTTCGTCGATTGTCCGTTCGTCAGCGAAGACCGCTGGGGACGTCCTGTCCGTATGTACCACACGGGCGACCTCTGCCGCTGGAATGAAGATGGCCAGATAGAGTATATGGGCCGCATCGACACGCAGGTGAAGTTGCGCGGATTCCGTATCGAGCTGGGCGAAATTGAAAGCAAGGCTCTGAACATCGGCGGAATCCGACAGGCTGCGGCCGAGGTGCGCAAGGTGATGGGCAACGAGCATCTGGTGCTTTACTACACCCTGGACGAGGGTTCACCGCTCACCGATGAGGATATCCGCAAGGCACTGGCCGGCACATCGCTGGCCGACTACATGGTGCCCGACACCTACATGCGCCTCGATGCGATGCCGATGACGCCCAACCTCAAGATAAACCGCAAGGCGTTGCCCGCTCCGGCAATCAGGCGAGCCCACGACTACGTGGCTCCCGAAGGCGAGACGGAGACGCTCTTCACCCAGATATTCTCACAGGTGCTCAATATCGAGCAAGTGGGGGCCACCGACGACTTCTTCGAGATTGGCGGTACCAGCATCAATGCCATCAAGGTGATTGTGGAGGCCAGCAAGCACGGCGTGCAGATTGTGTTCAACGACCTCTTCAGCCTGAAAACCCCGCGGGCTCTCGCCGGATTCGTGAGCGGCAAGACGCAGGCGCCGGGCGCAGCTGCGCCGACGGTTCCGACGAGTCAGCCCAGTCCTGTGGACCATCCCGAATACGCTGCCTTCATTCCCGTTCTGGACAAAAACCTGCTCAACACTTTCCGCGATGGCGAGCGACAGCCCGTCGGCGATGTGCTCCTGACCGGTGCCACCGGCTACCTGGGCATCCACATTCTCCATGAGTTGCTGACGAATTACGACTGCCACATTCTCTGTCCGCTGCGCAGTGGGAAGGGCTCCGACCCGATGAAGCGCCTCAAGACCCTCTATTACTACTATTTTGGAGAAACAGAGGCTTTTGCCCACATTGAGGAGCGGGTGCAGGCGTTCGCTGCCGAGATTACGGAGCCCGATGCGCTTAAAGGCATCGACAAGCGCGGGCTGACGGTCATCAACTGCGTGGCCAACGTCAAGCACTTCTCTGCCGGCAACGACATCGAGATGGTGAACATCGAGTCGGTGCGCCATCTCATCAGCTTCATCAGCATCGACAATGTGCCCGGACCTGAGGTCCGACTGACGGAGCAGAACCTCTACATCGGGCAGAACATCGATGCCAACAAGTACGTCTATTCGAAGTTCAAGGCCGAGGAGCTGGTGCTCGACGCCATTGCCCACCACGGCCTGAACGCGAAGATCATGCGGGTGGGCAACCTCTCGGCACGCCAGAAAGACGGAGAATTCCAGATTAACTTCAACACCAACAACTTCTTGGCCATGTTGCGTGCCTACGTAATCATCGGAATGGTGCCTTACGAAGCCCTTGACCAGCGTTTCGAGTTCTCGCCCATCGACGAGGTGGCGCATGCCATCATGTTATTGGCGCAGACGCCGAAGGACTGCACCGTGTTCCATCCCTATAACACCCATCGTCAGTTCATGTCCGACATCCTCACGGGCTTCGCCGAGGCCGGCATCACGTTGAGGCGTGTTGAGCACGAAGAGTTCCGGCGCACACTCGACAGCGTGATGGAGAATCCCGACCTCGTGACCCTGCTACGACCGCTCATGGCCTACGATATGGGGGCTGAACATCAGACGCGCTGGATCGATTCGGCCAACGACTACACCACCCAGGTCCTCTACCGCCTCGGGTTCCAGTGGTCGCCGACCGCAGCCGACTACGTACATCGCTTCGTCGAGACCATTATGGGCTTTGATTATTTTACGATACCAGCGACTGGTAAAAATATGTAGAAATTATGAAAAGGATTTTATTATCTCTTGCCGCACTTGCATTTGCGGCTACTATGAATGCTCAGGTATGGATTGGTGGCGAGGTAGGTTTCAACACGAATCACACCAATGGCAGTGACCACAACGCTACGGAGATCACTCTTGCTCCTGATATTGGCTACAGTCTGAGCGGTAACTTCAGCGTTGCCGTCGCCCTCAGTTATGGTCATACAAGCGATGTCGATGGCAGCAAGTACGGCATGCCGGATATGACGCTCTCGAATGTCAACTCCTACAGCGTCATGCCTTATACCTGCTACACCTTTTTCAAGGCTGGCAATTTCGCGTTTTTCGTTATTAGCGGTCTGAAGTATAGTATCGCTCACGCTCAGGGCTTTGAGAACAACTTCAACAAGTTCGGCGTATTTGCAATTCCTGCTATCGCCTTCGGCGTATCTGACAAGGTAACGCTGGCTTCTCACATCGGCGATGGTCTCTACTTCAACCACACTTGGATGAGGGATGTTGCACGCAGCAACGAGGTCGGTTTCAATCTGTTCCACGGTATCAGCTTTGGTGCTTACTACTTCTTCTAAGCGGTAGTGATACAAACATCACTTCGTCGAGACCATTATGGGCTTTGATTATTTTACGATACCAGCGACTGGTAAAAAGTAATACCAAAAAAAATTTTCGGGTTCTGCGTCAATTTAGGTGGTAATTCCAGTCGCATTTCATGCCGGCATATATCATCTTTGCTCTAAGTACTTCGGGCTTAGCCCTGTTGTACATAC
>CACXYH010000060.1 GCA_902771785.1 uncultured Prevotellaceae bacterium
TTTCCAAGTCTTGGCTGTTGTTTTGTCGGGAATGTTTCGTAACTTTGCCGGCAGAACAACCCCTAATTACGATACGACGATGACAACCGACGACGAGAGATACATGCGGCGCTGCCTACAGCTGGCACGCAACGGACGACAGAACGCGAAGCCAAACCCCATGGTGGGAGCGGTGATCGTGGCGAACACAGCCTCGGGCGGCGAGCCCCGCATCATTGGCGAGGGCTACCACGTGCGCTGCGGCGAAGGACATGCTGAGGTGAACGCCTTTGCCTCGGTGAGCCCTGCCGACGAGGAGCTGCTCAGCGAGGCCACCATCTACGTCTCGCTGGAGCCCTGCGCCCACTACGGCAAGACGCCGCCCTGCGCCGACCTGATTGTCAAGAAAGGAGTGCTCCGCGCGGTCGTGGGCTGCATCGACGAGTTTGCGCAGGTGCAGGGCCGCGGCATCCAGAAGCTGCGCGACGCGGGCATCGACGTCAGCGTGGGCGTGCTCGAGGCCGAGTGCCGGGCGCTGAACCGCCGCTTCTTCACCTTCCACCGCCTGCACAGGCCCTACATCATCCTGAAGTGGGCGCAGACGGCCAACGGCTTTATCGACGACAACGGGAGGGCGCTGGCCATCTCGACGCCCTTCACGCAGATGCTGGCCCACAAGCTGCGCAGCGAGGAGGACGCCATTCTCGTGGGCCGCGTGACCGACGAGCGCGAGCATCCGCAGCTGAACGTGCGCCACTGGAGCGGACCTGACCCCAAGCGGCTGGTAGTAGACCGCACCCACCCGCTGAACCTGGACAGCCTGCACGCCCATAACGTGCAGTCGCTCATCGTCGAGGGAGGCCGCAAGACGCTCGAGTCGTTTCTCATCCAGGGCCTCTGGGACGAAATTCGCGTGGAGACCAACACGCTGCTCACCGTCGCGGGCGGCACGCGGGCTCCGCAGCTGCCCGCCAATGCCATCGTAGGCAGCTCGCGGCAGTACGACGGCAACCAGATTACGACGTTCTTTCCGGCCGTCGAGGGGTAGCAGCAGGCCTTTTCGTCGAAAAAACAGCGGGAAGTGGTCGAAAACCATTTGGCGCGAACGCGCTTTCTTCATATCTTTGCAGCGTTATTAAGCAAGAAGCAAAAATATGAAACTGGTAAGATTTTTTCTCATGGCACTGCTGGTGATGGCGTCATCGGCTGCTATGGCACAGAAAACACAGATTAAAGGATTGTTGATGGATAACACACTGGGCGAAGGCGAACCCTTCGCCACCGCACGCATCTTCAAGGCAGGCAAAACCGACAAGCCCGTGGCCATGTTCCTTACCGACAAGGACGGCCGCTTCAGCCACGAACTCGCAGGCAAGGGACGCTATACCCTCGTGTTCAGTAGCGTGGGCAAGGAGGAGCTGAGGCAGGACATCACGCTGGGCGACAAAGCCGTGCTTGACCTTGGAACACTATACATCAAAGAAAATGCGAAGGCCCTGAAGGGCGTCGAGGTGGTGGCGCAGAAGCCGCTGGTGAAGATGGAGGTCGACAAGATGAGCTACAACGTGGCCGAGGACGAGGACGCCAAGGCCTCCACCGTGCTCGACATGCTGCGCAAGGTGCCCATGGTGACGGTCGACGGGCAGGACAACATCAGCGTCAACGGCTCGTCGTCGTTCAAGGTCTACGTCGATGGAAAGCCCAACGTCATGTTCTCGAGCAACCCCTCGATGGTGTTCAAGAGCATGCCCGCCACGGCCGTGAAGAACATCGAGGTGCTCACCAACCCAGGTGCCAAGTACGATGCTGAGGGCGCCGCCGGCGTGCTGAACATCGTGATGAACCGCCAGAACCCGCAGGCCATGCAGAGCATGAACGGCTACAACGGGTCGCTGCGTGCCTCGGCAGGCAACCGCAGCGTGGGCGGCGGCGCCTTCCTGAGCGGACAGCAAGGAAAGCTATCATATAACGCTAACGCAATTATCAACTATTCGAAACCGGGTGCCACGGAGGTCGAGATGGACCAGATGAACGGAGCAACGGGCATCAAGACCACTTCGTCGACGAAGATGAAGATGCCCTTCACCATGGGAAGCCTCAGTCTGGGCTACGACCTCGACCCCATGAGCACCGTCAGCCTCACGGCCAGCGTGCAGAGCTTCTCCATGAAAAACAACGGACTCATGTCCACGGCGATGGCTGGCATATCTGGAGCGGGCGGGTTTGGCTACAACTACGAGCTCGACCAGAAGACCAGCCGTACGGCTTTCAGCGGCAGCGCCGACTACCAGCGTTTCTTCAACAAAGAGCGCACCAGCTACCTCGTGCTCACCTATCAGCTCGACTATGCCCCCACTACCACGAAGACACGCAACGACTTCGACCAGGCTTCGACAGCGTTTGTCGACCTGACCGACCGCTACTCCGACGGCAAGGAGACCTCGACCGACCACATTCTGCAGGCCGACTACACCACGCCGCTCAGCCTCGGACAGACGCTCGCCGCAGGCGCCAAGCTGCAGCTGCGCCGCGCCACCAGCGACTCGAAGTACTATCTGGACGACGTCTACAGCCCGCAGATGAGCACCGACTACCTCTACAAGAACTCCATCCTCGCCGGCTATGCCGAGTATAGCGGCAAGTGGGGCAACTTCGGAGCCAAGGCTGGCCTGCGCTATGAGCACACGTGGCAAGACGTGGAGTACAGGCTGGGCAACGGTAGCGACTTCACGACCAACTACGGAAGCCTCGTGCCCACGGCGATCATCTCCTATTCGCTCACACCCACGAGCAACCTGGGCCTGGCCTACAACATGCGCATCTCGCGTCCGGGCATCACCTACCTCAACCCCTATGTGGACCGCAGCAACCCCAACGCCCTGAGCTACGGCAACAGCGACCTCGACGTGGAGAAATCGCACAACGTGTCGCTCGTGTTCAACGCCTTCTCGCCGAAGCTCATGCTCAACGTGAACCTGCACCATAACTTCACCGACAACGCCATCAGCCAGTACAGCTTCTACGACGGAATGCTGCTCAACACCACCTATGGCAACATCGTGAAGCAGCACCAGACGGGCGTCAACGGCTATGCCAACTGGCTCGTGGCTACGAACACGCGACTCTTCATGAACGGAAGCCTGAACTACACCGACCTGCGCAGCACGGAGCTCGACGCCAAAAACAGCGGATGGACCGCCAACGCCATGCTCGGACTGCAGCAGACGATGCCCTGGGACCTGAAGCTGGGCGCCTATCTCATCACCTCGACCAAGAGCTACACGCTGCAGGGATGGAGCAGCGGATTCAACATGCTGACGGCCAACCTGTCGAAGTCGCTGCTGAACGACAAGCTCACCATCAGCCTGCAGGGCATGGTGGGACTGAGCGACGGCGGCAACCTGAAGATGGAGAGCTGCAGCCGTGGCAACGGCTTCGAGAGCCATCAGAACATCAGCATACCCATGAGCGGCTTCACCGTCGGACTGACCTACACTTTCGGCAACTCGAGACAGCCGGCCAAGCAGCGCGTCAACCGCGTGAAGAGCGACTACATCGAGCAGCAGTCGCAGGGCGAGATGCTCAACAGCATGGGCAGCGGCGGCTCGGGCAATGCCGCAGGAGCCAACATGAACGGAATGTAATACCATAACCTTAATATGGAGGAGGAGCGGTGCACACAAAAAAATAGGCACCGACTCCTTTTGCCATTTCAGGAATAATGCTTAACTTTGCACGGTGATGAAGCAAATAACGAAGAAAGAACTCTGGTTGCTGCTGATGCAGCTGGCCGTCTGGGCACTCGTGCTGGCAGCGCCTGTGCTGGCAGCCTTCATCGGCACGCGCCGATGGACCACCTCAGTGACCACCTTCTTCATGGTGTGGGGCATCTTGCGTTCGCCCATCGTGCTCTATTTCGCCAACTTCTACCTGCTGGGACCCTTCCTCTTCTTTAAGCGGCGCTTCGGGCTATTCGTCTTGGCCAACGTCGCGCTGACGGCTCTGCTGAACTATAGCTTCTTCCTGATTCCCGCGAATACCGCCGCCGAGCAGGACATCGACATTCCTGCCGACGCGTGGATCGGGCTCTTTGCAGGCATGTTCTCCTACCTGCTGCTCAACATCGCCGTGATAGCTACGGCCATCGGCATACGCCATTTCCTCAAGATACGCACCATCAGGCAGCAGCTGAAGGAGGCCGAACAGCGCAGCACCGAGGCCGAACTGGCCTGGCTCAAGAACCAGATAAACCCGCACTTCCTCTTCAATACGCTGAACAACATCTCGAGCCTCACACAGATAGAGCCCGACAAGGCGCAGGACGCCATTGCCCAACTGAGCGACCTGCTGCGCTATGCCATGTATGAGACCAACAAGGAGCGCGTGGCGCTGAGCGGCGAGGTGGAGTTTATGGGCAACTACGTGGAGCTGATGAAGCTGCGCTGCAACGAGCAGACGGACGTAGGCTGCCAGTTCTCTGTGGCCAACCCCCAGACCGAGGTGGCTCCGCTGCTGTTCATCTCGCTCATTGAGAATGCGTTCAAGCACGGCGTCAGCAGCAGCAGGCCGTCGACCATCAGCATCAGCCTGACGCAGGACGACGACACGCTGACCTTTGCCTGCGACAACACCAACTACCCCAAGAGCGATGCCGACCGCAGCGGCTCGGGCATCGGACTCGAGAACACGCGACGCCGCCTGGAACTGCTCTACCACGGGCGCTACACCTGGGAACAGACCCAGGACGAGCTGATGTATCACATCAAAATCACGCTGAAGCTATGAGAACCATCACCTGCATGATCGTAGACGACGAGCCGCTGGCCGTCAGACTGCTGGAGTCGTTTGTCGACAAGACCCCCGGCCTGCAGCTGCTGGGCTCCTATACCGACTCGGTAGAGGCGATGACGGCCTTGAAGGGCGGAGGCGTAGACCTGCTGTTCCTCGACATACAGATGCCCGACATGAACGGCATGGAGCTGGCCCACATGCTGCCGCCAGAGACGCGCGTGGTCTTCACCACCGCCTTCAAGGAGTATGCCTTCGAGAGCTACGAGGTTTCGGCCCTCGACTTCCTGCTGAAGCCCATTCGCTACAACAAGTTCATTGCGGCCGTGGAGAAAGCCCGCCAGTGGTATGGCCGGGAGCCGGCCGACGACGCCACGAAAGCCGACACGATATTTATCAAGGTAGACGGCGAATACCGCCAGGTGCCTTTGTCGGGCATCCTCTACGTGAGCGGAATGAAAGACTATGTGATGTTCTGGCTGGAGGGCGAGAAGCGTCCGCTGGTGACGCATCTCACGATGAAAGCCGTGGAGGAGATGCTGCCTGCGGCGCAGTTCATGCGCGTCCATCGGTCTTATGTCGTTGCGCTGAACAAGATTAGAAGCATCGACCGTAACGACTGCATCTACATTGGCGACGAGATTATCCGCGTCACCGATGCCTATCGCGATGCCTTCCTGCAGTTCCTGAGCAAGAAGACGCGGCAGTAAGAAGGACTATTTTCTTCCGAAGTCGGCCGGCACTTCGCCCCACTTCGACGTTTCCCACTTGATGACAGGATTGGTGTAGTTGTGCGTGTTGAGCCATCGCTCGGCACGTTCAATAATCTGATAGAGCTGCTCGGTCTCGGGCGTGCGCTCCAGCTTGGTCTTGCACTTGCGCTTGCTGACCCACAGGATGGCGTTGTAGGAGTCGCTGTAGATGGTTTTGTCGTGGAGTCCGTGCTGCCAGCAGAGGGCCAGCGCATGGACAATGGCGAGGAACTCCCCGATATTGTTGGTTCCTTTCGTGGGGCCGAAGTGGAACACGCGTGCTCCCGTTGCCAGGTCGATGCCCTGATACTCCATCGGGCCGGGGTTGCCCGAACAGGCAGCATCGACCGCCCAGGCATCGGCCCGTACTTCCAGGGGTAGTGGAAGCACGGTGTCGTTGCGGTAGTCGGGAGGGTTCTGAAGGTTGTTCATGAGGGAGATTACATGCGCTCAGGAACCTCGATGCCCAGCAGGTTCATGGCGCTCTTGATGATTTTTGCCACGTTGCGGGCTATCATCAGACGCACGGCCTTCTTCTGCTCGTCGGGCTCGTTGAGGATGCTGAAGTCGTGGTAGAACTGGTTGAACACCTTCGTCAGCTCGTAGCAGTAGTTGGCGATGCCGCTGGGCGAGTAGTCCTTGCCGGCCTGCTCGACGGCTGCGCCGAACTCGTTCATCTTCTGGATGAGCTCGATCTCTTTTGTACTAAGTGAAGAGCTAAGCTCGAGCGCTTCATTCTTCGTTGTTAATTCTTCATTCTTGCGAAGGATGCTGCGAATGCGGGCATGCGTGTACTGGATGAAGGGGCCCGTGTTGCCATTGAAGTCGATGCTCTCTTCGGGGTTGAAGAGCATGTTCTTGCGGGCATCGACCTTGAGGATGAAATACTTCAAGGCACCCATGCCCACGATGCGGGCTATCTCCTGGCGCTCGGCTTCGGTCATGTCGTCGAACTTGCCCAGCTCCATCGAGGTCTTGTAGGCATCGTCGACCATGAGCTGCATCAGGTCGTCGGCATCGACGACGGTACCCTCGCGGCTCTTCATCTTGCCGTTGGGCAGTTCGACCATGCCATAGGAGAAGTGGGTCAGCTCTTTGCCCCACTTGAAGCCGAGACGGTCGAGCAGGATGCTGAGCACCTGGAAGTGGTAGTTCTGCTCGTTGCCCACGACGTAGATCATCTTGTCGATGGGGTAGTCCTGGAAGCGCATCTCGGCGGTGCCGATGTCCTGCGTCATGTAGACGCTGGTGCCGTCGGAACGGAGCAGCAGCTTCTGGTCGAGACCCTCGTTGGTGAGGTCGGCCCATACCGAGCCGTCGTCCTTGCGGAAGAAGAGTCCCTTCTGCAGACCCTCTTCCACCTTGGCCTTGCCCTTGAGGTAGGTCTGCGACTCGTAGTATATCTTGTCGAAGGCGACGCCCATCTTCTGGTAGGTCTCATCGAAGCCGGCGTAGACCCATGCGTTCATCTTTTCCCATAAGGCACGCACCTCGGGGTCGCCCTGTTCCCATTTGACCAGCATCTCGTGGGCCTCCTTGATGAGCGGGGCCTCCTGCTTGGCCTGTTCTTCGTCCATACCCTTGGCTACCAGCTCCTTGATTTCCTCGCGGTAGTGCTTGTCGAAGGCCACGTAGTAGTCGCCAATGAGGTGGTCGCCCTTCTTGCCGCTGCTTTCGGGCGTTTCGCCGTTGCCCCACTTCAGCCAGGCGAGCATCGACTTGCAGATGTGTATTCCGCGGTCGTTCACGATGTTGGTCTTCACCACGCGGTTGCCGTTGGCCTCCATGATCTTGGCGAGCGACCAGCCTAAGAGGTTGTTGCGCACGTGGCCCAGGTGGAGCGGCTTGTTGGTGTTGGGCGACGAGTATTCAATCATCACGAGCGGACTCTGCTCGGTGGCCTGCTTCGTGCCGAAGTGCTCGTCCTGGTCGATGGCTTCGAGCAACTGCAGCCAGGCGCCGTCGCCCACGCTGAGGTTGAGGAAACCCTTGACCACGTTGTACTTGTCGACGGCGGCACAGTGCTCCGTGAGGTAGGTGCCGATCTCCTCGCCCGTCTGTTCGGGCGACTTCTTGGCTGCCTTCACAAAGGGGAACACCACGAGGGTCAGGTTGCCCTCAAACTCGCTGCGCGTCTTCTGCAGCTGCAACATCTTATCGGTTGCGTCGATACCGTAGAGCGCTTTCACGGCATCGCCGGCAGCCTTGCTTATCAATGCTTCAATATTCATAATGGTATACCTAATTATTTCCGAAATCGGGTGCAAAGGTACGAATAAAAATTGAAACAAGGGCTATTTGCCACTTCTTTTGTGCCACTTTTTCGCGGTCAGAGCGGCTGCTTGCTTCTCAAAAGTCATTCGGGCCAGGGCTCAAAGGGCAGCTCCAGCTGGGTCCATTGCGGCCCTTCGGGGGCGAAAGCCTCGTCTTTATGGCCCGAAACGCCGAGGCCCAGCAGGCGGATGGGGTGCTCGCGACTGTAGCCGACGCCGCTCATGAGCTGCTTGGCCAGCGGCAGTAGCTCGTCTTTGGTGCGCAGGATGTCGGTGCCGGTGGTGCTGCGCGTGATTTGCTGAAAGTCGTTGTACTTCACCTTCAGCGTCAGCGTGCGGCCCTCGAAGCCGCTCTTCTCCAGGCGGCGCACCAGCTCGAGCACCGTGTGATAGAGCTCAATGGTGACTTGCGACGGCCGGTACAGGTCTTCGATGAACGTCTGCTCGCAGCTTACCGACTTGCGTTCCCACTCCGAGACCACGGGGCGCTCGTCGATGCCACGGGCGAAGTCGTAGAACACGCGGCCCATCTTGCCAAACTCACTGGTGAGATGGCTGAGCGACACCTTGCGCAGGTCGGCTCCACAGAAGATGCCCATGCGGTGCATCTTCTCGGCCGTCTTGGCGCCTACGCCCCAGATGCGTCGCACGTCGAGCGTGTCGATGAACTGCAGGGCGCGGTCGGGATGCACCACACAAAGCCCGTCGGGCTTCCGATAGTCGCTGGCAATCTTGGCCAGGAACTTGCAGTAGCTGACGCCGGCCGAGGCTGTCAGCCCCGTTGTCTGCTTGATGCGTTGCTTGATTTCGCGGGCACAGTCGACTGCCAGCTCTATGCCCTGCTTGTTCTCGGTCACGTCGAGGAAGGCCTCGTCGAGCGATAGCGGCTCAATGAGGTCGGTGTATTCCTGGAAGATGGCCCTAATCTGTTGCGACACCTCCTTATATATATAATAATGTGGCTCGACAATCACCAGCTGCGGGCATAATCGCTTGGCCGTTGCCAGCGGCTGGGCGGAGTGGACACCGAAGCGACGCGCTTCGTAGCTGGCCGTCGAGACCACGCTGCGCGGGCCGTCGTGGGCAACGGCCACGGGAAGTCCCTGCAGCTCCGGATGGTCGCGCTGCTCAACCGCTGCGAAGAACTGGTCCATGTCGACGTGTATGATTTTGCGAGTCGTCATCTTTACTGTAAATAACGATTTTTTATACCATTTATTTGGAAATCTCGCAAATAATGTCTACCTTTGCAGCCGTTATTGAATTCAAAAACTAGTTTTATTAATTGTAGAGAGATGTTTAGAAAGTTTATTTCTATGATGCTCCTTGCATTGCTCCCGCTCACCGCGATGGCGCAAGGCATGAGCGACCAGCAGGTGATTCAGCTCATTGCAAGCGAGGCTAAGGCTGGCACGTCGCAGGCACAGGTTGTGACAAAGCTGATGCAGAAAGGCGTGAAAATCGACCAAATCAGAAGATTAAGAAATCAGTACGACAAGCAGATTTCAAGTCGCGGAGCCAGCGCTGCTGCCGACGGCGCCGTGCGCATGGCTACAGAACGCATGACCGCAAATAGCGATGGAACCTCAAGTCAGGAGCTGACCACCGCCAAGCGCGGCACTACCGGCGAGGTATATACCAATGCCAGCGAAGAGGTGACCAGCGTGGAAAACGAGGTGAAGGCCACACAGGGCCACTCGGATGAGACCCAGGGCAAGCAGGTGTATGGCCGGAGCATATTTGCACAGGCCAATCCGAGCTTCGCTCCTAATACCAACATGCCTATCCCCGACACCTACGTGCTGGGCCCTGGCGACCAGGTTGTCGTTGACATCTATGGCGCCTCGCAGGGAACGCAGGTGTACACCATTGAACCCGACGGAACCATCAACGCTGCTGGGGTTGGCCCCATCCAGCTGAGCGGACTGAGCGTAGCCGGAGCACAGGCTAAGCTTCGCTCTACCATCGGCTCGCGCTATCAGTCGAGCACCCTGAAGATGACCGTCGGACAGACCCGTACCATTCAAGTCAACATCATGGGTGAGGTACGTGCACCGGGCACCTATCATCTCTCGGCTTTTGCCAATGTGCTCTATGCACTCTATCGTGCAGGCGGTATCAGCTCGCTTGGTACGCTGCGTAACATCAAGGTCTACCGCAACGGACGCCTGGTGACGATTGTCGACGTCTATAAGTTTATCATCGAAGGTCGTCTGGCCGGCAACATCATGCTGCAGGACAACGACGTCATCCAGGTAGGACCCTACGAAACGCTGGTGGGTGTCACCGGTAACGTGAAGCGCCCCATGTTCTACGAAATGCGCAGAGACGAGTCGGTGGCTACGTTGCTCAGCTATGCTGGCGGATTTACCAGCGACGCTCACAAGGAGAGCGTGCGCTTGGTGCGTCAGGCTGGCGAGCGTTATCAGGTATACAATATCAATGAGTTCGACATGGCCAACTTCAAGTTGGAGGATGGCGATGCCATTAGCATTGACGGAATGATTAACCGTTTCGAGAACATGGTCGAGATCAAGGGCGCCGTATTCCGTCCCGGACAGTTCCAGCTGGGTAGCAGCGTCACGACAGTGAAGTCGCTGATTGAGGCTGCCGGCGGTCTGACCGAGGATGCCTTTACCGACCACGCCGTCATTCATCGCCTAAAGGAAGACCGCACCCTTGAGGTGGTTCCCGTCAACGTGACCAACATTATGAAGGGAACAGCTGTCGACATTCCTCTGAAGAACGAAGACGTGGTGTTCATTCCTACCCAGACAGAACTGCGCCAGGAGCGCATCTTCACCATCAACGGCGCCGTCATGAGCCCTGGCCCATACGAGTTTGCCGATAACACCACCATCGAAGATCTGATTGTCATGGCCGGTGGACTGCGCGACGAGGCTTCGCTGATGCGCGTTGAGGTGAGCCGCGTGCTGCGCGACCGCTACGCTACGGAAAAGACCGACGTCTATGCTAAGAAGTTCCACTTCCAGCTGAAGGACGGACTGCCCATCGACGAAGGACGTAATTTCCTGTTGGAGCCCTACGATGTTGTCACCGTATTCAGAAGCCCTGTCTTTAACCAGGCCCGTATGGTCTCGGTTAGTGGCGAAGTAAACTGGGAAGGAACGGTGGCTATGGAGAACCGCGTCACTCGCCTGAGCGAAATCGTGGAGATGGCTGGCGGCACTACTCCGCAGGCTTATCTGAAGGGCGCCATGCTCGTTCGCAGAATGAACGACGAAGAGCGCGTCAGAATGCGTGCTACGATGAAGGCCGTGCAGGACATCCTGACCGAGAAGGGCGACTCTGTGTCCTATCGGAAGCTCGACTTGGACAATAACTATCCCGTAGCCATTGACCTGGAAGAGGCTTTGAAGCATCCCGGCTCCGACGCCGATATCCTGATGCGTGAGGGCGACCGCATCTACATTCCCGAGTACAATCCTATCGTGAAGGTATCGGGCGACGTGATGTTCCCCAACACGCTGTTCTATGAGCACGGAAAGAACTACAAGTACTACGTCAATCAGGCTGGCGGCTTCGGTCATCGTGCCAAGAAGTCGAAGACCTTCATCGTCTATCAGAACGGTAAGGCAGGCCTCGTCAAGAAGGGAGCCAAACCCGAGCCCGGTTGCGAGATTGTGGTAGTGAGCAAGAAGCGCAAGCAGCCTTGGAGAGTGGCCGAAGTGGTTGGTGCCTTGTCGGGTCTGACCAGTCTGGCAGCTATGGTGACCGCTGTTGCTTATATGGTGAATGGCAAATAAGTGATGGAGTATGGAAGAGAATAAGTATATAGAACAAGAAGTACAGGAAGAAAGCTCGATTGACTTCGGCAAAATTTTCAATGACTTGCTGAAGCACAAGCGCCTGTACTATAAGGTATTGTCGGTGACAGCAGTGGTGGCTGTGATCTATACGCTCAGCTTGCACAACTATTACACCTGCGAGGTGAAGCTCTCGCCTGAAATGTCTGCTAGTTCGACGAGCAAGAGTGGCTTGATGAGTCTGGCCAGCAGCTTCGGCGTGAACCTCGGACAGGGTGCCGGCGGCATGGGCACTGAGGCACTGTTCCCCACGCTCTATCCCGACCTGATGAACAGTACCGACTTCAAGACGTCGCTCTTTCCCGTCTCGGTGACCATTGAGGGCAATAAGGAAGAGGGTGAGGCCGACCGCACCATGACGTATTACGACTACCTGAAGAACGAGCAGAAGAAGACGTGGTGGAGCGCTGCCATCGGCGGAACCATGAAGTTTCTTGTAGGACTCTTCAAGGACGAAGACACCACGAAGGTCGAGAAGCTCGACAAGTTCCGTCTGACCAAGGAGCAGGCCGACATCGTGAAGGCTCTCGACAAGAAGGTGGTATGCGACGTTGACAAGAAGACGATGGTCATCACCATCAACGTGACCGACCAGAACCCGGTCATCTGCGCAACGATGGCCGACTCGGTGAAGACGCGTCTGCAAAAGTTCATCACCGACTATCGCACCAGCAAAGTGCGCGTAGACCTGGAGTACAACAAGAAGATTTATGCCGAGACCAAGGCCCGCTACGAGAAGGCCCGCCAGAAGTATGCCGATATCCTGTACACGGTGCGGCAGAAGCAGACCGACCTCGAGAACGACATGCAACTGCAGTATAATGCCTATACGCAGGTGGCAGCCCAGCTGCTCGCAGCCGAGGCTAAGGTGCAGGAGGAGACACCCGCCTTCACCACGCTGCAGAGCGCAACGGTGCCTGTGCTGAAAGCTGGTCCTGGTCGTGCCAAGATGTGCATCATCTTCCTGTTCCTGGCTTTCCTGGCCACCTCAGGCTGGATACTCTACAAGGAAGACGATTTGAAACCGCTCCTCGGTTTGTCGTAACGACGACAGAGGCGTTTATACCCATGCGCGCGTACGTATTAATAATATGTACGCGCGTTTTTGTGTTAAATAAATATAAATAACAGGACGCTAAAAGGCAAATATATCGTGTAAAACGCGAAAAAGCTGTACCTTTGCAGTCCGATTATTAGGGGAGAGTCTTAGAATCCCCACGAGATGGCGTGTAAATAGCGTTTGTCTTTGGCCGGACAGCGTGGTTTGTGAATCGTCGCTCAGCCTGCGGTGAGAACCGCAAAAACCTATTTAAAAAACTGTTTTTTAGTAAATTAAGATTTTTTGAAATGAACACTTTAAGTTACAAGACCGTTTCCATCAACAAGGAAACTGCCAAGAAGGAGTGGGTCGTCATCGACGCTACCGATCAGGTAGTGGGCCGTCTCGCTTCGAAAGTGGCCAAGTTGCTGCGCGGAAAGTATAAGCCCAGCTTCACTCCGCACGTTGACTGTGGCGACAATGTTATTCTGATTAATGCTGCCAAGGTTGTCTTCACCGGCAATAAAGAGACCGATAAGGTCTACACCCGCTACACGGGCTATCCTGGTGGTCAGCGCTTCAACACTCCCGCTGAGCTTCGCAAGAAGAAGGATGGCGTTGAGAAGATGCTCCGTCACGCTGTGAAGGGTATGCTGCCAAAGGGTCCTCTGGGACGCAGCCTGCTCAACAATCTCTACGTTTATGAGGGAACAGAGCACAAGCACGAGGCACAGCAGCCGAAGGCTATCGATATTAACCAGTATAAATAATAAGTAAGGAAAGATGGAATATATTAATGCAATAGGTCGTCGTAAGAGCTCGGTCGCTCGCGTTTATCTCTGCGAAGGTACGGGCAAGATTACCATCAACAAGAAGGACTTAACCGAATATTTCCCCTCAGCTATCCTGCAGTATGTGGTGAAGCAGCCGCTCGCTCTGCTCGAAGTAGCCGAGAAGTACGACATCAAGGCTAACCTCGACGGTGGTGGCTTTACGGGTCAGAGCCAGGCTCTGCGTCTCGCCATTGCCCGTGCACTGGTGAAAATCAATGCCGACGACAAGAAAACGCTGAAGGACCAGGGCTTCCTCACACGCGACAGCCGTGCTGTTGAGCGTAAAAAGCCGGGTCAGCCCAAGGCTCGTCGTCGCTTCCAGTTCAGTAAGCGTTAATCTGTCGTACGAACAGGTTTCTCTGTCAGACGAATTGACGTTATTCTGTTGGAAGGACGCTGTTTAGTATCTAAACTTCTGAGACTCCTTTTATCGGGGGACTACTTGGGAGTTGATTCTAACAATTACAAAGAATTAAAAAGAAAGTAAACAAACAAAAAGCATTTAAGAAAAATGGCAAGAACAAATTTTGATATGCTGCTGCAGGCTGGCTGCCACTTCGGTCACCTGAAGCGCAAGTGGAACCCTGCAATGGCTCCCTACATCTACACCGAGCGCAACGGTATTCACATCATCGACCTCCACAAGACGGTCGTGAAGATTGATGAGGCTGCCGAGGCCTTGAAGAACATCGCCCGTGGAGGTAAGAAAATCCTCTTCGTTGGTACTAAAAAACAGACTAAGGAAGTGATTGCCGAGAAGGCAACCAGCGTTAACATGCCTTATGTGATCGAGCGTTGGCCGGGCGGCATGCTCACCAACTTCCCCACCATCCGCAAGGCTGTGAAGAAGATGGCCAACATCGACAAGCTGATGAACGACGGTACGTATGGCAACCTGTCGAAGCGCGAGCTGCTGCAGGTGACTCGTCAGCGCGCTAAGCTCGAGAAGAACCTTGGTTCTATCGCCGACCTGACCCGTCTGCCCAGCGCTTTGTTCGTGGTCGACGTGATGAAGGAGAATATCGCTGTGCGCGAGGCTAACCGTCTGGGTATCCCCGTGTTCGGTATCGTCGATACCAACAGCGACCCCAAGGACATCGACTTCGTTATTCCCGCTAACGACGACGCTAAGGATAGCGTAGAGGTTATCCTCAACGCTTGCTGCGCCGCTATCGCCGAGGGTATCGAGGAGCGCAAGGCTGAGAAGGCCGACGAGAAGGCTGCTGAGGCTCAGAGCGAAGCTGAGGAAGAAGAGGCTAAGCCCCGCCGTCAGGCACGTCGTCCGCGCAAGGAGGTAGAAGCTCCTGTAGAGGAAGAGGCTGCTCCTGCTGCTGAGGCTGAAGAAGAGGCTGCTGAATAATAAGGAATTTAAAATCAAAAAAATTAAAATGGCAATTTCTATTGACGATATCAAAAAGCTCCGTGCAATGACGGGTGCCGGTCTGGCCGACGTGAAGAAGGCTCTGACTGAGGCTGAAGGCGACTTCGACCGCGCTAAGGAGCTGCTCCGCGAGCGTGGACTGGCTATTGCTGCCAAGCGCTCTGACCGTGAGACTTCAAATGGTTGTGTACTGACTAAGGTCGAGAACGGCTTTGCTGCTATACTCGCATTGAAGTGTGAGACCGACTTCGTGGCCAATGGTGCTGATTTCATCGCTCTGACCAAGAACATCCTCGACGCTGCCGTTGCCAATAAGTGCAAGTCGATTGACGAGGTTAAGGAGCTGGTGCTCGCTGATGGCCAGAAGGCTCAGGATGCTGTTACTCAGCGTTCGGGTATTACTGGTGAGAAGATGGAGCTCGACGGCTACCAGATTCTCGAGGGTGCTAACATCGAGGCCTATGACCACATGGGTAAGCACACTCTCTGCACAATGGTTCAGACCAACAAGGAGAATGCCGAGGTAGGTCATAAGCTGGCTATGCAGGTAGCAGCTATGAAGCCCGTGGCTCTCAATGCTGAGCAGGTAGACCAGAAGATTCTCGACGAGGAGTACAAGACTGCTGTTGAGAAGACGAAGCTCGAGCAGGTTGAGAAGTATGTGGAGATGAAGTTGAAGAAGGCTGGTATTAACCCCAACCTCGTCGACAGCGAAGACCACATCGAGAGCAACATGGCTAAGGGCTGGCTCACTCAGGAGCAGGCCGATGAGGCTCGCAAGCTCATCGAGACTTCGAAAGCTGAGGGCGAAGCCCAGCTGAAGATGCCTATGATTGAGAACATCGCCAAGGGTCGCGTGAACAAGTTCCTCAAGGAGAACTGCCTCGTTGACCAGGAGTTCCAGTTTGGTGATGGCGACAAGGCTACGGTTGCCCAGTGGGTGAAGGCTCAGGACAAGGAGCTCGACATTGTGGCTTTCCGCCGCTTTACACTTGCTGCCGAGTAATCAGGAGCAATCATTTTCCACTATAATAGAAGTGCGCTGTTCTTTCATCTAAGGACAGCGCACTTTTCTTTTTTCTTTCTTTTGATGCCAGCCGGCAGATCATTCGTCTTCCCAATAGCTGACAGTACGTTTCTGGAGTACGGGCGTCTGCTGTGATTCGGACTTCGGATCCCAGTAGGTGAGCTTAAGCGTGTTTTGCGTCCAGTTGTACTTGCTGTCGCGCTTGTCGTACTGGTTCTTGAGGATGAGCGACATGACGCATTCATTATTCTTGTCAAACACTTTTTGTGTCTGCATGGTGATTTCGTCATCGTCGTCCCAGGTGTATTCGTTCACGTATCGGATGCCAGCTTCTGTGTTAGTCAGCGTACGGCGTTTTAGCCGATAGTTATCGTCATAGGTGAAAACCAGTGTGCTGTAGCCGCCTTTCTCTTCTTTCATCTTGGCAGTTAGCAGATAGCCGTAGACGTCGTATTGCCGTTCGGTGAGTTCTTCCTGTACCAATCGGCCTTGGCGGTCAAAGTGCTCCACGGCTTCTTCGGCGACAGGGTTGGTAGTAGCCACTTCCATGACGTTTCCGTTCAGTCCGCGAATGGCGGCGTCTTTGTAGAAAGGCGAGGTGTTAAAGAAAAACACCTTGATGTTTTTGATTCCCGTTTCGTTGTCCTCGCCCGACACCTTGATAAGTCCGTAGTCTCCAATGTTGAAGTAGGCACCGCTGCGCAGGGTGAAGGTGCCGTAGTCTTTTTGCAGTTTCATGATGAAATAGCGCAGGTTGCGGTCGTAGGCTTCTTTGGTCCGGTAAGGGCCAATGGTGACGTAGGCCGATGTGACCAGTTTCGAGTCTTCGTCGCAGCCGATGAGCAGCTTGCTTCGTATTCCGTAGAAGTTACCTCGAAAGTTCAAGTCGCCATTGTCTTCATCGGTTCCCCAAGGCGTGAAGCCCATGCGCACCAGTGCGGCCGACACGGAGTCGGGTAGCCCTTCGAGTGGCATGCCAATGAAGCTGAGGCTTCGAGGGTCTGTGCGCTGTTGTGCACAGACAGTGGCCGTTGTCAGCAGCAGTGTGAACAGCAACCACACCGTTTTCATTCTTGTCAGTTGTTTCATAACAGGTGCAAAAGTATAAAATAATTATGAATTATGCCTTACGAATTATGATTTATTTCGTATCTTTGCATCCGTTAAAAGTTTATAAGATGAAGATATTTGGCGTAGGCATGAACTACATTGAGCACAATAAAGAGCTCGATGGCGCGTTATATAAACCAGAAGAACCCGTGATTTTCACGAAGGCCGACTCAGCTCTGCTGAAGGACCACAAGCCTTTTTTCATTCCCGACTGGTGTGAACAGGTAGACTACGAGGCTGAGTTGGTAGTGCGTATCTGTCGTTTAGGCAAGGGTATTCCTGTACGGTTTGCCCATCGTTATTACGACGCAGTGACTGTGGGCATCGACTTTACCGCCCGCGACCTACAGCGCAAGGCTCGTCAGCAGGGGCATCCTTGGACTATCTGCAAAGGCTTCGATGGCTCGGCAGTAATAGGAGAGTGGGAGAGTGTCCAGCAGTCGGTGCAGCGTGAAGGCGGCATTAGTTTCCACCTTGACATCAACGGTACGACGGTGCAGCAAGGATGGACAGGCGATATGCTCTACTCTGTCGATGAGCTGATAGCCTATATTTCACGGTTCTTCACCTTGAAGACAGGCGATTTGCTTTTTACGGGTACTCCCGTAGGCGTGGGTCCTGTCAGCATAGGCGACCATCTGGAAGGATGGCTTGAAGGAAAGAAAGTTCTCGACTTTAACTGCAGATAACTGAATGGTGAAACGATACATCCTGATACTTGCAATCCTACTGAGCGTAGTACCCAAAGCTGCCGCCCAGGAGTTCTTTAATCTGACTGCCAGTGAGGTGCAGATAGACTCCGTGCTGCCTCGTTTCACGTGCTCATGGCCTTTAGGCAGCCACTATGCCGACTCTGTCTATGAGGTCAGTATCGAGTATCCGGAGTTTATTGATATGTCAGCGGGCGACATTCGCCGCTACCATCTCATCACGTCCGACTCACTTCCGGCATTGCCCGTCGTCACTCAGATGGTGGGTGTCTCACGCAAAAAGGGTGTGCTCTATGCTTCGTTCGTGCCTCTTGTGTGTCGCGATGGCAAGTATCAAAAGCTTGTCAGCTTCAAAATGAGCATTAAGTCTATGCCTGTTCTGGCCTCTCGCCGTCAGCAGCGTGCCCCCTCGGCTTCAGAACGTTATGCCGATCACTCTGTGCTGGCTACTGGTCAGTGGGCAAAAATACGTATTCCGCAGACTGGTTTCTATCAGCTTACCGAGTCGCTTATTCGCCAGGCAGGCTTCTCTAATATAGATAAGGTGAAGCTTTATGGCTATGGTGGTGCCCTGCAGCCGGAACAGGTGACGGCCAGTTATCTTGAGCGGACAGATGATTTGCAGGAGGTACCCACATGTAAGGTGGGTGGCAAGCGCATTTTCTACGGTGTGGGGCCTGTCAACTGGAGTTCGGCTACTTCCTATCGCGTTCGCAATCCCTATTCCGAATACGGCTATTATTTCCTGACCGAGAGCGATGCAGAGCCTCTGTTTGTTGACAGCCTTCAGCTGTTCGAGGACAATTATCCCTCGGCTAACGATTATCATGAGCTCTATGAGGTCGACAATTACGCATGGTTCCATGGCGGTCGCAACCTCTACGACAGCAGGCTTTTCGGCGTCGGTGTGTCTCATTCCTATCAGCTTTCGGCCTACGAGGGTGCTTCGTCGGCACGTTTGGTCATCAGCATGTCGTTCGATGCAAAGTTTTCTGCAACTGTTTCTGTGAATGGTGAAGATGCCGGCACCATCACCGCATCGAGCTCATTGTTCAACGCAAGCACCGGCAAGCTCAAGGACAATTATGCCTCTGCGGTGACAGAGACCTTTACGCTGAGCCTGAACTCGCAGCTGAAGTCACAGAATGAGATTGTCATTAAGCAGACTTCGGGCGGCAATCTGCGGCTCGACTATTTTGAGTTTCGCTTCGCTACTCCCAAACCGGCTCCTGATGTAGCCACAGCTTCATTGCCTGTTCCTGAGTATGTCTATCGCATCACCAATCAAGACCACCATGCCGATGAGGCAGTCGACATGGTGATACTCATTCCCACCACCCAGAAACTCCTTTCCCAGGCCGAGCGGCTGAAGCAACTGCATGAGCAGCGCGACAGCCTTCGTGTGCGCATAGTGCCTGCCGACGAGCTTTTCAACGAGTTTTCGAGTGGCACTCCCGATGCCAATGCCTATCGCCGCTATCTGAAGATGCTCTACGACCGCGCAGCGAGCGAGGCCGATATGCCCCGCTATCTGCTGCTTTTTGGCGACGGAGCATGGGACAACCGCATGCTTACCAGCGACTGGCGCAACTATTCGCCCGACGACTTCTTGCTCTGCTTCGAGAGCGAGAACTCCTTCAGCGAGACCCAGTGCTACGTGAGCGACGACTTCTTCGGTATGCTCGACGATGGCGAAGGCTCGCGCCTGCTCAGCAACGATTGTGCCGATGTGGGCATAGGTCGCCTCACGGCCCGCAGCGAGACCGACGCTACGGTCTTCGTCGACAAGATCATCAGCTACGCCAACAATGAGTATGCAGGCGGCTGGCAGAACACGCTCTGCTTCATGGGCGACGACGGCAACCAGAATCTGCACATGAACGATGCCGAGGATGTCATCCATCTGGTAGACTCACTTTATCCTTCTTACAATATCAAGAAAATCTATTGGGATGCCTACACCCGTGTCACCTCGTCAACGGGCAACACCTATCCCGACGTGACGCGCCTCGTCAAGCAGCAGATGCAGAGCGGAGCCTTGGTCATGAACTATACGGGTCATGGTGCTCCCTACACGATGTCGCACGAGACGGTGGTTCGTCTTGCCGATTTCGAGACGTCTACTTCCCTTCGCCTGCCGCTTTGGCTGACGGCATCGTGCGACATCATGCCCTTCGATGGTCAGGAAGACAACATAGGCGAGGCGGCCATGCTCAACAAAAATGGCGGTGCCATTGCCTTCTATGGCACCACGCGCACCGTCTATTCCTCCTATAACCGCTACATGAACAAAGCCTTCATGAAGTATGTGCTGGGCTCCACCGCCGGCCGACGCAACACCATTGGCGACGCCGTTCGCATGGCAAAGAACCAGCTTATCATGGCTGGCCCCGGTGAAGAATACGACCATACGGCCAACAAACTGCAGTACACGCTGCTGGGCGACCCAGCCCTGACGCTGGCATCGCCCACGCTGACAGCTGTTGTCGACAGCATCAACGGCCAGTCGGTGCAGGATGGCCCCGTCAGACTGAGCGCCGGCTCACAGGTTACGGTACAAGGCCGCATCCCCGGTTACGAAAACTTCAGCGGAACCGTCACCGCCACCGTGCGCGATGCCGAGGAAACGATTGTATGCAAGATGAACAACACCGCCGAAACCGACAAGGCGCTGGTCTTCACCGACCGTCCCAACACCATCTATAGCGGTTCCGACAGCATCATTGGCGGCAAGTTCAAGTTCACTTTTGCCGTGCCTAAGGACATCAGCTACGACGATTCCGAGGGACTCATCCTGCTCTACGCCGTCAGTGCCGACCGCCAGCTCGAGGCTCACGGCCAGTGCGACCGCTTCGTCATGGGCAGTAATACCGACGAACAGAACGATGGCGTCGGCCCCTCAGTCTATTGCTACCTCAACTCCAGCTCGTTCGTCAATGGCGGCAAGGTGAACTCCACCCCCTATTTCTATGCCGAGCTGACCGATAAGGATGGCATCAACGCTGCCGGCAGCGGCATCGGCCACGACCTCGAACTGATTATCGACGGCGAGATGTCGAAGACCTACACGCTCAACGATTACTTCGTCTACGACTTCGGCGACTATCGTAGCGGCCACGTGGGCTACAGCATTCCTTCGCTGCCCGATGGTCAGCACAAATTGCTGTTCCGGGCGTGGGACGTGCTCAACAACTCGTCGACGGCCGAGCTCACCTTCGAGGTCGACTCGAAGCTCGAGCCCTCGCTTATCAGCGTCATCTGCACCCATAATCCCGCCTCTTCGCGTACGGCCTTCGTCATCAATCACGACCGCACGGGCAGCCAGATGGACGTAGAGCTCGAAGTGTTCGACACCTCCGGCCGCAAACTTTGGCAGCACAGCGAGACAGGACTCTCTACCGACAACACCTACACCATCGACTGGGACCTCACTGTCGACGGCGGCCGCGTGCTCCAGACGGGAGTCTATCTTTATCGCGTGCTTATCAGTTCCGGTGGCAGCACGAAGGCCACCAATGCCAGGAAACTTATCGTGTTAGGCAATAAATAGTCCTGACATAGCGTTATTATAGACGATGAACAAGAATAAAAGAACCCTCCTTACGCTTGTCTGCTGGTTCCTGTTGGCCGCATTTGCCTGGGCCGACGACGACAAGAACACCATGTTCAATCCCGTTGAGCATGCTGTCATCTCGCAGACCATTGCCCCCGATGCCCGCGCTGCAGGTATGGGCGACGTCGGTGCAGCCACCGACCCCGATGTCAACTCGCAGTACTGGAATCCCGCTAAGTATCCTTTCTGCATCAGCCGTGCTGGCGTAGCTCTGAACTACACCCCCTGGCTGCGTCAGCTGGTGAGCGACATCGACCTGGCCTACATGGCCGGCTACTATCGCATCGGCGACTACTCGTCGCTTTCCGGTTCGCTGCGCTATTTCTCTTTGGGCGAGGTCGAGCTCGTCGATCAGGACGGCATGACCGTGAAACCCTACGAAATGTCGCTCGATGCCGCCTACTCGCTCATGCTGAGCGAGAAGTTCTCCATTGCGGCAGCCATCCGCTGGATCTACTCCGACCTGCGGTATGACTACAGCGAAGACTCTAAGCCCGCCTCGGCTTTCGCCGCCGACCTGGCCATGTACTACAACAACTACGTCATGCTGGGCAACCGCGAGTGTCAGCTCGGCCTCGGACTCAACATCTCAAACATAGGCAGCAAGATCTCCTATTACGGCGACGAGGAGAGCCAGTTCATTCCCACCAACATGCGTCTGGGTGCTTCGCTCATGGTGCCCATCGACGAGTGGAACCGCTTCTCCATTTCGGCCGATGCCAACAAGCTGCTCGTGCCCACCGTCCCCAAGCAGCTCGAGGGCGAGAATGCCAGCGAATATCAGGACCGCGTGCGCCGCGAGTATAGCGACATGGGTAGCATCAGCGGCATATTCAAGAGCTTCAACGACGCCCCCGACGGCTTCAAGGAGGAGCTCGAGGAGATACAGTGGAGCGTGGGTGCCGAGTACGTCTACAACGACAAATTCTCGCTGCGTGCCGGCTATCACCACGAGAGTGCCTCCAAGGGCAACCGCAAGTATTTCACCGTGGGCGGCGGTTTCCGCATGAACGTCTTTTCGCTCGACGTGGGCTACGTCATCTCCACCGCCCAGTCTAACCCGCTCGACCAGACGCTACGCTTCACGCTGGCCTTCGATATGGATGGAATAAAGGACTTGTTCAGACGCTGAACAAGTCCTTTATCCTTTTTACTCCCTTGAAGTTTTCTTAGAACGATATCGCGAACGATGCGCCAATGGTGAAGTAGTGCATCGTCTTTTCCTTCTTGTAGATATATGGGTCGAGCGACGTATTCATCGTTGTGAAGAGCGCGCTCAAGTCGGGTGTCGTCAGTTTCAAGAAGCGCAGGGGGTCGTAAGTCAGTTCGAATTCTTTTTTAGAGTAGTCGTAGTCCACGAACACCCTCCACATGAAGTTCGACTTGTGCTTGTAGGTCAGCGATAAGCCGGTGCCGTAGGTAGTCGAGTTGTTGCCTCCCAGCGTCAGGTAGTCCCACTCCACGTCATACTTGTCGCCGTTTCTCAAGTTGCTGATGCTCAAGTCCTGCACCTCGTTGTTGTCGATGACGATGTGCGTGTCCATGCGCTTGACGGTGCCCTTGTAGGCCGCGTTGATGTCGAGTTCCTGGGTCATGGTGCGTCCGATGAGGAATTTGGTTCCTAAGGCGAAGCGGTTGCTCAGCGGCAGGTTCAGGTAAAGGCCCACGTTGGCCGAGAACTCCGTGAGGTGGTCGCTCTCCACGGTAATCTCCTCGTCGGTGATGATGTCGCTCAGCTCTCGGTCTATCTCCTCGTTGGTCTTCATCGAGGTCGACGATGGGAATAATTGGTACATACCTTTCACGTAGTCTACGAATAAGTCGCGGTCTTCGTGTGCCCATCCGATGAAGTTGCTCCATCCCTTAGCCGTCATAGCCCTTACGCGCAGGCGTCCGCCAATGCCTATGTACTTATTGAAGAAGTAGGCACCTTCGGCATCTACCGAAGTAGCCGTGTGGAAGTCAATGTCAACTTGTTCGTCTTCTTCATCATCATCAAACTGGTCGTCGAGATTGGTTACGAGGTTTTCGTCATTGAAGCCAAGGCTTTTTGAACCGAAGCTCAGACCCATCGAGATGGCGAAGAACGACGGATTCTCGCTGAAGTTCTGCAGGTCGTTCCGCAGCAGCCCCCTGTCCTTGAAGAGCAGGTCGCCCAGGGCATAGCCCAGCTCCGTCGACATGATGCCGATGCCGGCACCCGACAGCACGTCGCTAATCCAGTGGCGATTGTTCAGAATGCGCATCACGCCCGTGGCCGTAGCCATGCCGTAGCCAGCCACCGAGAACCAGGGCGAGCGCGTCAGTCCGTACTCCTTGTGCAGGATGGTGGCACCCACAAACGAGGTGGCCGTGTGGCCCGATGGCCATGAGTTGGCCGTGCTGCCGTCGGGACGCATCTCGCTGGCCGTGTACTTGATGCCGTTCACGAAGCCCGCCATGATGGCATACGACATGAGCGACGAGCCCAGCAGGCGGCCCCAGTCGCTGCGGCCCTCGTAGCCGCCCGCCTTCAGGCCCACGGTCAGCGCCGGTCCAAAGAACTGTGTGTAGTCGTCGATACCCGTCTTGAAGTTCGTAATTAGTCGCGTGTTAGAGTGTTTGTTCTTGTAGTCCTGGCGAAACGAAGCCTTCTCGCCCTTGATCAGCCATCCGGCCGCGAATACTGGAATGCCCGCAAAGGTTATGTCGTCCATAAACTTGTAGGGCTTCACCCCCTCGTTGCTTTTCATCCACGTCCAGTTCTCCTTTGCCCAAGGCTTGTGGTCCTCAAGGCGCAGTTCCAGTTCCGGCCGGTAGTAGTAGCTGGTGGGGCCGTAGTTGCTTTTCAACTCCATGGTGGGCACTGTCAGCTTGGGTTCTGCCAGCTGTCTGAAGTTCATCTCCGTTGTTGTGGCTTCCCATGCCCCTACTCTCAAGGTAGCCATGATAGCGGCTACAGCCAAGAATGCAATTTTTTTCATGTTGGAAATGTTTTATACTGCTGCAAAGATACAAAAAAAACTGATAAAACGCTAATAAGAATAAAAATGAAGGCTGCCAAACCCTGTTTTTTCTTATTATTTCTTAACTTTGTAAGCCAAATCATCAAAAAAGTTACTATATGATACGAGTAGGAATGGGATTCGATGTTCATCGCCTTGTCGAGGGACGTGAACTGTGGATAGGCGGCATCCGCCTGGAGCATCAGCTCGGTTTGCTGGGCCATAGCGATGCCGACGTGCTCATACACGCCATCTGCGACGCCCTGCTGGGAGCCGCCAACATGCGCGACATTGGCTATCATTTCCCCGACACGGCAGCCGAGACCGACGGCATCGACAGCAAGGTCATCCTCCGCAAGACCATCGAGCTGCTGGCCTCCAAGGGCTATCGGCTGGGCAATATCGACGCCACCATCTGTGCCGAGCGCCCCAAGATGAACCCTCACATCCCCCAGATGCAGCAGACCATGGCCGAAGTCATCGGCTGTTCGCCCGACCAGATATCCATCAAGGCCACCACCACCGAGCGTCTGGGCTTCACCGGCCGCGAGGAAGGCATCTCTGCCTACGCCGTTGCCCTGATAGAGCGCAGCGAGTAGTTGCCCCTCAGACGGGCAGTTTTCCGCAGTCGAAATGCCAGTCAAAGTAGAATTACCGAAAAGAAATTATTTTTTTTCGGTAATTTTATTTTGGTAATTCAAGGAAAACATGTAACTTTGCTGCCGAACAACAAACGACAGGCAGCTATGAGTATCAACATGAATCCGTTTATCGTGTCGGGAAAAATACCAGCAGCGTATTTCTGCGACAGAGAGGAAGAAGCCCGACAGTTGCTGATGAGCCTGACCAATCAGCTGAACGTCGTGCTCACATCCGCACGACGCATGGGCAAGACGTCACTGGTCGACTTCGTCTTCGACAAGCCCGAATTGGCCGAGAACTATATCACGATCACGATAGACATACTCCATACGACCACTTTCCGCGAGTTTATCTACGCTTTTGGTACGGCCGTGTTCAAGAAAGTAGCTTCGCGAAGCGCGAAGATGCGTCGCCTGTTTGCACTCACGCTGAAGTCGCTGAGTGCCAGCTTCGGCTACGACCCCATTCAGAACACCCCTACATTCGACATCAAGCTGGGCGATATCACCCAGCCCGATTATACAGTCGAAGAGATTTTCGCCTTCCTGGAGCAGGCCGACAAGCGCTGCCTGGTGGTTATCGACGAGTTCCAGCAAATCACGAAATACCCGGAAAAGAATGTCGAGGCCATTCTTCGCAGCCATATCCAGCGAATGCAGAATGCCAATTTCGTCTTTGCTGGCAGCCAGCGTCGCTTGATGGAAGAAATGTTCTTTTCATCGCATCGTCCGTTTTACCAAAGTTCCAAGTCCGTCCGACTGGAACCCATCCCCCCCGACGTCTATGCAGCATTCGTGCTTCACCACTTCCATCAGGCAGGAAAAGACATCGAGCCGGAAGCTATTCAGAAAGTCTATGATACCTTCAAGGGCGTGACCCTCTACCTGCAACGTATCATGAAAGACGCCTTTGCCATCACCCCAAAAGGCGAGACGTGCACCCTGGAGGCCGTCGCACAACTATCCGAGGCGTTTGTCATGGAGAACGATACGCGCATCCGCGAACAGCTTGCCTATATCACGGAGTCTCAGAAAGAACTGCTCTATGCCATCTATGAGGAGCGTCAGGTCAGCAGCATCACTTCGGCAGCATTCACCAAGAAGCATCGCCTGAAGTCGCCCAGCGCCACCCAGTCGGCAGCGCTCCGCCTGCTGGAAGACGACCTGATTACCCGGAAAGAGAAGGTCTACAGCCTTTCAGACCCACTTCTGGAGTTGTGGATGGACAGGCGAACGATGTAGTCAGATAGCTTCTGCCCCGCAGGTAAGCCCCTTCTTCATTGTTTATCGCTTCTGCACTGGCAACTCCTGTGCCTTCGTGCCCGTGAGCAAGGCCCGCAGTCGCTGTCCGTCGCGCTTCACGTGCGTCTCGGGATAGAACAGCACGTGCGTCCCCTTCACGTGGCGTTCGGGCCTGAAGTCCTTCGGGTCGCTGACCCCTTCGCTCGTCAGTCCTATCTTGAATGTGCCCAGCCCGTCGAGCCTGATGCGCTTTCCGTTCTGCATCTCGCGCGTCATCGTGTCCACCAGTTCGCTTATCACCGCCACGATGTCGCTCCGCTTCAGCGTGCAGTTCTGCTGCATCATCATCGCCAGCTCGTTCGTCTCCACCGTCTCCATGTGCACCGCCCGGGCGTACCACTTGCCGAAAGTCTGCCGGCAATTGCGGTCGTTCTTCTGTTGTAGTCTGTAAAATACTGCCATATTCTTCTCTTTTTTAATTATTCTATGATTATTTTTGCCGATGCAAAGTTACTGCATCTTAAGCCTCAAAACAAGCATTCGTAGGATAGAACAGAGGATAGAAAAAGCAACCCGCACTTCTGCCCTTTGCGTTTTGGCCCAAAACGCCCGCCGATTTGGCCCAAAACGTATTGCATTTTGGGTCAAAACAGAACCCGTTTTGGGCCAAAACGGAAAACAAAAAAATGCCTAAACATTTGGATGTATCAGAAAAACTCCGTACCACGAAGGCAGCGATATCGACATCTTCGTCACCATGCCGCCAAAGTTTTATAATCATATTCTGGCGGCCCAGTACTTAGAACAAATTCTTGGCTGTAACGTGGACTTAATACAAGACCATAAAAATCTTCGCCCTTTTTTCAGGCAGCAAATAGAACGCGATGGCATTGATATCTTTACAGCAGCTTAAAGTCGTAGAGGACCTCCTCAAGCAGATACGATTTGCCTGTGCTGAGTAGATGCGCGAACTGGTGGTACACTTCAACAACAAGAAGTTGCTCAACCGCTACTGGAAGACATCAGAGGAAGTGCTCAGAATCGTGGAGGATGAACTGAACATCGAGTTCCTGCCCGTGCGCCCCGACGTGGGCTACACCTACAGTCGTCTGCGCCTGAACTTCGGATAGAACCACCGCGCCCCGAGCGACTACATGATTATCGCTCACGCCATCACCGAGCGTCTGCCCCTGTTGTCGAGCGATGAGAAATTCCCCTTCTATCGCGCACAGGGCCTCGACCTCATCGAGTACTGACATTTCCCATTCCTCACCGAAAATATCCGCCGAGGCATCCGCAAGGAGCCTCGTCGGTTTGCTATTCATCCCACTCCTCGGAGGGGCTGGGGAGGTATCCTATCCATTTTGGGCTCAAACTACGAGTGAAAGCAACAACAAACGATGCTATTTGCTGGATTTCGTAATTTTTAACACACAAATCGTTGGTGATTTGCAAGATTTTTTGTTATTTTGTAACTAAATTTTACAAACTATACATATAACTAAAAACAAAAGGATTATGACAAAAAGATTAAAATTAAGGGCAGCCCTGTCGCTGCTTCTCGTTTTGTTTTCTATGCCGAGTGCGTGGGCTGAAAAAAAGTACATTAAAGGAGGCAGCGGACCGATGTGGGAATATGACTCATCTACTCGGACATTGACAATCAGTGGTGAAGGCGCAATTCCGGACTTCACTGAATCATATACTGCTCCATGGTTTATGTATCAACATACTAAAATTGTAGTTGAAAGTGGCATTACTAGTATAGGAAATCATTCATTTGAACAATATTATAGGACGGTATCTTCTGGGTTGACTTCTTCAATGGTTACTTCAGTAACACTTCCTGACGGGATTACTAGCATCGGAGACTATGCCTTTTGTAATCTTAATGTTCTTGAGACAATAAATATCCCCAGCAGTGTCACTAGTATCGGTAGTAGTGCCTTCTATGGTTGTATCTAAACGGGTATAAACAACCAGGAATAACTAATACTAACTATTTGTAAAACGCTCATTTTCAGTAACTTTTGATTTTTAACACTTGATGGCTGGAATTTGGTAGTAACCGAATTTCAGTATATTTTTGCAACGTATTTCTACCGCGAGGAATTTACGGAGCCTGAAAATCGTCATTCTGCGGACTCAGTTGACAAAGGGTAACGACGGGGTGCAAAGGGTGACAAAACAGGACGGACGGATTCGGAGATAGTCACGATGCGGTCTGAGTTGACATCTGGCGACAATGGTGTATGAAGGTTGACTCAACGGTAGGGAAAAGAGAATGAATGTAAAAACTATCAAAAGTGACAAGAAAATGAAGCAAGTTAGAAAGTGCAAGTATTGTGGTAAGGAGTTCGTGGCAAGGAGCGGAATGCAGAAGTTTTGCTGCGAGGAGTGTCAGACGAAGGCGAAGGAGGCACGTAAGAAACGACAGCAGGATTTCATGAATGCTGTGGAGCCTGTCATTGGGTTGCAGAATCAGGAGTATCTGACGTTTGCCAAGGCAGCGATACTGATGGGGTGTTCGCGGCAGTACGTTTACAAGTTAGTGAACGAGGGGAAACTTGCGGCATCGAGAATCAGCAGCAGGATG